>DJIE01000241.1 GCA_002433465.1 Salinisphaera sp. UBA6602
CGGCGCCGTTGGGGCCGATGATCGAATGGATATGGCCGCGATCGACCGTGAACGACAGATCCGCCACGGCATCGACGCCGCCGAACGATTTGGTCAGCTCGCGGCATTCGAGAATCGCGCTCATCGCCGGCCTCCCGGCACCAGCCGTGCCAGCGTGGGCACCAGCCCCGTGGGCATGAAGATCACCACCACCATCAGGATCGCGCCCAGAATCATCACCTCGAGATCATCGACCCCGGTCAGAAACTGCGGCAGCAACGTCAGAATGACCGCGCCCACGATCGCGCCGTAGGTCGAGGCCATGCCGCCGAGCACCACCATGGTCACGAACTCGATCGAGTAGATGAAGTTGGCCAGATCCGGCGTCACGAAGCCCGAGTAGTGGGCCGTGAGCACACCCGCCAGGGCCGCCAGCACCGCCGATACGACAAAAATCAGCACCTTGTAGCCGAGCGTATGCACACCCACCACCTCGGCAGCCACCTCCGAGCCGTGCACCGCCCGCAGCGCCCGCCCGACGGGCGAGTCGATCAGGTTCAACGCCAGCCAGACGGTCGCCAGCAGCAATACCGCAATCAGCGCATACCAGTAGCGCTCGTCGTAAAGGTTGGTATCGCCGATCGACAGCGGCGGCGCCATCATGCCGTCCGGCCCGCCGGTGATACCGGCCTCGGTACGCAGCACGATAGAAATGAGAATGCCGAGCCCCAGCGTGGCCATGGCCAGATAATGACCGGACAGGCGCAGAATCGGGCGTGCCACCACGAACGCAAGCAGCGCCACCACGACCAGCGCGGCCGGCATGGACAGATAGACCGGCCAGCCGTAGTTGGCGCTGAGTACGGCCGTGACGTAGGCACCGAGTCCGAAGAAACCGGCATGGCCGAGGCTGATCTGACCGGCATAACCCATCAACAGGTTCAGCCCGACCGCGACCATGGCGTTGATGAGCACATGAATGGCCACGTCGTACTGGTAAGGGTTGGAAAACACCAGCGGCGCGGCGGCCAGAATCAGCGCCAGCACGATCAGCCCCGGGCGTGGAATACGCTTGAGCATGCCCATCAGACCCGCTCCGTCGCACGCGAGCCGAACAGGCCGCTGGGCAGCAGGAACAACACCAGCAGCACGATTACGAACGGCACCGCGTCCTTGTATTCTGACGAGATATAGCCGGCGGTGAAGGCCTCCATGATGCCAAGCAGCAAGCCGCCCACAACGGCCCCCACCGGGCTGCCGAGACCACCCAGCACCGCCGCCACGAAGCCTTTCAGCCCGAGCATTACGCCGATGTCGTAGGCGGTCAGGGTGATCGGGGCCGCGACGGCGCCGGCGACCGCGCCGAGCGCGCCGGCCAGCGCGAACGACAGCATCAGGATGAAACGCGGGTTGATGCCGACCAGGCGCGCGGCGTTGGGGTTATGCGATACCGCCAGCATGGCCTTGCCGGTGAGGGTGCGCTTGAAAAACCAGGCCAGCGCGCAGACCACCACCGCGCCGACGCCCAGCACCCACAGGCTCTGCGGCAGAATGGTGGCACCGGCGATATCGATGGGCGTATTGCCGGTGAATGCCGGCAGGGCATGAATCGACTTGCCCCAGAAGAACTGGGCACCGCCGCGCAGAAACAGCGATGCGCCGATCGTGATGATGATCAGCGGCACGATATCGTTGGTCGCGGCGCGTTCGAGTGCGAGTTTTTCGATCAGGATGCCGGCCAGCACCGCCAGCACGATCGCGCCGACAATCGCCAGCGGCATGGGCAGGCCGTACTGCATGAGCATGACCGAACCCAGCCCGCCGATCATCAGGAACTCGCCCTGGGCGAAATTGATGATATGGCTGGCGTTGTAGATGATGGTGAAACCCAGCGCGACAAGCGCATAGGTCGAGCCCGCGGTCAGGCCCGAAAAGAGATACTGCATGAACTCAGCGAACATGGCAGGCCTGCCCGTCGCTGCGATCACAGGCCGCGACGAAAACGCCACCGCCGATCGATGAGCCCGCATATCCGCCGTCGAGCGCATGCACGGCGCGCCCGCGTTCGGTCGCTTTCACTGATTTTCTCCTCTCTCGTACTCGCACCGGCTTTGCCGGCAGTGCCCGATACGTCATCGCGTTCGGGCTTATTGATCTTGCTTGCCGTCGCCGCGATAAACCGGCCACGACGGGGTCGCTCCGCAAGCGCTTCGTGACGGCGCCGCGCGACCTCTTAAACCGATACTACATCAAACCAATCGGCCATCAACAGGTATCATTTTTAAAAATTAGACGCATGCTACACGCAGAATAAATAAAGCAATTATTTTTTTAATTTTCAAAACAAAAAGATACCGCTGCCAATACGGCGACCGAAAAACTCGAACTCAATTCAAAACTTAAGCCACTGGCAATAGGCACGTATCAATAAAGGCCGTTGATCGAATGCATCGGCATTGTCCGTGCAGTCCGAAAACCTCGGTACCCATACCTGACCTGCAGCAACAGCGGCCGAGGTCTCGGTCGCGTGGCCGGCCCTGCAGCCACCGCCGATCGCTTGACACCTACACCATTACTTAACATGCTAAACAATACAAGTCGAATGTTGATCCGCTGCGGTAGTAGACGCATGGGCCACCAGCTCGGAGCCGGTAGACGATCACGCCCGTGGTGAGCGTCACACCGCGCCGAAACCGACAACAATAAGTCGTTCGCCCGCGGCGTCGAGCGGCATGTCTTGCGATGAGGAGATATCAGATGAGCGAAAAGACCCTGACATCTGCGGGTTTTTATGTGTCCGCCGAAGCGTTTGTGCCGACGGATAATCCAGTACCCACGCCGACGGCACCGCCACCGGAAATCTTGCGCTGTGCCTATATGGAGATCGTGGTATCCGATCTGGCCGTATCGCGGGCGTTCTATGTCGATGTGCTGAACCTGGTCGTCACCGCGGAAGACGAACACACGATCTATCTGCGTACCACGGAAGAATTCATTCACCACAACGTGGTGCTGCGCCAGGGCCCCGACCCGGCGGTCGCGGCTTTTGCGTATCGGGTGCAATCCCCGGCCGAGCTGGATAAGGCGGTGGCCTTCTATACCGAGCTGGGCTGCCGCGTGGAGCGGCGCAAGGAAGGCTTCGTTCGCGGCGTGGGCGATTCGGTACGAGTACAGGATCCGCTCGGCTTCCCCTGCGAATTCTTCTACGACATCGAACACGTCGAACGCCTGGCCTGGCGCTATGACCTGCACAGTGCCGGCGCGCTGGTGCGCCTGGACCATTTCAATCAGGTCACACCCGACGTGCCACGCGCGACCCGGTTCATGCAGGACCTGGGATTTCGTGTCACCGAGGATATTCAGGACGAACACCAGACCGTCTATGCGGCCTGGATGCGGCGCAAATCCACCGTACACGACACGGCCATGACCGGTGGCGAGGGTCCGCGCATGCATCACATCGCCTTCGCCACCCACGAAAAGCACAACATCCTGCATATCTGCGACAAGCTCGGTGCCTTGCGGCTGTCCGATCGTATCGAACGCGGCCCCGGGCGCCACGGGGTTTCGAACGCGTTCTATCTCTACCTGCGTGACCCGGACGGGCACCGCATCGAGATCTATACCCAGGACTATTACACCGGCGACCCCGACAACCCGGTCATCACCTGGGACGTACACGACAACCAGCGCCGCGACTGGTGGGGCCATGCCGTCGTGCCGTCCTGGTATACGGAAGCATCGCGAGTCCTCGACCTCGACGGCAACCTGCAGCCGCTCGTCGCACGCACCGACAGCTCCGAAATGGCGGTCACCATCGGCGCGGACGGCTTCTCCTATACACGCAAGAACGACAAGGACGACGACGGCGAGTACAAGCTCGGCCATCAGCTCTAGGGCACTTCAAGCCCGCGACCGGTTCGGATAGGCTCGCCTCGTGCCCGCGCACGTGTACCCGGTGGTTTGTCGCGTGGCCTGCTAGGCCATGCCACCGGCTTGATGCACAATAAAAACAAGCCTGCTGTGCCGGCCGGCTTGGAATCCGCGCAACGATGCCGCCCCACCGGGCGCTGGCTCGATATGCGCGTTCGACGCATCGATCGCATGCGGGCCGGTGCATCAATCCAGACGACATCGAGACGCCGGCCGATGAGCCAGACACGTAACCCCGCACGCCAGAGAAACTACAACCGCCATCCGCTTGAAACCCGGCACGCCCTGCCGATGACGCTGCTGCGCGCACGCGAGTCGGTGATGGCGCGGTTTCGGCCGATGCTCAACGCCCACGGTATTTCGGAACAGCAATGGCGGGTGATGCGCGTACTCGCCGAAGAAGGCGTGCTCGATGCCACCGAGATTTCCGGGCGGGCCTGTATTTTCGCGTCGAGCCTGTCGCGCATCATCAAGACCCTGGAAAAACAGGGCACGCTCATCCGCGAACGGTGCCCAGACGATGCCCGCCGGGTGCAGCTGCGCCTGAGCGATCAGGGCTATCGCATCGTCAGCGAGATCACGCCGGAGAGCGTGGCGATCTATCGCGCTCTGGAAGACCAGTTCGGCAGCGAGCGTGTCGCCACCCTGATCGACATGCTCAACGAACTCGTCGAAATGGAGTGAGGCACTCGGCTCTGCGCATAGCGCCGGGCTTTTGCTGCAAGCACCGATAGGGCGCATGGGGCACGCGGCGGGCTGCGGACCAGGCCGCCCGCCTGTCACAGAAGTCGTCATACCCAAGCCTGCCTTGACGCACGGTTGACGCCTGTTGTTTTATTTAACATGATAAATAAAACAACAAGAGGAGAAACGCTCATGCCTCATCTGTGCATGGAGTATTCGGCCAACCTGGCCGATCGCGTCGACCTGGCCCATTTGTGCAGCCGGTTGAACGCCACCCTGCTGGACACCGGCTTCTTCGAACCCGGCGCCATTCGCGTACGCACGCTGCGCTGCGACCACTATTCGGTGGCCGACGAACTGCCCGAGAACGCTTTCCTCGATGCCTCGCTTCGTATCGGCGAAGGCCGCAGCGAAAGCGACCGCCAGCAGATCGGCGAGGCGCTATTCGCCTGTCTTCAGGCCGAGCTCGCCGAACTGTTCGATTCCCCGCACTTCTGCCTGTCGCTCGAGGTTCGCCAGATATCGCGCGAGCTGAGC
Source organism: Salinisphaera sp. UBA6602 (assembly GCA_002433465.1). Lineage (GTDB taxonomy): Bacteria > Pseudomonadota > Gammaproteobacteria > Nevskiales > Salinisphaeraceae > Salinisphaera. The sequence goes on from DJIE01000241.1 coordinate 5,134, forward strand.
TGGAAGAAGAACGCCATTCACCCGCGCCTGCGCGGCCAGTCCTAGCCCGGAGCTGTCATGGCCTCATTCCAAGACAATCTCGATAAAGCCGAATCCTATCTGGCCCGTTTTCGCCAGGACGGCGTATCCAACCATATCGACGGGCAATCCGTACCGGCCGCGAGCGGCAAGACGTTCGAAACGATCTCGCCGGTCGATCAGTCCAAGCTGGCCGATGTCGCCCGTGGCGGCGCCGAAGATATCGACCGTGCGGCCAAGGCGGCCAAGGCGGCCTTTGGCGCCTGGCGCGATATGGAAGGCGGCGAGCGCAAGAAGATCCTGCACAAGGTGGCCGACGCCATCGAAGCCCGTGCCGAGGAGATCGCGCTGGTCGAATGCATGGACACCGGACAGGCGTTTCGCTTCATGTCCAAGGCAGCCCTGCGCGGCGCGGCGAACTTCCGCTTCTTCGCCGACCGGGCGCCCGGCGCCCGCGATGGCCAGTCGCTGAAAGCACCGGGCCAGATCAATATCACCACGCGTACGCCGATCGGTCCGGTCGGCCTGATCACGCCGTGGAACACGCCGTTCATGCTGTCGACGTGGAAGATCGCCCCGGCACTGGCCGCCGGCTGCACCGTCGTGCACAAGCCGGCCGAGTTTTCGCCGCTGACCGCGCGTCTGCTGGTGGAAATCGCCGAAGACGCCGGCCTGCCCAAGGGCGTATGGAACACGGTCAACGGTTTCGGCGAAGACGCCGGCAAGGCACTCACCGAACATCCCGACATCAAGGCCATCGGCTTTGTCGGCGAAAGCCGTACCGGACAGATGATCCTCGGCCAGGGTGCTGCCACCTTGAAACGGGTGCATTTCGAGCTGGGCGGCAAGAATCCGGTCGTGGTGTTTGCCGATGCCGATCTGGATCGCGCGGCCGATGCCGCGCTGTTCATGATCTATTCCCTGAACGGCGAACGCTGCACCTCGTCGAGCCGGGTACTCATCGAAGAATCCGTGCACGACGCATTCGTGGCCAAGCTCGCCGAGCGTGCTGCGAAGATCAAGGTCGGCCATCCGCTGGACCCGGCCACGGTCATCGGCCCGTTGATTCACCCCTCGCATGAAGAAAAAGTGCGTTCCTATTTCGAGATCGCACAGCAGGAAGGGGCAACGATTGCCACCGGCGGCGAAAAAGTCACCGACGGTGATCTGGCCAACGGCTGCTACGTAAAACCGACGCTGTTCACCAACGCCCGCGCTTCCATGCGTATCGCACAGGAAGAAATCTTCGGGCCCGTGTTGACCGCCATTCCCTTCGCTGACGAAGCCGAAGCGCTGGAGCTGGCCAACGGGGTGGACTACGGCCTGGCCGGCTATGTCTGGACACGCGATATGACCCGTGCCCTGCGCTTCACCGAAAAGATGGACGCCGGAATGATCTGGGTGAACTCGCAGAACGTGCGCCATTTGCCGGCCCCGTTCGGCGGCATGAAGGACTCGGGCATCGGCCGCGACGGCGGCGATTACTCGTTCGAGTTCTATATGGAAACCAAGAACATCGCACTGGCCACCGACGACCGGCCTATTCCGAGGCTCGACCAGGAATAAGACTCGAACGGTCCACCTACGCCGGCCGGCAGCGGCAACGCCCGCCGGCGTCATCGCAACCCAACAAGGGGATGCCCCATGTCTGAAATCACACGGCCACGTCTTTCAAGCTTTGTTCACCAGAACCGACGCAGCTACGGTGCCGTCGTCGAGGGCGGCATCGTCGACCTGGGCGCCATCCACGGCGCACAGTGGGCCACGCTCGACGATGCCATCGCCGCCGGCGCGCTCGGCCAGCTGGCCGAATCGGCCGCCGGGCGGTCGCCGGATTTTGGCCTCGACGACGTCGCGTTCGATATCCCGGTCACGAACCCCGGCAAGATCATCTGCGTGGGCGTGAACTACCCGGATCGCAACGCCGAATACAAGGACGGCCAGGAACTGCCGCCCTACCCCTCGATCTTCATTCGGTTCCCGGAAAGCTTCGTGGGCCACGGCCAGGCCGTGGTGCGCCCGCCGGAATCGGAAAAACTCGACTACGAAGGCGAGCTGGTACTGGTTATCGGCCGTGAAGGTCGGCGCATCCCCGAAGACGCCGCACTCGATCATGTCGCCGCCGTCACGCTGTGCAACGAAGGCACGATCCGCGACTGGGTACGTCATGCCAAGTTCAACGTCACCCAGGGCAAGAACTTCGACCGAACCGGCGCCATCGGCCCCTGGCTCGTCCCGTTCGAGGATGGAAGCCAGATCGCCGATATCGAGCTGACCACGCGCGTGAACGGCGAAGTGCGCCAGAACGACCGCACCTCGCGCATGATGTTCGGCTTCAAATATCTGATTTCCTATATCTCGACCTTCACCACGCTCAAGCCGGGCGACGTGATCGTGACCGGCACGCCCACGGGCGCGGGCGCCCGACTCGACCCGCCGGTCTGGCTCAAGCCGGGCGATGTGGTGGAAGTCGAGGCCGAAGGCGTGGGCGTTCTGTCCAACCACGTGGAAGACGAACAATGACCCTCGACGACGCCCAGATCGATGCCGCGGCCCAGGCCCTGCTGGCCGCCGAGGCCGAGCGGCGCCAGATCGGCCTGTTGTCGGTCGCCCACCCGGACATGACGCTCGACGATGCCTATGCGATCCAGACCGCACAGATGCAGCCGAAGCTCGATGCCGGCCGGCATATCCTTGGCTGGAAGATCGGGCTGACCTCGAAAGTCATGCAGGACGCGCTGGGCATCGAAACACCCGACAGCGGCGTGCTCTACGACGACATGCTGTTCGAAAGCGGCGCGCAGGTGCCGAACAACCGCTATATCGAGCCGCGTGTAGAAGCCGAAATCGCCTTCGTGCTGAAAGCACCGCTGGAAGGCGACGTCAGCCGCGAGGACGTATTGGCCGCGACAGACTATGTGGTGCCCGCCCTCGAGATCCTGGATACGCGCATTCTGCGTGCCGATCCGGAAACCGGCCAGCGTCGCCGTATTTTCGACACGGTCGCCGACAACGCCGCCAATGCCGGCATCGTGCTCGGCGAGGCACGCCATGCGCCGGATGCTTTCGATCTGCGCTGGGTCGGTGCCATCGTCAAGAAGAACAGCGAAACCGTGGCGACCGGCCTGGGCGCCGGCGTGCTCGACGACCCGGTCGACGGCCTGGTCTGGCTCGCACGGCGCATGCACACCTATGGCCAGCGCATGAACGCAGGCGATGTCGTGCTCTCCGGCTCTTTCATCAGCCCGATCGAATGCCCGGCCGGCACCGAAATCGCGGCCGATTTCGGCGCGTTCGGTCAGGTGCATATCGACTTCGAATAGGTTCGTCATGTCCGTACCCATCAATACATTCAAGCAGCGACTGACCCAGGGCGACGCCCAGATCGGCCTCTGGGTGGCCTGTGGCGACCCGACCGTGGCCGAAATCTGCTCGCATACCGGTTTCGACTGGCTGGTGATCGACGGCGAACACGGCCCGAACGGCCTGCGCGACGTGCTCGCACAGCTGCGCGCCATGGGCGATACACGCTCGCAGCCGGTGGTCCGTGTGAAAGACGACGATCGCGCGACCATCAAGCAGATGCTGGATATCGGCGCCCAGACACTGCTCGTACCGATGATCGAATCGGCCGAGCAGGCCCGCGCCGCGGTGGCGTCGGTGACGTATCCGCCGGCCGGCAAGCGCGGTATCGGCGCGGCGCTGGCGCGCGCTTCGGGCTACAACACCTACACTGGCTATCTGGATGAAGCCGACGCACAGATCTGCCTGTTGCTGCAGATCGAGTCGCAGGCCGGACTGGCTGCGCTGGACGACATCCTGGCCGTGGACGGCGTCGATGGCGTGTTCATCGGCCCGGCCGACCTGGCCGCCGACATGGACCATCGCGGCAATCCGACCCATGCCGATGTGCGCCAGGCCGTGGAAGACGCGGTAAATCGCATCGTGGCCGCCGGCAAACCGGCCGGCATGCTGTCGTCGAACCATGACTTTTCCAGCCGCTGCCTGGAACTCGGCGCGACGTTTGTCGCCGTGGGCAGCGATGTAGGGCTGCTGGTCAATTCGGCGCGCCAGCTTCGTGCCACTTACAAGAACGACTAGAACACTTATACAAGTCGTCGTGCGAGACGACTCAAAACGCCGCTTTCTGCAGCATAAAAAAATTCTTCTTGCAGAAGAGCCGCCGTCTGAGGAGATGCACCAATGCAGTTTCACCATCATGGTTATGTCTCGGGCAACCCGAAAGTCGAACCCGCGGCCGGTGTCGGTATCGACCGCCCGGACGATCTGCCCGACCAGATCGATGTGCTGATCGTCGGCGCGGGCCCCGCCGGCGTGACCGCTGCGGCTCAGCTGTCGCAGTTCCCGAACGTCAATACGCGCTTGATCGAGAGCCGCCCGCATCGTCTCGAAGTCGGTCAGGCGGATGGCATTCAGGCCCGCAGCGTGGAGACCTTTCAGGCCTTCGGATTTGCCGGCGCGATTACCGAAGAAGCCTATCGCATCACGGAAATGGCGGTCTGGCGTCCGGACCCGGACAAGCCATCGCATATCGCACGCGCATCGGTGCCGGTCGACGATCCGCAGGGCATCAGCGAGTTTCCGCACCTGATCGTCAACCAGGCGCGCGTACAGGATTATTTCGTCGAGTTCATGCAAAACTCGCCGGCGCGCATCACGCCCGATTACGGCATCGAGTTCGTCAACGTCGAGAACGACGGCGACCCGGATTATCCGCTCACCGTCACGCTGCGCTATACGGCGGCAGGGCGCGAAGGCGAACAGCGCACGGTACGCGCCAAGTATCTGGTCGGCTGCGACGGCGCGCATAGCAAGGTACGCAAGGCGATCGGGCGCGAAATGCGCGGTCAGCAGGCCGCCCATGCCTGGGGCGTGGTCGATGCCCTGGCAGTGAGCGATTTTCCGGATATCCGCAAGAAGTGCATCATCCAGTCCAAGGCCGGCGGCAATATCCTGCATATTCCGCGCGAGGGCGGGCATCTGTTTCGCATGTATGTGGACCTGGGCGAAGTCGCCACCGACGATGCCAGCCGCAGCATCCGCGAGACATCCCTCGAACAGACGGTCGCCAAGGCCAACGAAATCCTGCATCCCTACTCGATCGACATACGCGACATCGGCCGCTACAGCGTGTATGAAGTCGGCCATCGGCTGACCAACAAGTTCGACGACGTCGATGACCCGGCCACCCAGACGCCGAACGTGCTGATCACCGGTGATGCCTGCCACACCCACAGCGCCAAGGCCGGCCAGGGCATGAACGTCTCGATACAGGACGGCTTCAATCTGGGCTGGAAACTCGGCTACGTGGTCGATGGCCGCAGCCCGGCGGCCTTGCTCAACACCTATTCCGAGGAACGACAGGAAGTCGCCCAGAACCTCATCGACTTCGACCGCGAATGGTCGACGCTGATGGCCACCCGCGAAGAGGACTTCGACGACCCCGGCCAGCTCGAGGATTTCTACGTCAAGACCGCCGAGTTTCCGGCCGGCTTCATGACCGAATACAAGCCGTCGTTGATTACCGGCGAAACCACCTATCAGGCACTGGCGAGCGGTTTTCCGATCGGCAAACGCTTCAAGTCCGCACCGGTGGTGCGCGTATGCGATGCCAACCCGCTGCAGCTGGGTCACCAGGCCCGCGCCGACGGTCGTTGGCGGATCTACGTGTTCGCCGATTCGCAGGCCGCCGGCTCCGACACGGCGCTGGCGGACTGGGCCGACTGGCTTACCAGCTCGCCCCGGTCGCCGGTCGTGGCGTATACGCCGAAAGACCGCGACACCAACAATATCTTCGATGTGAAAGTGGTTTATCCGCAGGCGCATGCCGACGTGGCCATCGAAACCGTGCCCAAGGCTTTCATGCCGCGTACCGGGCCTTTCGAGCTGGTGGACTACGAAAACGTGTTCGCTCTCGACCCGGCAGCCGATATTTTCGAGCGGCGCGGTATCGACCCCGCCAAGGGCGCGCTGGTGATCGTACGGCCCGACCAGTACGTTGCTCACGTGCTGCCGCTGGGCGCGACCGACGAGCTGGCTGCGTTCTTCAAGCCGATCCTGCTCGAGCCTGGCGCTTCACGCCGCTAGACGCGACGGCCCACCCAAGGGTTTCAACCGACACAATAAATAAGGCCCGTGCCAGAGGAGATGTCTTGATGTTTCAAACAATGCGTTATCGGTTTGTTTATCACCTATCGGTGGCGGTGCTGCTGGGCCTCATCGGCCTGCTGCCGGCAAACGCCTGGGCACAGGACGCAAGCGACACGAATGTCGAACTGTTGCTGCTGGGTACGAAAGGCGGGCCGGCGCTGCTTACGCCCAAGCGTATTTCGCAGTCGAGCGCGCTGATCGTCGACGATGAAATCGTGATGATCGATGCCGGCTACGGCGCGAGCCTGCGTCTGGCCGAAGCTGGGCAGAGTCTTAAAAATCTGCGTTCGATCTTCATCACCCATCTGCATAGCGATCACGTACTCGACTATCCCGCGCTGGTGATGAACGCCTGGGCCACCGGTTTGAAAAAGCCGATCGATGTCTATGGGCCGACCGGCATGCAGGCGATGACCGACAAGGTGTGGCAGATGTTCTCGGTCGATATCGACAAGCGCGTCGCCGACGAAGGCCGACCGGACCCACGCAAACTCGTCGACGTACACCAGATCGATGCCGGATCGGTTGTCGACGACGCCCGCATGAAGGTATCGGCGCTGCGTGTACCGCATCCGCCGTTCGGCGATGGCGAAGCATTCGCCTACCGTTTTCAGGTGGCAGGCAAGACGATCGTGTTCACCGGCGATCTGCACTCTTTCCCGGATGGCTTCACTGCGTTCGCCAAAGACGCCGACATCATGGTCAGCGAAATGGTCAACGCCGATGCCGTACAGGCGCTGTCCCAACGCATCGGTAACGGCGACACGCTGGCGAAAGCCATTCTGTCGCACCACGTGACGGGCGCCCAGGTCGGCCGTGCAGCACAGGCTGCGCGGGTCAAGAAACTGGTGCTCAGCCACCTGGTGCCTGCCGACGATCCGTCAGTGACCGAACAAAGCTGGATCGACGCGGTACGCGGCGACTACGACGGCCCTGTGGTGGTCGGACGCGATGGCATGCGGATCAACGTGGTGGGCAAACCCGACAACGATTCGCAGTAGCGCGATCACGCCATTATCGGTTCGGCCCTCGTATCCCTGAGGCTTGCGGGTTCGCCGTTGGCGGCGAACCCGGTCAATCCAAAGGCCTGAAAACGGGTGAACAAGACCGACGCACTGGCTGGGGCGGGCATAAGTACAATAGGTGCCATGACCGCAGCGAAGAAACGCGACTACATCACCCGCGCCGGCTGGCAGCGACTGGCCGACGAACTGGATTATCTCTGGCGCGAAAAACGCCCGCACGTCACCCGCGAACTGTCCGCGGCAGCCGCCGAGGGCGATCGTTCCGAGAACGCCGAATATATCTATCGCAAGAAGGAGCTGCGCGAGATCGACCGGCGGGTCCGCTATCTCGGCAAACGCCTGGACGAGCTGACCGTGGTCGAGAGCACGCCCGACGATCCGGACAAGGTATTCTTCGGCGCCTGGATCGATGTGGTGGACGAAGATGACAGCCACCATCGATACCGAATCGTCGGCGCCGACGAAACCGAAGCAGCGACCGGCGCCATCAGCCTGAACTCGCCGGTGGCCCGTGCGCTGATCGGCAAGCGTCTTGGCGATATCGTCGACATCGCGCTTCCGCAGGGTCGGCGTGAACTCGAGATCCTGGCGATTCACTACGCCCCGCCCGACGACTGAACCATCCAGGCCGCTGTCGGTGTAGGATGCATCGACTATGGCAGGATTCTTTACCCTGGACGCCGACAGCGTATTGCGCGACCGCGCCTTCATGCTGTTGTTGGCCGGCCGTATCACGGCCACACTGGCGACGCAGATTCAGTCGGTCGTCGTCGGCTGGCAGCTGTATGCCATGACCCGCGACCCGCTCACCCTTGGCTGGGTCGGGCTCGCCCAGTTCCTGCCCATGGCGTTGCTGGTATTACCGGCCGGCGATGCCGCAGACCGACTGCCGCGACGATTGATCCTGACCGCGAGTTGGCTGGTGCAGGCGATAGCCGGCGTGCTGTTTCTGGTACTGACCCTGTCGGGCACCGAGTCGCCGGTCGGTTTCTTCGCCGTGCTGGTGCTGTTCGGCATGGCCCGCGCCTTCGCCGGTCCGGGTATGCAATCCCTGCTGCCCCAGGTGGTCGGCGAACGCCGTCTGCCCAAGGCGATCGCCTGGAATTCCTCGGCCTTTCAGGTCGCGGTGATTGGCGGCCCGGCGCTCGGCGGCGGGGTTTATCTGGCCGGACCGGCGTTTGCCTACGGCCTCTGTGCCGCCTTGTTTGCCAGCGCAGCGTTGGCGATTGCCTCGATTCGCCGGCGCCTGCCGGTGCGTGCCGATACCAGCCGTGCCAGCGCGTTCGCACGGTTTACCGCCGGCATCGTCTATGTACGCACCCGCCCGATCATCCTGGGGGCCATCTCGCTGGACCTGTTCGCGGTGTTATTGGGCGGTGCGACCGCCCTGTTGCCGGTCTATGCCCACGAGATCCTGCACGTGGGCCCGGCCGGGCTGGGCCTGCTGCGCAGTGCGGTCGCGATCGGCGCGTTTTCGATGGGTATCTATCTCGGGCGCAACGCGCTCGAACGACGTGCCGGCGCGATAATGTTCGCGGCGGTCGCGGTGTTCGGCGTGGCCACCATCGTATTCGGCGTTTCGACGAGCTTCGTGCTGTCGTTCGCGGCACTCATGGTGATGGGCGCGGCCGACATGATCAGCGTGTTCGTGCGTTCGTCGCTGATCCAGCTGGCCACGCCCGATGCCATGCGCGGCCGGGTGAACGCCGTGAACATGCTCTTCATCGGCGCCTCCAACGAGCTTGGCGAATTCGAATCGGGCGTGACGGCGGCCCTTTTCGGCACCGTCGGCGCGGTGGTGTTCGGCGGCGTTGGCACGCTCGCCGTGGTCGGCATCTGGATGGCGCTGTTCCCGGCGTTGCGGCGCGTAGACCGCCTGAACGATGTCGCGACCAGCGCGCCGGCGGACCGACGCTAGCCGCCCGCGCCGCGCATAACCGGGGTATCGACGGGCTGCGCCAGCCCTTCGGCCCGCGCTTTCTCCAGCCTGGGCGCGGCTACTGGCCTGTCATTACTGTCGTTCGCCGAGGTCGAGCGCTGCGTATCCGCCTGCTCCGGGCGTACGTGCACGGTGGCCGACAGGCCCACGGTCAGCACGCGCATATCCGGCCGGGAGTTGAAGTCGATGGTGACCGGCACGCGCTGGGCCAGGCGCACCCATTGAAAGACCGGATCGACGTTGGGCAGGTTGCGCTCACCGGGTGCGTTGTTGGCCACCGCAATACCGCGGCCGATGCTCGCGACGCGCCCGTGCAACCGCTCGGGGCTGGCCATGAGATCGATATCCACCGGATCGCCGATATCGATATGCGAAAGCTTGGTTTCCTCGAAATACGCGGTCACCCGAAAGGTGTCGGCGTTGACCAGCGTCATCATCGATTGCCCCTGGGTGGCATAGTCGCCTTCGTCGAGCAGCAGATGGGTGACATAGCCATCGACCGGCGAGCGTACCGTGGCCCAGTCCAGATCCTGCTTTGCCTGGGCAAGACGGGCCTCGGCCTGGCTGACCGAGGCGGCCGCGGAGGCAGCTTCCGATTCGGCCTGTTGCAGGTCCTGGGTCGATACACCGCCACGCGGCAGGCGTTCCAGCCGGCGCGCGTTGCGCCTCGCGAAGTTTTCCTGGGCCTTGGCCTGCTCGAGTGCGGCGCGGGCTTCGGCCACGGCGTTTTCGAAACGCACCGGCTCGATCGCGAACAGCAGATCCCCCTTGTGGACATAGCTGTCGTCGGCGACCGCGACCCGGCCCACGGTGCCGGAAACTTCCGGTGCGATATTGACGACGTTGGCCTGCACGCGCGCATCGCGCGTCCACGGCGCATAGACGTAGTGCTGCCAGGCAAACCAGCCCAGCAGCACCGCGATCGCGACGACGGTCAGCGTGGCAATAACGCGTAGCGTGACCGCAAAAACTCGTTTCGAATTCGCCATTCAGGAAAACCTTGGATAAACCTCGTTATACCGCGTCGACCGGCGCGTTCATGGCCCGAACGCCAGCATCAAACTGGCCAGCAGAATGATGAAGAACGCCGCACCCGCCAGGGCCGGATGCCAGAACAGCCGATGCGCACGACTGCGCAGCAACAGCGGTTGAACCACTAGATAGATCAAGCCGGTCGCGGCGAGAAACGCCAGAAACAGCGGCAGGTAAATGCCCCCGAATGCAATCTGCTCAGACAACACGATCGGCCTCTCCCAGACGAATAGCCGTGCCGTCGGCATTCTCGCGCGCTAGCCCGTAGTCGGCCAGCGCCGCGGCCACCAACTCCGCGGCCACCGCGGCGCGTACGCCGTGGCGTAGACGCAGTCTTGGCGTGAACGACAGCGCCTGGCTCAGCATCTGCTGGGCCAGCGCGTTGGCCCGCGTCTGCATGGCGAATACGTCCTTCACCGGGGGATAGCCGTGAGCAAACATCCGCTCGAGTTCTTCGAGCTCCTCATGCACGGATTGCTGGATGGCATCGTCGAACCCGGCGCGGGTCGTCAGTAGGCGTAGCGATCGTGCCTCGATACCCATATTCACCGCAGAGAACGCCGCCTGCCGGGCGCTGACATGGGTGCGGCCCTGGTCAGCGGCTACCGGTAAGCGCAGCAGGCGATCGTAAACGCGGGTTTCAAAACGCTCGCGCGAGCCGGTAAAGCCTTTGGCAAGCTCACCGAACATGCCCGCCAGGCGTTCGCGCAACAGATCGCGTGGCGTGACCGGCAGGATAATGGCAAAGGCCGCCAGCGCCAGAATCACGGCGAGCTCCGCGCCCATGAACGCTTCCGCAAAGCTCACGAAATCCTGGCGTGCGCCGTTGGCCGGGTTCACCAGTAGCGCAAACTGCACGAGGCTGATGCGTCCAATCAGGGCCCACTGGGGCGTGGCCATGGCGAGGCTCGCCACGAACACGAACGGCATCAGCACCACCATCAGCATCACGAACCCGTTAACCGCGGGCAGCAACGCGAAATTGGCTATGAACGCGGCAACCCCGGCACAAAGGCCGCCTATACCAAATCCTTTGGCACCGCCGGCCGGGTCGTCACCGAGCGCAAACAAGGTCGTAAGCACGGCCAGCAACACCATCATGCCGCTTAGCGCCGGTTCGTCGTGGGTCGCCCAGATGGCGGCGCCGACCGCGATGGCGGTGGCAGCACGCGCGGTGGTACGCAGTGATTCCCGCAGCGAGACAGGCGTCTGGAATTCCGTACGCCGAGGCGTATCGCGAACGCTCTTCTTTTCGGCCAGCAGCAGGCCGTGCTTGATGACCGCAGCCCGCATGCGATTGGCAAGATCCAGCGCGCGCGTGATGATTACCCAGTCCACCAGCGACCGCTCGCGATCGTGCTCCCGATCGGCACGGGCGTTCGTGAGTACCGCATTGTAAGCCTTGCTGAAGGCCAGCTTGATCGCGGACGTATTGTTCGGATCCTTTTCCAGCAGCGCTGCGGCCTCGTCGAGACGCTGTAACGGGGTGCGGTCGATACGATCCCCGAACTTGCCGAGATAGACCTGCAGCGACGCCATGGCGCTGACCAGCGACAACAGTTCGTAGTCGAGGCGACGAGCCAGTCGATCGTACTCGGCAAAAGCGGGCTCGTCGTAGCGCGCGTATTGCCGCGTTTGCTCCAGGGCCAGCGTTTTATTGACCAGCTCATGGAGCTGCGGGTGCGGCGTGTTCGGATCGCCCGGATCGCCCTGTTGCGCATCACCTGTCTGCGGTTTGCGATCGATGCGCCTGAATTGGGCGCCGATGGCCTTGAGCGCATCGATACGGGCCGCGCGATACTTACGCGCCGTGGTACCCGGCGCGAGCAATACACTCACGAACGCAGCGACGACGGCGGCGAGTGCGGTTTCGGCGGTACGCGCCACGGCCACCGAGAATACGGTCGACGGATCGCCCATTGCCCGTACGCCCACGATCATCGTCACGTAGCCGGCCAGCACGAAGCCGTAGGACATGTTGTTTCGAAACAGGCTCGCACAGAAGACCATCAAGCCCACCCAGAGCACCAGGCTGGTACAGAACAGGGTGTAGCTCTGGGCAAAGAGCGCGATCAGCGTAATCGATACGATGCCGGCGACGAAGGTACCAAGCAGGCGCGAAAACGCCCTGACCACCAGAAAGCCCGGCAGCGGCTGGATAAGGATCGCGACGTTGATGAACGCCCAGTAGGCGTTGTCGAGCTGTAGCCAGAACGCAAGATAGAGCACCAGCGCGACCGAAATACAGCAACGAATCGCGAACGACAGGTTTTCGGCGCTCGGCGCCAGTAGCCAGGCCACTCGATTCATTTGTGTATTGTACAACCATATTGGCCACAGCCATAGCCTGTGGACGCGTTGTTACGCCGGTCGATTCTAGCAAGCCTCTTCGTTTACATATGCCTATCGGTCGCGCCGGCGCGCCATTGCCAACGTCGCCCCCTTCACGAGAGCCTAAGCACGAACTGCAACGTGC
>DJIE01000061.1:0-18000 GCA_002433465.1 Salinisphaera sp. UBA6602
TGCCATCCCCGCCGCTCGGCCATCGGCCGCTTCGGCGGCACCCTGGCCGGCATCGGTGCGACCGAGCTGGGCGCGCATACCATTCGTGCGTTACTCGCCCGTCACGACATCCCGGTCGACGCCGTTGACGAAGTGATCATGGGGCAGGTGCTCGCTGCCGGTGCAGGCCAGAATCCGGCCCGTCAGTCGTCCATTCGGGCCGGGCTGGGCGACGCCACCCCGGCGATGACGATCAACAAGGTCTGCGGCAGTGGCCTGAAGGCGGTCATGCTGGCCGCCCAGGCGGTCGCCCTCGGCGATGCCGAGCTCATCGTGGCCGGCGGCCAGGAGAACATGAGCTCGGCGCCGCATGTGCTGCCCAACTCGCGCAACGGCAAGCGTATGGGCGACTGGGAACTGGTCGATACCATGATCCGCGACGGCCTCTGGGATGCCTTCAACGGCTATCACATGGGCCAGACCGCCGAGAACGTGGCCGAAAAATATCGGGTCTCGCGTGAGGAGCAGGACGAGTTTGCCGCGCGCTCGCAGCAGCGCGCCGAAGAAGCGCTCAAACATGGCCGCTTCGAGGACGAAGTGCTGCCTATCGAAGTGGCGCAGAAGAAAGGCGACGCCATTTCCTTTGCCCGCGACGAAGGCCCGCGCGCGGGCGTAACCGCCGAAGGCCTCGCCGGGCTCAAGCCGGCCTTCACCCGCGACGGCACGGTGACCGCCGGCAACGCCTCGGGCCTGAACGATGGTGCAGCCGCTGTGGTCGTCACCACCCGCGAAAAATGCGACGCGCTGGGTCTGACGCCGCTGTGCCGTATCGCGGGCTATGCCAATGCCGGCGTCGACCCGGCGTTGATGGGCATTGCCCCGGTATCGGCCACCCAGCGTTGCCTCAAGCGCGTGGGCTGGCAGGTGGCCGATCTCGATCTCATCGAGGCCAACGAGGCGTTTGCGGCCCAGTCGGTCGCCGTGGGTCGACAGCTCGAATGGGATAGCGACAAGGTCAACGTCAACGGCGGCGCGATCGCGCTGGGGCACCCTATTGGTGCATCGGGCTGTCGTGTACTGGTCACCTTGATCCACGAAATGATGCGCCGCGACGTGCAGAAAGGTCTGGCGACCCTGTGTATCGGGGGTGGTCAGGGCGTCGCTCTGGCAGTCGAGCGCTGAATACGCCGGGCGTCATTTATTGGCGGGTCTTGTAACCCATTGATCGGAATGCGATTCGTTTGGGCGCGCCGGACGTGCTCCAGCAAACGGTCTAGGCCTGCGAACGCGCATGGCACCGGTTTTGCATCGGTAGAGGCGTACAGCGATTTTGCGCCGTGTTGTTCTCCTCCAATACGCCCGCGCCAAGTTTTCTACTGAGTCGCTGTACGATCGCGGCTTCCGGCCGGCGCAGCGCGCCGGCCGGTTTTCTATGCGCCACGAATAAGAATTCCGCGGCGCTTTGGCTGCGTTGATCCGGCTCTGGAGCCGCACGACGACCGCGACGGCTCATTGCCTTGCTCGCGCCCCGATCCGGTGACTGGCTCGGGGCTGCGGCAATGTCGAGGGGGCTAGAAAGTCTGCCACTCCATATCGGCATCCTCGTCGTGCTTTGACGCCGCGGCGCGCGTCTCTGGCGATTTGGCCGGGGCCGGGCTCGGTGCCGGCGCCACGGTTGTACGGGCTTGCGCCGGTGCGGGCGTGGCCGGGGACTTGGGCGTAGCCGCTGTCGTAACGTCGAGCTGGAATACCGCGACCGCCTCGCGCAGCGTGCGGGCCTGGGCTTCCAGGGCGTTGGCCGCGCTGGAGGCTTCCGAGACCAGGCGCACGTTGTGCTGCGTGACCTGATCGAGTTCGGTCACCGCCTGATTGACCTGTGCAATGCCGCGGCCCTGTTCTTCCGATGCCGTGGCGATTTCGGTCATGATCTGATCGACCCGCTTGACCGCCGATACCACCTCGTTGATCGCGCTGCCGGCCTGATCGACCAGCTTCGAGCCGGCGTCCACGCGGTTCACCGATACGTCGATGAGCCCGCGAATCTCTTCGGCGGCCTTGGCCGAGCGGGTCGCCAGATTGCGGACTTCGCCGGCGACCACGGCAAAGCCGCGGCCCTGTTCGCCGGCGCGGGCGGCTTCGACCGCGGCGTTGAGGGCCAGCAGGTTGGTCTGGAAGGCGATCGACTCGATCATGTCGATGATCTGGCTGACTTCGTGCGAACTGCGGCTGATGCCCTGCATCGTCTCCACCACCTCATCGACGATCTTGCCGCCGCGTTCGGCGGTGGCCGAGGCTTCGTGGGTGAGCTGGCGGGCCTCGCGGGCGTTCTCGGTGTTCTGGTCGACGGTGGAGGTCAGCTCTTCCATGCTCGAAGCAGTCTGCACCAGCGAGGCCGCCTGTTGCTCGGTACGCGCCGACAGATCACCGTTGCCGCGGGCAATGGTCTGGGAATCGCCGTGAATGGCGTCGCTGCTTTCGCGGACCTGGCCTACGGTAGCGGCCAACGCCCTTTGCATGTGCGTCAGCCCGGCGAACAGGCGACCGATTTCGTTGTTGCCGCGGCTCTCGATACGCCCGTGCAGATTGCCCCCGGCAATCCGCTCGACGTGGTCGACCAGACGGCCCATCGGGCGGGTGACGTTGACGGTGATGCCCCAGACCACGACGACGATCAGCAGCACGGTCGCCAGGAAGGCACTGCCCATCGCGATTTCGAGCCCGATCGCGGTGCGTTGAAAAGTGTCGTAGAGCGCGCTGCCCTGTGCTTCCACGAGCTCGAAATAGCCCACCGCCTGGGTGGTGAATTGCTGGGTCAGGCGTTCGGCCTCGTCGTCGAGGGCCAGATAGGTATCGCGATCGCCGGCCGCCAGTGCACGAATACGCGGCACGACGGCGGTATCGAACAGCGCGCGATAGGCCTGTTCGACCTGTGCCACCTGTGCCTGATAACGCGGCGTGAAGTCCGTGGCGAAAAAGGCTTGGAACAGCGCATCGACCGATTCGGCTTCCTGGCTGAGCGCATCGGCCGTGGTTCGGGTCGTGGCGGTGGTACCCAGTGCCTGATAGTTGTCCTGCACGTGCAGCCGCAGGTTGAGCAGGGCACTGTTGGCCCGGTTGAGCTGGGATTTCTGTTCGACCTGGACATCGCGCACCTTGGCTAGCGCGCCCTGGCTGTACCAGATGGTGTAGCCGCCGATCGCGCCCACCAGCAGCAGCAGACCGGTAAAGCTGGCCAGCACCAGCGCCCAGCTGGTCTTGACGCTCATGTTGTCGAGTAATTTCATCACAGGCTCGCGAGGCTCAAACCATCGCCGCGTGGGCGCGGCGAATCCCAGTGGCCTTTATATCGGTCGCGAGCGCGTTTTCTTTTGCCTTTCCTGTCGTTACCTGGGCAGAACGTTTTTCCGATCACTCACGCCAGGGCAGGGCCGGCGGCAGCTCGCCGGGCGCGTCTACCAGTCGACGGGTGAGCAGGCTGCCGTCGGCAACGTACAGATCGATCAACGCCTGGCGATAAGCGATGAAGGCGTCAATGCGGCCGAGTTCTGCGGTGAGCAGGTCGCGCTGGGCCTGGGCGACGAGCAGGCCGGTAGAGCGGCCGACATCAAAGCGGGCCTGTTCGGCCTCCAGGGTCTGGCGCTGCAGGTTGACGGTGGCCGCGCTGGCCTCGATCTGGGCCGCGGCACGTTCGGCCTCGATCAGGGCATAGCGGACCTCGGCCTCGATCACCCGTTGCAGGTTGTCGAGGCTGGCTTCGGCCTGGCGCACGCTGGCCTGGGCGCGCTCCTGCAGCGCGCGCCCGGCCCGATTGCCCAGCGGGTACTCGAATTCCAGCGCTCCGGACAGGTCGTAGGTATCGCCGCCGTCGAGATTTTCGTAGGCGCTGCCGTAATTGCGGGCAAAGCCGGTCTGGCCGAGGGTGACGAACAGGTCCAGGCGCGGCAGCAGGCCGTTGCGGGTGGCTACCACTTCCAGCTCGTTGCGGGCCACGTCCAGGCGCGCCTGATTGAGCTCGGGCCGGCGTTGTGCGGCGAGGCTGACATAGTCGGCCGGTGCATCGAGCGGTGCCGCGTCGGTGGCTACCTCGGTGGCAGGTTCGACGGCGCGCTCGTAACGCAGGCGCTCGGGCGCGCTGATCAGCTGCAGCAGGCGGATACGCAGACGCGCCGCCTCGGCCCGGCCGTCGATGAGGTCCTGGCGACGGCGGGCCGCTTCGGCGGCGAACGCAGCCTGTTCGACACGGGCTACCGTACCGGCCTCGATCCGCAGCCGGGCTTCCTCGGACTGGCGCTCGGCCACCTCGACCGCGTTGTTCAGAATTTCGATACGCCGGCGTGCGCCCAGATAGTCCCAGTAGGTGCTTTCGACATCCGCCACCAGCGACGTGACGAAGCCGCGCAGTTCGTAGGCCGAGGCCAGGGCATCGGCCCGTGCCTGGCGCAGCGTCACGAGATTGCTGGCCACGCCAAAGCCGTTGAGCAGGGCCTGGGTCAGGGTCAGGCCGACCCGGGTGCTGGCCTGGCGCGGCGATCGGTTGGACTCGCTCAGGTCCTGTTCCACGCTCAGTTCGAGCTCGGTGCCGGTGGGCAGGGTCTGGCGAATACCCGCGCGTGCGGCTTCGCCGTCGTTACGCACATCGAAGTTCTGCTGAATGTCCTCGGACACACGCTGGGCCACTTCGCGCGAGGTTTCG
This sequence comes from Salinisphaera sp. UBA6602, assembly GCA_002433465.1. GTDB lineage: Bacteria > Pseudomonadota > Gammaproteobacteria > Nevskiales > Salinisphaeraceae > Salinisphaera. Next base: position 4,673 of record DJIE01000061.1, read on the forward strand.
ATGCGTGCGAATACGCTCGGGTCGAACACCGCCCGCTCGACCGCGGCGAAGGTGCCGGCGATCACCGGCTGCAGGCGTTGTGCGGCCAGCGACGGGTTGTGTTCGACGGCCATCGCCACCGCTTCCTCGACGCTTAGATCGAGCCGGTTGCGCTGGCCGAGGGCCGCCAGTTCGTCGTTGCTGGACGGCGCGCTCGTGGCGGCCGACTCGGCGGGCTGTCCAGGCAGCGGTTGCTCTGGCCACACCAGGGCCTGCGGGTCGAGAAAAGCGCCGGCCGGCGCAGCACAGGCAGCCAGCACTAGCACGGCCCAGCGGTATCGCCGTGCCGCGCTCATGTCGGCGCACCCTGTCGCCGTGGCCAGGCCCGGTGCACGCCGGTATAGACCACCGGAATCACGACCAATGTGATCAGCGTGGCGGTGGTCATGCCGCCGACCACGGCCCGTGCCAGCGGCGCCTGCGACTCGGAGCCCTCGCCCAGGCCGATCGCCAGCGGCAACAGCGCGAACACGGTCGTCGCGGCGGTCATCAGAATCGGGCGCAGCCGGCGCCGGCCGGCCTCGCGTACGGCGTCGACCGGGCCGATGCCTTCGCGCTGCAGCAGGTTGGCCTGATCGACGATGAGAATCGCATTGTTGACCACGATACCGATGAGCATCAGACAGCCCAGCAACGACTGTGAATTGAGCGTGGTGTTAGTGAGCATGAGGGTGGCGACCACGCCGATCAGCGCCAGCGGCACGGTGACCATCACGATCAACGGGTCGATCAGCGATTCGTACAGACAGGCCATGACCATATAAACCAGCAGCAGCGCCAGGGCGACGTTCACGCCGATCTCGCGAAACGCGGCTTGCTGGGCTTCGTACTCACCCACCAGCTGCACGTCGTAGTTGGCCGGAATGGCGATATCGTCGAGCGTGGCCTGTACGTCCTCGACCACCGAGCCCAGGTCGCGCCCGGCGATATTGGCGTTAACGCTGACCAGCCGTTGCTGGTTGCGTCGATCGATTTCGATCGGCCCCGTGGCTTCAACAATCCGGGCCACGTCGCCCAGGCGTACCCGGCGACCGTCGCCGGCCGGCACCGGCAGGTCGAGTATCTGATCGGGGCTGACCTGGCGCGGATTGGCCAGCTGTACCCGTACGCGTACTTCGTCGCCGTCGTCGAGAAAATAGCCGGCGTTGGTGCCGGCGATGGCCGTTTCCACGGTTTGCCCGATCGCCTCGACCGTGACGCCGCGATCTGCCGCGGCCGCGCGGTCGATGATGACGTCGCGCTGCGGTGCCGAGCCTTCGCGCGAGGCGCGCAGGTCGGTGATGCCCTGGATATCGGCGATGCGCTGCTGGATACGTTTCGACAGGCGCTGCAACACGCCGAAGTCGTAGCCGCGGATCTCGATTTCCAGGCTTTCGTCGGCGCTGCCCACGTCCAGCATGCGGAAGAAGAACGGCTGGCGCACGCGTACGCGTACCTCGGTGTCGGCCAGCTCCCCGATCGCCGCGCGCAGATCGGCCGCGACCTGCTGGCTGCTGCGCGTACGCGCGCCGGCCGGCGGCAATTCGATACGAATATCGGCCTCGGCCCCGGCATCGGCGCGATAACCGCCGCTGCCCACCGTGGTGACGACGGACACGGCATCCGGCACCACGCGCCGTACCACGGCTTCGGCCTTGCGGGCCTGGCTATCCATCAGGGCCAGACGGGTGCCGGGCGGCATTTCCAGGCCCACGCGCACCTCGCCTTCGTCGGTGGCCGGCATGAATTCGCTGCCCAGCTGGGTAAAGCCGACGAGCGCGGCCAGCGTGGCAAGCACCGCCGCGGCGATCACCCGCCGCGGCGCGGCGAGCGCGCCTTCGAGCAGGCGACGATAGCCGCCTTCGAGGCGGGCGTACGCGTTGATGCCGAGCTTCTCCAGCCGGCGTAGACCCGCGCCCGTCGGCGCTTTGCGCCGGCCCACGAAGCGCGCCGTGAGCATGGGCATGATCGTGAGCGCGACCACCAGCGAACAGGCCAGGGCCAGGGCAACCACGATCGCCAGCTCCCGGAACAGCTGGCCGGTAAGCTCGCGCGCGAACAGCATGGGAATAAAGATCGCCAGCGTGGTGAGCGTGCTGGCCACGATCGGGCCGGCCATTTCGTTGCTGCCGGCCACCGCCGAAACATGGTCGGATTCGCCCAGCTCCAGGCGTCGACGCTGGATGTTTTCGAGCACCACGATGGCGGAATCCACCATCAGGCCCACGCCCAGCGCCAGCCCGCCGAGCGTCATCAGATTGATGGTGTAACCAAAGCCGTACATCAGCGCAAAGGTGGCGACCAGCGATACCGGAATGGCCACCGAGACGGCCAGGGCGGCGCGCAGGTGGCCCAGGAATACCAGCAGTACGACGAAGGCCAGCACGCTGCCGTAGAACAGCGCCCGCGAGACGTTGGCGATCGAGCGATTGATATAGTCCGCGGTGTTGAAGAATGGCGTGATGCGCACCTGCGGGAACTCGCGATTGAGTTCGGCCACCTCGCGGGTCACGCGTTCGGCCACCTCGACGGTATTGGCGCCGGATTGCTTGCGTACGCCCATGCGCACGCCGCGTTCACCGCCGATACGCACCAGCCGTTCGGCGCGTTGCTGGGTGTCGCGTACCGTGGCCAGCTCGCCGAGCGTGATCGGCGTGCCGTCGCGTACCAGCACCACCGCCCGGCGCAGATCGTCGAGATCGGCGAATCGCCCCGGCGTGCGCAGCACCAGCTCCTGATTGCCGATTTCGATAGCGCCGGCAGGCAGGTTGCGGTTGGCCGCGGCCAGCGTATCGCGGATATCGGTCAGCGACAGGTCGAGTGCGCGTACGCGATCGATATCCAGATTGACCTGAATCTCGCGCTCGGGCTCGCCCCAGATCTCCACCGCGGCCACGCCCGGAATCTGCTGCAGCCGATACGACAGCTGATTATCGATGAGCCGGCGCAGCTCGATCGGGTCGATACCGCTGGCCAGGCCCAGGCCCATCACCGGCAGGTCGGCGGTATCGAACTTGCGCAGGCGTGGGCGGCCGGCATTTTCGGGCAGTTCGTCGAGCTCCGAGAACAGCCGGTCGCGCACGTCGTTGGCGGCCGCGTCGATATCCACGCCCCAGCCGAAGCGCAGCGTTACGTCGGCCGTGCCTTCCACCGAGGTGGACTCCATTTCCTCCAGGCCGGGCGTGGCGGCAACGGCCTGTTCCACGCGCCGGGTGACCAGTTCTTCCATGGTCTCGGGCGCGGCATTTTCGTAGTCGACCGAGACGGTCAGCGACGGCGTTTCGATACTGGGCAGCAGGTCGACCGGCAGGCGGCTCAGGCCCACCGCGCCGAACAACAGCGCGATCGCCATGATCATGCAGGTCGCCACCGGACGGGCGACCGAAAATGCCGGCAGGCTCGTCATGCGCCGTCGCTCTCGCTGGCCGCCGAGCGCGCGGCGTCGTCGTCCACGGCAACCTCGATGCCGTCTTCGAGCTGGGCCTGGCCGAGCGTGACCAACGGGCCTTCGAGCGTGTCGGGGGCACGCAGCGCGGCGCGATCGCCCTCGGTGAAGGCGACGTCCACGGGCACGAAACGGGCGATGCCGGCCTGCGAATCCACAACGAACACGCCGTCGCGGTCGTTACGGCGAACCAGCGCGGCACGCGGCACGACTACGGCCGAGTCCAGCCGGTCGGCGACCAGGCCCACCTGCACGAACATGCCGGGCGCAAGCCGGCCTTCGCCATTGGGCACGGTCAGCTCCACACGGGCGCGTCGGGTTTCGGGATCGAACACCGGCGCGATACGCGCGATTTCGGCCTTGAAATCTGCGCTTTCGGCGCCGGCGATACGCAGCCGGGCCGCCTGGCCGCGGGCCAGCTTGGGATAGAGCGCTTCCGGGACCTGAATCACGGCGGTGAGCGTATCGACGGCCACGACGCGCAGCAGCGGTGTATTGGCCGCGACCGTATCCCCCGGCTCTGCCATGCGTTCGCCGATCTGGCGTGGGCCCTGGTCGGCGCCGGACCAGTGCGCACGGATATCGGTATAGCCCAGGCGGATACGCGCGGTTTCGACCTGCGAACGCGCCTCAGCGATGTTGGCACGCGCGACCGTGGCCGCCGCGCGCGCATTGGCGCTTTCCGCCTCGGCGCTATCCAGTTCGGCGGTAGCGGCAATGCCTTTTTCGTTGAGCGAGCGCACCCGGGAAAGCGTGCGTTCGGCGGTGCGTGCATCGCTGCGTGCCTGCTCGTACTGGGCACGGGCGACCTCGAGCCGGGCTTCGGCCTCGGCCAGCGCCTGCCGGTACTCTTCGTCGTCCAGGCGCACCAGCGTGTCGCCGCTGTCGACCCGGTCGCCGATATCCACGGCGACGGCCGCGATCTGGCCGGCGATCTTGGGGGCTACGGTCAGCGTGGCGCTGGCTTCGAGCGTGCCCGAGAACTCGCGGACATCGGCAATCGAGCGCCGCTCGGCGGTTTGGGTTTCCACCGCCACCCGAGCGCCCGCTGCGGCCTGCGGCGGCGCGGCATCATCGCTGCGATAGCCGAACAAGACCAGCACGCACACCAGAATGACGGCGCCGCCCGCCAGCAGCCATACGCGCCGGCTCACCGGGCATGCTCGCGCGGTCGTACGGCGTGCATCCGGGGTTCGAAAACTACGGTATTGGGTTTGACAGGTGCGTCGATACGGCGTTGCGCACGATCACAAATATCCGGTAAAACAAGGTTCATGCGCGTCAACATACGGTCATATCGCCGTGTGAGGGTAACCCGCAAACCGGTCGGCCCGCGCCGTGGCCGGACGCTGCGGTTGCAACAGAGGATGAGACGTCGTGGCAGCAACGATCCCACGCATACTTAAACTGGATGCCGGCGGCCTGCCCGTGGAATGGGTGGACTGGCGCGAAGCGGTCGGCCTGTACTTTACCGACAAGATCGCCTGGGAAGCCGGCAGCGAAAAAATCTGCCTGCGCGGTGGCCGCTCGCGTTCGACCGGCCTGCGCAGCCAGATCGAGATCGATTCCATCATCGCGGTACGCGATCGTTCGCATCGTTTTGCTCGTAATCTGGTGCCGGCGTTGACGCGGCGGGAGCTGTTCCACCGTGATGGCGGCCTGTGTCTGTACTGCGGTACCCGGCTGAGTTTCTCGCAGATGCAGATCGAGCATGTCGTACCCCGTTCGAAAGGCGGCGACCATGCCTGGACCAACGTGGTATCCACCTGCGAAGGCTGCAACCGTTTCAAGGACGACCGTACGCCGGAGCAGGCCGGCATGACGCTGTTGGCCCTGCCCTACGAGCCCAATCTGGCCGAGTGGCTCATTCTGGCGAATCGCCGCATCCTGGCCGACCAGCAGGCGTTTCTCGAACGCCTCGCCCCCAAGCGCCACGCGCGTTTCGACGGGTAACGCGCCGGCGTTATCGGGACACGGTAGAGAACACCTTCTCGGCGATCGCGCTGCCGGCGGCGGCGGGGTTGGCGCGAATCTTTTGCTCCTGCTGGCCGATGACCGCGAACAGCCCGTCCAGCGCCTGCTGGGTGACATAGTCGTTGACGTCGAGATTCATGCCCGGCACGAACGCCAGCATGGGCTTGGCGCGCGAGGTCAGCGCCTCGTAGCGGGATACCGCCTGCGACTGGGCGGTGGTGTTGGCGATGATGGGCTCGAACTTGGCCGCCAGATCGTCACCGGCGTGTTCGCGCAGGTAGTCGGTGGCCGCCGTGTTAGAGCCCTGCAGGATGTCGTAGGCGTCGCGCACGCTCATGTTGTTGATGGTTTCGCGCACGATTGGCCCGGCCTCGGCGGTCGCCTGCTCGGCGGCCCGGTTCATGGACAGCTGGAAGCTGTCGAGCTGGTCGCCAAAGCCGGCGCCGCGCAATGCCGACGAGGCCTGGCCCATCCAGCCGGGCAGGGGGATACGGCGTGCGGTATTGCCCCAGAAGCCGTCGGTCTGGCCGAGCTGGGTCACGGCGGCCGAAGCGCCGTCGGCCAGTGCGGCACGCAGGCCGGTGACGACCTCGCTTTCCGGCAGCTGGCGAGCGCTGGCGTTGGTCTGTGAACCCTCCATTTCGCCCATGAACTGCTTGAAGCGATCGCCCAGGCTCTGGGCGCTGACGGTGGTGGCGACCGCGGCCAGCGCGCCGCTGGCTATGATCCGGATAAGTGTGCGTCGCATGGGAGAAGGGTCCTTGGATCGTATGTCTGGGCAAGCTTTGCACTGCCTGTCACAGCCGCTCAGCGGTTCGGCCTCACCGGCTGCGGCAAGGCGTCTGTGAGGACTCGAACGCGACCCGCGCGAGGTTGTGCAAAGCTTGCCTGCGCGATCATACCGTGGCGGTTCGTCTGGCAAATGAACGCCGCGTTCGTTGCCTCTGTGCAGGCCTCGGATCCAGAATCGCAGCGATGAAGATCGATCGTAGTCAGATAACGGCCGGGGTGCTGGCCGGCGGCGCGGGCCGGCGGCTCGGCGGTATCGACAAGGGCTGGTATGTGCTCGAAGGCCGTGCGCTGGTCGAACACACGCTGGCGCGCCTGCAATCCCAGGCCGGCTCACTGCTGATCAGCGCCAACCGCTCGCTGGCGCGCTATCGGGGGCTGGGCTGCGAGGTCGTGACGGATCGACAGCCCGGCCATGGCGGCCCGTTACAGGGCCTGGCGAGCCTGCTGCATGCCGCTTCGACGCCGTATCTGCTGGTGGTGCCGGTAGATACGCCGGCGTTGCCCGACGATCTCGGCCAGCGCCTGGCCGCGGCGATGACGCCGGGCATCGATCTGGTCTGTGCACGAGCGGCCGGGCGGCGCCAGCCTTTGCATGCGCTCATGCACCGACGGGTGCTGGCCGCGCTGGAAGACGCGCTGGCCGCGGGCACGGCCCGGGTGACCGACTGGCAGGCGCGGCTTGCCGTGGCCGAGGTCGATTGGCCGCAGGCGCAGGCCTTTGCCAATATCAACGCCCCCGGCGATGCACGGGCGTGGCAAGACACACGCTCGATCGCTGCTTCGTTCCATCGTCATGAGTGAGCCGATGTTGCAATCCTCCGACCCCTCGGATTTTCGTCCGACCCCGGACAACAAGCCGATGCCCCTGGCCGAGGCCCGCGCGCGCATCGTCGCGGCGATCACGCCGATTCGCGACTGCGAGCGCGTGCCGCTGCAGGCCGCCTTGCATCGCGTGCTGGGCGAGACCGTCGTATCGCGCATCGACGTGCCCGGCGCCGACAACGCCTCGATGGACGGCTACGGCTATGCCGCGGCCGATGTGGCCGCCGCCGGCGATACGCTGCAGATCGTGGGCGAAAGCCTGGCCGGCCACCCCTATGACGGTTCACTCGGCGCCGGTGAGTGCATCCGCATCATGACCGGCGCGGTGGTCCCCGCCGACGTGGATACGGTGGTAATGCATGAAAACACGCGGGCCGAGGGCCGCCGGCTGGTTGTCGAGCAACCGCCGAAAGCCGGCAGCAATATTCGCGCGGCGGGCGAGGATATTGCCGCGGGCGCCACGGTGCTGGCGGCCGGCTGTTACCTGCGCCCGGCCGATATCGCCATTCTCGCGTCGGTCGGGGTCAGCGAGGTCGCGGTGGTACACCGGCCGCGGGTGGCCTTCTTTTCCACCGGCGACGAGCTGCGCCCGATCGACGGGCCGATCGAGCCCGGCGAAATCTACGACAGCAATCGCCACGGCCTGGCCGCGCTGCTCGCCGAACTGGGCATGGAAGGCATCGATCTGGGCGTGGTCGGCGATTCGCCCGAGGCGCTGCGCGCCGCATTCCGACAGGCGGCGAACTACGATGCGGTGGTGACCAGCGGCGGGGTGTCGGTGGGCGCGGCCGACTTTGTGCTGGACGTGCTGGGCGAACAAGGGTCGGTGGACTTCTGGCGGGTCGCCATCAAGCCGGGCAAGCCGCTGGCCTTCGGCACCCTGGGTAATGCCCGTTTCTTCGGACTGCCGGGCAATCCGGTATCCACGGCCGTGACCTTCATCCAGCTGGTTCGACCGGCGCTGGTGCGCATGGCCGGTGGGCATCCGGCCCTGCCCATCCGGCTCGATCTGCCCACCCTGGCCGATCTGCGCAAAAGCCCGGGACGGGAGAATTTCCTGCGTGCCCGGTTGGTGACCACCGACGCTGGCCAGCTGGCCGTCGATCCGATCGATCACCAGGGCTCGGGCGTGATGCGTTCGATGAGCAGCGCCGACTGCTTCATCGTGCTGCCGGCCGCGCAGCAGGACGTGCCGGCCGGCGAGATGGTCACGGTCGAGCCTTTCGCGCAGACGCTCTGGGGGCATCCCCCGGACTGACACGCCGGCCGCGCGCCTCGACTTTGGTCGCAGAGACGCTTTTGTGTCGCATACAGCTGCTAGGGTGCGCGCAAGCTCATGTGCGCGGCCTGTGCCGCGTCTTTGTCGGGGGGAGATATGGCCGGGTTTTTCGACAAGTCCAGCACGGTGGCCAAGCCGGGCTTCAATCGCTGGATGGTGCCGCCCGCGGCGCTGTGTATTCACCTGTGCATCGGCCAGGTGTATGCGTTCTCGGTATTCAAGATTCCCCTGACGCAAATCGTCGGCGTGACCGAATCGGCGCCGGCCGACTGGTCGCAGTCCACGCTGGCCTGGATATTCTCGCTAGCCATCGCTGCCCTCGGTCTGGCGGCAGCCTTCGGCGGCCAGTGGCTGGAGCGGGTCGGCCCGCGCAAGGCGATGGCGCTGGCCGCGGCCTGTTTCGGCGGCGGCTTCATTGTTTCGGCCTTCGGCGTGTGGTGGCACCAGATCTGGCTGGTGTATCTCGGCTACGGCGTGATCGGCGGCATCGGTCTGGGTATTGGCTATATTTCGCCGGTTTCGACGCTGATCAAATGGTTCCCCGACCGCCCCGGGCTTGCCACCGGCATGGCGATCATGGGCTTTGGCGGCGGCGCGATGATCGGCTCGCCGCTGGCCACCTCGCTGATGGCGTTCTTCTCCGGGCCGGATACGGTGGGTGTGGGTTCCACCTTCGTGGCCATGGGCATCATCTATTTCCTGTTCATGATGATCGGCGCGCTGATCGTGCGTATTCCGGCCAAGGACTGGCAGCCACAGGGCTTCGACCCGGAACAGGACGGCAAGCAGGACAAGATGATCACGCGCAGTCATGTGCACGTGAATCAGGCCATGAAGACGCCGCAGTTCTACTTCATCTGGCTGGTGCTGTTTCTGAACGTGACCGCGGGGATCGCCCTGCTCGAACAGGCCTCGCCAATGGCCCAGGAAATGGTCGGCACCAGCGCCGCCGCGGCTGCGGGTTTCGTGGGCGTGCTGTCGATCTTCAACATGGCCGGGCGCTTCTTCTGGGCCTCCACCTCGGACTACATCGGCCGCAAGATGACCTACGTGATCTTCTTCGTGCTCGGCATGCTGCTCTATGCGGGGGTGCCGAGTATCGCCGCGGGCGGCAATATCGTGCTGTTCGTGCTGGCCTGCTGCATCATCGTATCCATGTATGGCGGCGGCTTCGCGACGGTGCCGGCCTATTTGCGCGATATCTTCGGCACCATGCACGTCGGCGCGATTCACGGGCGTCTACTCACCGCCTGGGCCGCGGCCGGGGTGGTCGGGCCGGTACTGCTCAACCAGCTGCGCGAAGGCCGCATCGAAGCCGGTGTGGCCCCGGCGGATGCCTATACCACCACGCTTTACATCATGGTGGCGCTGCTGGCGGTGGGCCTGGTCTGCAATCTGCTCGTGCGTCCGGTGGCCGAAAAGCACCACTACGAGGGTGACCCGGCGAACCCGGACTAGGGCGCCCGACGGCGCCGGGCCGACGTCGAACGAGATGGTTTGATTCGCTGCATCATGCAGGAGACAATGATGAATACCGAAGCCAACACTGCGGCCACCACGCCGGCATGGCAGGTCGCCGGCCTCTGGGCCCTGGTCACGATTCCCGCCCTCTGGGGCTTTTTCGAAACGCTGGTCAAGGCATCGCGGCTGTTCACTGGCTAGGTGGGCCGGAAAGCAGGGCCTGCAATTGATCCAAGCCCGTTCTCTAGTAAACGACGGGCTTCTCCGGCTTTTATCTCGCGCGCAACATAATCGTGCGAAGATGCAGAGCATAGAGGCCGGCTCAGGAGACACCCCATGGATGACGTTGTCGAACAGATCGAAATCACCGTAGACGGCCGTACCGTCTGGGCGCGCCCCGGCCAGCTTCTGCCCGAGGCGCTGGAGGGCACCGGTATCTATCTGCCGCATGTCTGCTATCACCCGAGCCTCGGGCCGCTGCAGACCTGCGATACCTGTTTCGTCGAAATCGACGGCAACCTGGTGCGCGGCTGTAGCGTGGCGGTCAAGCCCGGCCTGGACGTGACCATCGAAAGCGATACCGCCCATGCCGCCCGCCACGAGGGCATCGACCGGATCGCCTCGAATCACGATCTGTACTGCTCGGTCTGCGACAACAACAACGGCAACTGTGAAGTGCACAACACCGTGCGCGACATGGAAGTGCCGGGTCAGCACTACGAATTCCGTGGCAAGCCCTACGAAAAGGACTACTCCAACCCGTTCTATATCTACGACCCCGACCAGTGCATCCTGTGCGGGCGTTGTGTGGAGGCCTGCCAGAACCTGCAGGTCAACGAAACCCTGTCGATCGACTGGAGCCGCGAGCGTCCGCGCGTGATCTGGGACGACGATATTCCGATCGAGGATTCCTCCTGTGTCTCCTGTGGCCATTGTGTGACGGTGTGCCCCTGCAACGCGCTGATGGAAAAGACCATGCTCGGCAACGTCGGGCCCATGACCGGGCTGTCGCCGCAGGCACGCGGGCGTTACCAGAAGCTCGGCCGCTCGGCCATCGACCTGGTCAAGGCCGCCGAACACACCACCGGTTTCGGGCCGATCTTCGCCGTGTCGGAAGTCGATGCCGCGATGCGCGAAACCGAGCTCAAGCGTACCAAGACGGTCTGCACCTATTGCGGCGTGGGCTGCTCGTTCGAGATGTGGACGCGCGGGCGCGAACTGCTGAAGGTGCAGCCGCAGCCTGAAGCCCCGGCGAACGGTATTTCCACCTGTATCAAGGGCAAGTTCGGCTGGGGGCATATCAACAGCGAACATCGCCTCACCAAGCCGCTGATTCGCGAAAACGGCGCCTTCCGCGAAGCCGAATGGGAGGAGGCGTACGCGCTGATCGCCCGCCGCTTTACGGAAATTCGCGATGCCAACGGCCCGGATGCGCTGGCCTATATCGCCTCCTCGAAGTGCACCAACGAGGAAGGCTATCTGATGCAGAAGTTCGCCCGTGCGGTCATGGGCACGAACAATATCGACAACTGCTCGCGCTATTGTCAGGCGCCGGCGACGGAAAGCCTGTGGCGTACCGTCGGCTACGGGGCCGATACCGGCTCCATTGCCGATCTGGCGTCCGCCGACCTGCTGATGATCGTCGGCTCGAACACCGCCGAAAGCCATCCGGTGATCGCCACCCGCTTCAAGCGGGCCAAGAAGCTGCGCGGCCAGAAGCACCTGGTCGCCGACCTGCGCAAGAACGAAATGGCCGAGCGCGCCGATCTGTTCGTCAAACCCCAGCCGGGCACGGACATGATCTGGCTGAACGCGATCGCCAAGCGCATCGTCGAGATGGATCGGGCCGACGCCGACTTCATCGAGAATCATGTCGAGAAATACGACGACTACGTCAAGAGCCTCGAACCGTTCACCATGGAATTCGCCCGCGAGCGCTGTGGCCTGAGCCAGGACGAACTCGACCGTATTCTGGATATGGTGCTCGAAGCCAAGACCATCTGCGGCGTCTGGGCCATGGGCGTGACCCAGCACACCATGGGCGCGGATACCGCCACCGCGCTGTGCAACCTGCTGCTGTTGACCGGCAACATGGGCCGTTTCGCCACCGGCGGCTACCCCATGCGCGGCCACAACAATGTGCAGGGCGCGAGCGACTTCGGCTGCATGCCGGGCCGCTTCCCCGGCTACGACTTCGTCACCGACGACACCGTGCGCGCCCGTTACGAGCAGGCCTGGGGCGTCGAGCTGACCACGCGCAAGGGCTTGAACAACCATGAAATGGTCACCCACATGCACGACGGCGACCTGAAGGCGCTTTATGTGGCTGGCGAAGACATGGGCATCGTCGATTCCGATGCGCTGCACGTGCAGTCTGCCTTCGAGAAGCTCGAATTCATGGTCGTACAGGACATGTTCTTCTCGCGTACCTGCGAATTCGCCGACGTGGTGCTGCCGGCCAGCCCCTCGGTGGAAAAGGAAGGCACCTTCACCAACACCGAACGCCGTATCCAGCGGCTGTACAAGGTGTTCGAGCCGCTCGGCGATTCCAAGCCGGACTGGCTCATTCATACCGAACTGGCCCGGGCGATGGGCGCGGACTGGAACTACAGCCACCCCAGCGAAATCATGCACGAAGCGGCTTCGATCGCCGACATGTTCGCAGGCGTGCACTACGACCGGCTGGAAGGCTTCAATTCCCAGCAGTGGCCGGTGGCCGCCGATGGCACCAGTGCGACCAATCTATACTCGAACGGACAGTTCCATTTCGACAACGGCCTGGCCCGCTTCCATCCGGTGGCATGGACCGAGCCGACCGATCAGCCCGACGACGAGTACGACCTGCATCTCAACAACGGTCGTCTGCTCGAGCATTTCCACGAAGGCAATCTCACCGACGAAACGGCCGGTATCGTATTCAAGATTCCGGGCAGCTTCGTGGAAGTCTCGCCGGAGCTGGCGGCCGAGCGCGGTATCAAGCCGGGCAGCATCGTACGGCTGGTCTCGCGCCGCGGTGCGATCAAGGTGAGCGTGGAAGTCACCGATCGCGTGGCCGGCAAGCAGATGTACATGCCCATGCACGGCAAGAAGAACATCGAAGCGATCAACGTGCTCACCAGCTTCGAGTCGGACAAGGACACCGACACCCCGGCCTACAAGGAGCTGGCGGTGAAGATGGAAGTGCTCAGCGTCGACGGTCACGCACCGCTCAAGGCCAACAACCAGCGCAACGCCACGCGGAACCCGGTGTCCGGTGTGCAGGTCAACGCCAAATGGAAGCGCGAAGACTACAAGCGTCCGCCCAAGGCGCGGCCGGCCGATAGCGGCCTTTAATCACGTTCGTATTCGTCTTCCCACAACGCTTTTTTGGGACTTCGCCATGGCAGAACAGATTCACTACCGGCCCGCAGAGGCCAAGCAGTATCGCCAGGACACGCTGGCCGAGTTCGAGCGTCTGGAAGGACGGGTCGCCGAGATCAACGGCCTGCTCGACGAGCTGTATGAATCCGGCGTGATCCGCTGGCTCAAGGATTTCGC
>DJIE01000061.1:18383-20233 GCA_002433465.1 Salinisphaera sp. UBA6602
CAGGGCCATGCCGGCATGCGCAATCTGCTGGTCGTCGCCCAGCAGCTGGGCAAGATCGACCCCGATCAGCTCGAGCGCACGTTCAATGCGGTCAATGCCGGCATGACCGAGGCCGCCAAACCGGTCAGCGACGATACGCCCTATAACCCGCCGGGCGTGACCGGCGTGTTCAAGCTGCTGCACGACAAGGAGCTATGGGCCACGCTGTCGCCGCTGATTGCCGGCGCCAAAGCCTTTTCCCAGGCGCGCAAAGAGGATGGCAGCGAGCCGGCGAAAAAGGGCGACGCCGCCGAATAGGTCGGCGCGTTAGGCCGTCGCGATCATGCCCAGCGCGCTGAGCATGAAAACGCCCGCGGTGATGGTCGCACTCGCGGCCAGGGTGGTCACGGCCACGATATTGGCCGCCAGCCGCGCGTTGCCGCCCATGGCCTGCACCATGATGAAGCTGGCCGCGGCGGTAGGCGCGGCGAAGTACAAAAACAGCAGGCCCAGTTCCCGCCCTTCGAAACCGCACAGCCAGCCCAGCGCGGTCGCCAGGGCAGGAAACACGACCATCTTGATCGCGGCCGCCGAAAAGGCGATGCCGCGGGCTTCGTAAAGCGCGCCCAGCGACAGCGTGCCGCCGATACAGATCAGCGCGAGCGGCAGGGTCAGACGGGCGAAGTACTCGCCCGAGGTCATCATCCATTCTGGAATAGGCAGCCCGGCCGCGGCCACCGGTATGGCCACCAGCGTGCCGATGATCAACGGGTTGGTGATGATGCCCCGGCTGATGCTGCGCCAATCGGCCTTCTGGTCGGGCTGGTACCAGGCCAGAATCAGCACCGAAAACACGTTGTAGAGCAGGATCACCAGGCCGACGAGAATGCCGCCCGCCGAGAGCCCGAAATCGCCGTACATGCTGGCCGCCAGGGCCAGGCCCACGATGCCGCAGTTGCCGCGAAACGCGCCCTGTACATAAACGCCGCGCTCGATTTTCTCGACCCGCCATATCGCCCACAGCCAGGTCAGGCCGAAGCAGGCCAGCGTCGCCGCCGCGAAGTAGAGCATCAGTCCCGGCAGCAGGGCCTGGGACAGATCGGCTTTGACGATACTGATGAACACCAGCGTGGGCATGCTGCCCTTGAATACCAGCGTCGAGGCGGTATTGATGAAGGCGTCGTCGATCCAGCCCGCGCGTTTCAGGCCAATGCCGAGAAAGACCATCGAGAACACCGGCAGGGTGACGTTGAGGGTCTGAACGAATACAGCGAAAAGATCCATGACGAGATCGCGCGTGCGCAGAAAATTAATAAGGTTGCATGCGCCGTGCCGTACTGTGTTCGCCGTGGGGCGACCCGGGCTGCGCGCGTGCAGAATACACAGATTCGAACCGGCACGCGGCCCGGCGGTTGCCCAGGACCGACTGCGATGGGTTACCGTGGGCCGATGAGCGTCGATGAGGCCGCCCCCGCCAGTACCGCCGAACAAAGCCCGGCGCGCGCGAGTGTGCGCATCCGGGCCTACACGAGCGACGGGTTTGAAGGTCGCGACGACACGCTGGCCGTCGAACGCGCGCTGGAAATCCATGTCGCCGGCGCCGAGCCGCTGATTACCATGCGCACCCCGGGCGCCGATGCCGAACTCGCGGCCGGCCTCATGCATGGCGAAGGCGTCATCCGCTCGCGTGAAGACATCGTCTATCTGCGTGTGGCCCCGGGCGAGGCCGACGTGATACGTCTCATGCTCAAGCCCGAGGCCCGCGCGCGCCTGGATCGCGTCGAGCGCAATACGCTGGCCACCAGCGCCTGCGGCGTCTGCGGCAAGCCGAGCTTCTCGCCGCCCCGGCCGACCGGGCATTCGCCCAGCGC
>DJIE01000260.1:0-22954 GCA_002433465.1 Salinisphaera sp. UBA6602
GCATGACGTTCTGGCTGGTCATCAGATCGATCTGGGTCGCCCGATAGCTGTCCGCGAGCGCGGTCGAGCGGGCCTGGCCGGTGACCGGGTCAAGGCTCGGGAATTCGATGACGAGCGACGCACGTGCCTCGTAGCTTTTCATCAGCAGTGCAGCAATCACGGCGAGCACCATGAACACCACCACGGCGGCCGCCACGATGCGCCAGCGTGCGCGCAGCGCGCGCGTGACCTGGCCGACGGTGGGCGTGGCCCGCATACCCGGAATCAACGGGCGATCGATGCCTGTGTTCAAAAGAAGCGCTCCTTGACGAAGATCACGTCGTCCGGCTGTACCGGGGTGGTCGGTCGCGCGTCGACCTCGTGAACCGAGCCGTCGGGCGACTTGCGGTGGATGGTGAAGCGCGAGTTCGAGCCGCGATCGGTGAGCCCGCCGCCGGTCGAGATCGCCTGCATGACGGTCATGCCGGGCTGGATGGCATAGGCATCGGGGCGCTGTACCTGACCATAGATATAGAACAGCGGCGCCTGGGGCACGTAGATCGTATCCCCGGCCCTCAGCACGTTGTCGCCGGCGCCGCTACCGGCCACCAGCGCATCGATGTCCACGCGCTGGCGTGGCGCGTCGCCGCGGTGGATCAGTATCACGGAACGCGCCCCGCGGGCGGTGATGCCACCGGCCTCGGCAAGCGCGTCGAGCAGGGTGGTACGGCTCGACAGCGAAAACCGCCCCGGCTGGTTGACTGCGCCGAGTACCGCGACCTGCTGACTGCGGTGTTCCACCAGGGTGAGGCTGATCTGCGGGTCGCGGAAATAACCCTGATCGCGATAGGCGGATTCGATTCGGGTCTGGGCGTCGTTCGGCGTGAGGTCGCCGATATCGACCGCGCCCAGCAGCGGCAGCGAGATCTCGCCGCTATCCGCGACGAAGCCTTGGGTATTCATGTCCGGCTGACCGAACATGCGCATTTCCACGATATCCCCCGGGCCTAGAACCAGGCCACGTGGGGCGTCGGGCTCGGCTGCCGCGGGCAACGGGGCGTTGGCGTCGGTCCGGGGCCCGGCAGAAGGCAATTCGGGCTCTGGCGCCGTCGAGCGGGTCGCGGCCGGTCGAGGCTTCGAACCTGTGCCGTCGACTGTAGGCGGCGCGCTCGCACAGCCCACCACCAGCATGACCAGTGCGGCCATACTCCCCACGATACGAAGTTTCGTCAGCAAAGCGCCCATCCCGTATTGTCCCCGCGGATAGTCTAGTCCAAATGCCAAGCCCTTTGGCGCGTGAGCACGTTACCGGCCGGGCAGTTATGTTCTGAATACATATTCTTGGTATTGGCGCCAATCGCCTTGCGCCCGGGCGCTGCCATCCATCGGTTTGATCCGTAAGTACAACAATCGACAGTACCGGCGTGCCGCTAGCAGGCGCCGGTCGCCCGCTTTCAACAAGCGCACGCGCGTCTGCGCCTCGACTGGGCCGCTGACAGCGCCTAGAATTCCGCGCTCGCGCCCGGATGGCGAAATTGGTAGACGCATGGGACTTAAAATCCCTTGGCCTTCGGGCCGTGCCGGTTCGAGTCCGGCTCCGGGCACCAGTCAACGGCTTCACGGCCTTTTTGAAAGCGACTTATGAAGCGGCCGCGACTCGGCATTCGAAACCTGAGCTGTGGGCGCGGCGAGAACGCTTTGTTCCAGGGGCTGGATATCAGCCTCGTGGGCGGCGAGGCCGCGCGCGTGCTCGGCGAAAACGGGGCCGGCAAGACAACGCTTTTGCGCACTCTGGGCGGGCTTCAGGCGCCCCTGACGGGCGAGGTCGTCTGGGAGTCGGCCCGCGACACCGGCGCTGTCGACGATCCCGTCCTCCTGCAGGACGAGCTGTGTTTCGTCGGCCACGACAACGCGCTCAACGCGGCACTTACCCCGGTCGAGAATCTGGACGTGCTCATGCGTCTGTGTGGCCGTCGCGTGGCGCCGGGGCGTATTCGCGACACCCTGGCCGAGCTGGGCCTTAAACGCCTCGCGCACCGGCCCAGCGGGCGCCTTTCGGCGGGACAGAAGCGGCGCGTGTCGCTGGCGCGGCTGTGGTTGACCGATGCGCCGCTGTGGCTGCTGGATGAACCGGCCTCGGCGCTTGACGTGGATTCGCGCGCGCTGCTGTGTGCGCGGATAGCCGCCCATGTAGCGGCGGGCGGCATCGCGGTGTTCACCACCCACGAGGCCTTGACCCTGGCCGACGTGCCGGTGCGATCGATCGAGCTGTTGCCATGCTGAGCGTATTCTGGGCGGTGCTGCGCCGGGATCTGCTGTTGGCGTTTCGACAACGCGGCGTGCTCGTCCACCATCTGCTGTTCTTCGTGCTGGTGGTGGCCTTGTTTCCGCTCGGCACGGGCGCGAGTCCGTCGATTCTGGTGACGGTGTCGCCGGCGCTGATCTGGATGTCGGTACTGCTGGCCGCGCTGTTATCGTTGCAGCGGCTGTTCAAGCCCGACTACGAAGACGGCACTCTGGAGCAATACGTTCTTTCGCCGGAACCGCTGGCAGTGATCGCGTTGGCCAAGGTGCTGGCCTATTGGCTGGCCAGCGGGCTGATCTTCGTACTGGCTTCGCCGCTGCTGGTATTGCTGCTCGGCGTGCCTGTGGGCGCGGTACCCGTTATCATGGCCAGCCTGTTGCTCGGCACGCCGACCCTGGGATTGGTGGGGGCGATCGGCACGGCACTGACATTGAGCCTGCCGCGTGCCGGACTGCTTTTGAGTCTGCTGATTTTCCCGCTCTACGTGCCGGTGCTTATCTTTGGCGCTGGGGCCATGCGCGCGGCGATCGAAGGCTTGCCCGCTGCGGGCGCGCTCTATCTGCTGGCTGCGCTACTCATGCTCGGCATCAGTACCGCGCCCTTCGCGATCGCGGCGGCGTTGAAAATCAGCATGGAGTAGGGAACCTCGAGCCGGCTCGGGGCCGAAGATTTTCGGGCGCGACCCGGTTGCGCCAGATCAATGCATCGCCTGAATGGTCGAGACACACTATGCGTCGACTCAGTTCACAATCTATCTGCAACGCAACGGTGTAGGCGTTTTGGCGAAGTCTGCGTTCATGCTCTGGCTGCATCGTTTCGGATCGCTGCCGTATTTCTACCGGGTCAGCCGGCCGATCGCGCTCGCGCTGGCGGTGCCCGGGGTGCTGCTGGCCGCCTATGGCGTCTACGGGGGGCTGGTCAACGCGCCGGTCGATTATCAGCAGGGCGACGCGTTTCGTATCCTCTATATCCACGTGCCCAGCGCCTGGCTGTCGTTGTTCGGCTATACGAGCATGGCGATCGCAGGCGCGGTGGCCCTGGTGTGGCGCCTCAAGCTGGCAGAGATTTTCGTGGTCGCCGCGGCGCCGGTCGGGGCGAGCTTTACTTTTCTGGCCCTGGTCACCGGCTCCATCTGGGGCAAGCCGATGTGGGGCACCTGGTGGGTCTGGGATGCGCGCCTGACCTCCGAGTTGATCCTGCTGTTTCTGTATCTCGGCGTCATCGCGCTGCATAACGCCATCGAATCGCCGCGCAGCGCGGCACGCGCCTGTGCGCTTTTGTCGGTGGTCGGCGTGATCAACGTGCCCATCATTCATTTTTCGGTCGAATGGTGGAATACGCTGCACCAGGGCCCGACCGTGACCCGCTTCGGGCGCCCGGCCATGGAGATGGCCATGCTCTGGCCGCTGCTGTGTGCCGCGCTCGGCTTCACTCTGATGTTCGGCTGGCTCACGCTCTGGAACATGCGCGTGCAACTGCTCAGGCGCGAACGGCGTAGCCGCTGGGTCAAGAAGGTGTTTTCCGATGCATGAATCCTGGCAGCAATTCTGGGCCATGGGCGGCTATGCCGGCTATGTGTGGAGCAGCTACGCCATCGCCGCGGTGGTCATCGTGGGCAATATCGTCGCGCCTGTAATCGCCCATCGTCAGATCGCCCGGCGGATCAAGAACGAGGAATTCGATGACTAGAACACGACGTCGTCGTCTGATGCTGGTCGGCGGGCTGTTCGTTGGCCTGGCCGCGGCCACCGCGCTTGCCCTGACCGCATTCAGCGAAAACATCCTCTATTTCTATCAGCCAAGCGAAATCGTGGGCGGGCAAGCGCCGACGCATACCCGTTTCCGGATCGGCGGGCTGGTGGAAACCGGCTCGGTCGAGCGCAACAACGACGACCTGCTGGTGCGCTTCACGCTGGCCGACTGTGAAGCCAGCGTGCCGGTACAGTTTCGTGGCACCTTGCCGGACCTGTTTCGCGAAGGGCAGGGCATCGTGGCCTACGGGCAGCTCAACGAATCCGGCCAGTTCGTGGCCGATGAGGTCCTGGCCAAACATGACGAGAACTATATGTCGCCGGATGTGGCAGAAGCCATGAAGGACGCCTCGGGCACGAGCTGCATGCCCAGCAACATGCAGGCCCAGCGATGATCCCGGAGATCGGCCATTTCGCGCTGATTCTGGCCCTGGGCCTGGCCACGCTGCAGACCGTGTTGCCGATGTACGGGATCTGGCGTTCGCGCTCGGATTGTCTGGCGGTGGCGGCACCGGCGGCCATCGGTCAGTTCGTGATGATGGGCATTGCCTTTGTCGCCCTGGGTTTCGCCTTCTATGCCAACGATTTCTCGGTGGCTTATGTGGCAGCGAACTCCAATACCCAGCTGCCGTGGTTCTATCGGCTGTCTGCGATTTGGGGCGCGCACGAAGGGTCGCTGCTGCTGTGGATGATGCTGCTGGCAGGCTGGAGCCTGGCGGTTGCCCTGGCCAGCCGGACCCTGCCGCGCGACGTGGCCAGCTGTGTGCTGGCGGTGATGGGCGCGGTCAGCGTGGGGTTCTTGCTGTTTACCCTGTTCACCTCGAACCCGTTCGAGCGCCAGTTCCCGGCGCCCATGGAAGGCCGCGACCTCAATCCGCTGTTGCAGGACCCTGGGCTGGTGGTGCATCCGCCCATGCTCTATATGGGCTATGTGGGCTTCGCCGTGGCTTTCGCCTTTGCCATAACCGCCTTGATTACCGGCCGCGTGGATAGCGCCTGGACGCGCTGGACGCGGCCGTGGACGACCGCGGCATGGATGTTCCTGACCATCGGCGTAACGCTTGGCAGCTGGTGGGCCTACAAGGAACTGGGCTGGGGCGGCTGGTGGTTCTGGGACCCGGTCGAAAACGCCTCCTTCATGCCGTGGCTGGTCGGCACCGCGCTGATTCATTCGCTGGCGGTCACCGAGAAGCGCGGCATCTTCAAGAGCTGGACGGTACTGCTGGCGATCACCGCGTTTGCCTTGTCGCTGCTGGGGACGTTCCTGGTGCGCTCAGGGGTGCTGATTTCCGTGCATGCTTTTGCCACCGATCCGACGCGCGGTATATACATCCTGACCTTCTTCGCGGTGGTGGTCGGCGGGTCGCTGCTGCTTTACGCGCTGCGCGCGGCCCAGTTCGAAGCCGGCCGCGAGCCGGTTGCGGCGTTGTCTCGGGAAGGCTTGCTGTTGCTCAACAACATCTTCCTGGTGGTTGCTGCCGCCGGCGTGTTGCTGGGCACGCTCTATCCCATCCTGGCTGATTCGCTGGGCATGGGGCGCATATCGGTCGGCCCGCCGTATTTCAACAAGGTCTTCATTCCGCTGACCGTGCCGCTGGTGGTGCTGATCGGCGCCGCCGCGGTGATGGCCTGGAAGCGTACCCGGGCCGACGTGCTGCGTTCGCGCCTTTGGGTCCCCTTGATCGTCTCCATCGTCGCTGGCGTGGCCCTGCCGCTATTCACGGTCGGCACCACGGCGGTGGCCGCGGTTGCCGGCTGCGTATTGGGCTGCTGGGCGATCGTGACCGCTTTCGAGGATATCCTGCGGCGTAGCCGCGGGCGTCGCGTGATGCTGCCGCGCAACGTGGTCGGCATGGCCCTCGCCCATGCCGGGGTGGGCATTTTCGTCATCGGTGTCAGTCTGGTGAGCGGCTTCGGCGGCGAGCACGACGTACGGCTGGCACCAGGGCAGAGCACGGAAATGGTTGGCTACGAGTTCACCTTTCTCGGTACCCGGCACGTGGACGGGCCGAATTTCGTTGCCGAAATCGGCGATTTCATCGTTCGCGAAGACGGCCGCCAGATCGCGGAGCTGTTTCCCTCCAAACGACGCTATAACGCCGGCGGTCAGAGCATGACCGAAGCCGGTATCGATGTCGGTATCACCCGCGATATCTATGTATCTCTCGGCGAGCCGTTGTCCGGCGATGCCTGGAGCGTGCGAATCTATCATCGGCCGTTCGTGCGCTGGATCTGGGCGGGCGGCTTCATCTCGGCGCTGGGTGGTCTGATCGCGCTCACCGACAAACGCTATCGCCGCCGCCGTGCCACCGCTGACAAGCCGGTGGCAACGGATCGCGGCCTGACCACGGCGAGTGCATGATGCGCTGGCGCCTGGTTCTGCCGATCGTTATCGTGTTTGCGCTGATCGTGCTGCTCGGCTACGGCCTCACGCGGCGCCCGGATATCCTGCCCTCGGCGTTCATTGATAAGCCGGCGCCCGCATTCGATCTGCCGACGCTCGCCTCCGACCGGGACCGGATCACGGTCGACGATCTGAAAGGCCGGGTGACGCTGGTGAACGTCTGGGCGAGCTGGTGCGTGGCCTGTCGCGCAGAGCACGAGCTGATTACTGCCGTGTCGCGGCGTACCGGCGTGCCGGTGGTCGGTCTGAATTACAAGGACACCGAGGCCGACGCGCTGCGCTGGCTGGGGCGCTACGGCAACCCGTTTGCGGTGGTCGCATTCGATCCGAGCGGGGCGACCGGTATCGACTGGGGCGTGTCGGCCGTGCCGGAGACCTTCGTGGTCGATGCGCAGGGCATCATCCGTTACAAGGTGGTCGGGCCGATTACGCGCGAAGAGATGAACGCATCGCTCATTCCGAAGCTCGAGCAGCTCAAGGCAAAGGGGTCCTGATGCGTACGCTGCTGGTCGGCTTGTTGCTGTTGCTCGCTACGTCCGCTGCCCAGGCGGTAGATCTGCAGGGCGAGGAACTGGCGCGTTATCACGCCCTCAACGCCGAGCTGCGTTGTCTGATCTGTCAGAACCGCAGCATTGCCGAATCGGATGCGCCGCTGGCCCAGGACCTGCGCGCCATCGTTGAACGTCAGATCGCGCAAGGGCGCAGCGACGCCGAGATCAAGCAGTACCTGGTCGATCGTTACGGCAAGTGGGTGCTCTACGATCCGCCGCTGGATTCGGCCACGATCATTCTCTGGGCGGGCCCGTTCGTGCTGCTGGCCGTGGGCCTGCTGGTGGTTTTCCTGCTGATGCGCCGGCGCCGTGGCGCGCCGACCCCATCGCCGTCGTTGGACCGCGAGCGACTCAATCGTGTGCTCGACGAACAGGCACGAGACGCGGACTCCGACTCGTCTGAAGAGCGTTCATGACCGAATTTCTTGTTTTCGCGGCAGTGCTCGTCGCTGCCAGTCTCGTATTCGTTCTGGTGCCACTCTGGCGCGCGGGCACGCCGTCCGCGGACAAGCGCCGGGCGGCGAATATCACGATCTACCATCAGCGCTATGCCGAGATCGAGCGCGAGGTGGCTGCGGGCGCACTGACTCGACAGGACGCCGAAAGCCAGAAGGATGAGCTCGGCGCCCGCCTGCTCGCCGATATCGACGATACGCCTGAGCTGGCACCGTCGCCCAGGGCTGCGCGCCGGCCGTGGGTGGCCACGATACTGGTGCTCGCCGTGATGGTGGGCGGCTCGGCCGCGGTGTACTGGAAGATCGGCGACTATCAGGCCTTCGTCGAACAGGATACGCCCGACCTGAACGCGATGATCGCGGAACTGGAGCAGCGGGTAAACGATCATCCCGACGACATGCAGGCACGCGCGATGCTCGCGCGTGCGAGCGAGGCCGGCGGCGATTACGGCGCGGCCGCCGAGCAATATCGTGCGCTCAATGCGGCCATGCCGGCGCCGCGACCGCCGATCATCGCCGCCGAAGCACAGGCGACTCTGGCCGCAACCGACGATCTGCAGGGTCGGGCGAAAACACTCTACGAGCAGCTGCTCGAACTGGAGCCACAAAGCCGCGAGGCGCTTTGGTATCTGGGCCTGGCCGCGGCCGAGCGCGGCGAGGGTGAGGCGGCTATCGACTACTGGGACCGGTTGCTGGCCCAGGATCTGCCCGAAGACTTCGCCACCATGGTCGCCAACCGCCGCGCCGAACTGGCCGGTGAGAAACCGACCTTGTCGAATGACTAAGCGTGTTGTTTCGCCCCAGTAAAGGGGTTAACGTCGCTGCTAAACCAACCCGACCCCATAGGCGATGGCAAACGAAACCCGGCTCGAATACGACTCTCTTCCGGCGGTTGCGCCGTCCTATCTGAGGGCCGCGACGACGCTGTCGGGCGGCCTGTCCGGCGATGAAACCATACCGCCGATCGTTGCAGAACTGCCGGATCTCGAGGTCCGCGCCGAAGAGCTGGCGAAGTATCGCAAGGTATGCGGTTTTCAGCATTCGCCGCATTTGCCGGTCACCTATCCCCATGTGCTGGCCTTTCCCATGCACATGGCGGTACTCACCCACAAGCGTTTTCCGCTCAAGCTGCTGGGCCTGATTCATCTGCGTAACCAGATTACCCAGTATCGGGCCATCGAGACCGCGGAAAAGCTGCATATCGAGGTCAGCGTCGGCGGCCATCGGGAAGTCGAGAAGGGCGTCGAGTTCGATCTGGTCACGCGCGTGCGCGACCGGGCCGGCGAACTGATCTGGCAGGAAGACAGTTCGATGCTTTCGCGCCAGAAAACCAACGTACCCAAGTCGCCCAAGAAGAAGCACGATGACGGGCTCGGCTTCGATATCGAAGAAGAAGTCACCTGGGACGTGCCCGAAAACATCGGGCGCCGCTACGCCAGCGCGGCGGGCGACTACAATCCGATCCATCTGAGCCCGTGGAGCGCGAAGCTGTTCGGTTTTCCGCGCGCCATCGCCACCGGCATGTGGACCAAGGCACGCGCCGCGGCGGAACTCGAGCCGAAGCTCGAGCAGGCCGCCTATACGCTGACGCTGGGTTTCAAGAAACCGGTCTTCCTGCCGAGCAAGGCCCGCTTTGGCTACAGCCTTGGCGCACAGGGCGCGGATTTTGCATTGACCAATCCCAAAGGCGATATCGTCCACCTGCTGGGCGATATACGCTATCTCTAGATTTCAATTCGAAGGGCTGACAAGCCAAAGGATCGACTATGCGTATTCGTAAGGCGGTGTTCCCGGTCGCAGGGCTGGGCACGCGTTTTCTGCCGGCAACCAAGGCCAGCGCCAAAGAGATCCTGCCTGTGGTGGACAAGCCGCTGATCCAGTATGCGGTCAAGGAGGCGATCGCAGCCGGCGCCGAGGAAATGGTGTTCATCACGAGCCACACCAAGAACTCGATCATGGATCATTTCGATCGGGACTATGAGCTGGAAGCCACGCTCGAGGCCAAGGGCAAGGAAGAATTGCTGCAGGCGGTCAAGGACGTACTGCCGCCGGGTATCAGCTGTGTCTATATTCGCCAGCCCGAGCAGATGGGGCTGGGGCATGCCATCAGCTGCGCATTGCCGGCCGTGGGCGACCAGGATTTCGCCGTCATCCTCGCGGACGACCTGATCGCGGGCTCCTTCCAGCCGTGCATGGCACAGATGCAGCGGGTGTATCAGGAGTACGGCACGAGCGTGCTCGCGGTACAGCGCGTGCCCTGGGAAGAAACCTACAAGTACGGCATTGTGGAAGTGGAGCCGATCGGCCCCGGGCTGTCCGAAATTCGCGGCATCGTGGAAAAACCCGATCCGGACAAGGCCCCGTCGAATCTGGCCGTGGTCGGCCGCTATATCCTCACACCGCGCATATTCCGGCTGCTGGACAAGACCAAACCGGGTGCGGGGGGCGAAATCCAGCTCACCGACGCCATCGAGGCACTGATGGGCGAGCAGACCGTGCTGGCCTACGAATTCGAAGGCACCCGCTACGACTGCGGCAGCAAGTTCGGCTATCTCAAGGCCAACGTCGAAATGGGGCTTCAGCACCACGAGATCGGCGACGAGTTTCGCAGCTACCTCAAAAACCTCACGGCGGGCTGGGACGAAGAAGACGATGCGAACAAGACTGGCTGAGACCGGCCCGTGTTCGGTCACGGGCAAGGGTACGGTTTGTTATCATTAGCGGCCATCGCGGCGCCCGCCGGCAGGCGTCGCATCGGCACGGTTTGAACGAGGCGATCCCGGCGCCTCGACACGGCCACAGGGCCTTAGTCTATGAAAAGCGAACTTAACGACAAGTTCATCGAGAATTCTCCTCTGTTCGGCGGCAACGCAGCCTACGTCGAGTCCTACTACGAGCAATATCTCAAGGATCCCGACTCGGTCGAGCCAAGCTGGCGCGAGTACTTCAAGAGCCTTAACGGCGATGGCGCTGAAGACGTCGCGCACGGGCCGATTCGCGACTCGTTCGTGGATACCCAGGCCTCGGCGGGCCAGGGCGCACGACCGCGGGCAAGCATGTCGCAGCGCGCGGCCCAGAAGCAGGCAGGCGTGCTACGCCTGATCAACTATTACCGCATGCGCGGCCACCAGGCCGCCGATCTGGACCCGCTCGGCCTTTACGAGCGTCCGAACGTGCCGGACCTGGACCCGGCTTTTCACGGGCTGGGCGAAGCGGATATGGATACCGTCTTCAACACCGGGTCGCTGTTCACCGAAGCCGACGAACTGCCGCTGCGCGATATCATCGACATCTGCAAGCGGGTGTACACGGGTACGATCGGCACCGAGTACATGTACATCACCGACACCCGCCAGAAACGCTGGATTCAGCGCCGCCTCGAGGCCAGCGTCGACAAGCCGCGCCTGAACGAAAAGGAAAAGCGGGAAGTACTGCGCCAGCTGACCGCGGCAGAAGGCATCGAACGCTATCTGCATACCAAGTATGTCGGGCAGAAGCGCTTCTCGCTGGAAGGCGCCGACAGCATGATCCCGGCGCTGGATGAAGTGGTGCGCTCGGCCGCGCGCAGCCACGTGGACGAGATCGTGATCGGCATGGCCCATCGTGGCCGCCTGAACGTGCTCGTGAACATCCTCGGCAAGTCGCCGAAGGAGTTGTTCGCCGAATTCGAAGGCGACTACGACCTCGACGAACTCGAGATGTCGGGCGACGTGAAGTATCACATGGGTTTCTCTACCGACATCGAAATCGAAGACGAGCGCGTGCATCTCGTGCTGGCCTTCAACCCCTCGCATCTCGAGGCGGTGAATCCGGTGGTACAGGGCTCGGTCAAGGCGCGCCAGGAGCGCCGCCACGACGAAGAAGGCGAGACGATTCTGCCGGTGCTCATCCACGGCGATGCGTCGTTTGCCGGCCAGGGCATCGTCATGGAGACGCTGCAGCTGTCGCAGGCCGAAGGCTATGCCACCGGCGGCACCGTGCATCTGGTGGTGAACAACCAGCTCGGTTTCACCATGCAGAACCCGATCACCGCCAAGCTGGGTGAGGTCTCGCGTACGTCGCAGTACTGCACCGACATCGCCAAGATGCTCGAAGCGCCGGTGTTTCACGTCAACGGCGACGACCCGGAAGCAGTCGTGTTCGTCACCCGTCTGGCCATGGATTACCGCGAGACGTTCGGCAAGGACGTGATCGTCGACATGATCTGCTATCGGCGCCACGGCCATAACGAGGCTGACGAGCCGGCGGTCACCCAGCCGCTGATGTACCAGAAGGTCAAGCAGATGGAGACGACCCGCAAGCTGTATGCGGGCAAGCTCGAATCCGAAGGCCTGATCGACAAGGACGAAGCGCAGCAGTTCGCCGACGCCTATCGCGACGGCCTCGACGAAGGCAAGAACATCTCGCGCACCACGCTCGGCTTGGTCGGCAACGAACATACCGTGGACTGGGCGCGCTACAGCCGGCAGCGCTGGTCGGATATCGTCGACACCTCGGTGCCGGTGGAAACGCTGCAGCGGCTCGCCTCGCGGCTGCATGACCTGCCCGACAGCTTCGAGCTGCACAAGCGCGCACAGCGCATCATCGATGATCGCGGCAAGATGGCCGCCGGCGCTTCGCGTATCGACTGGGGCTTTGCCGAGCATATGGCCTATGCGACCCTGCTCGACGACGGCTTCAACGTGCGCCTGTCCGGTCAGGACTCCGGCCGTGGCACGTTCTTCCATCGCCACTCGGTGCTCTACAACCAGAAGGACGGTCAGAAGTTCATTCCGTTGAAGCATGTGGGCCGCGAAAGCGCGATGTTCACGGTCAACGACACGCTGCTTTCCGAGGCGGGCGTGCTCGGCTTCGAGTACGGCTACGCCACCGCCGATCCGTCGACGCTCACCATCTGGGAAGCCCAGTTCGGTGACTTCGTCAACGGTGCTCAGGTCATCATCGACCAGTTCATCTCCAGCGGTCAGGCCAAGTGGGGCCGGCTGTGCGGCCTGGTGATGTTCCTTCCGCACGGCTATGAAGGCCAGGGCCCGGAGCATTCCTCGGCACGGCTGGAGCGTTTTCTGCAGCTGTGCGCCGAGCGCCACATGATTGTTTGCGTGCCGTCCACGCCGGCGCAGTGGTTCCACCTGTTGCGCCAGCAGATGGTGCGCGATCTGCGCATGCCGCTGGTGGTGCTCACGCCCAAGAGCCTGCTGCGTCATCGGCTGTCGACCTCGACGCTCGAGGATTTGGCCGAGGGCCAGTTCAACTTCGTCATCGACGAGCCCGACAGCATCGACGACGACGCCATCGAGCGCGTCGTGTTCTGTAGCGGCAAGGTCTACTACGATTTGTATCAGGCTCGTGAAGAGCGCGAACTCGACAACGTGGCGCTGGTGCGTATTGAACAGCTCTATCCGTTCCCGGCCAACGACTACGCGGCGGTGCTCGATCGCTACAAGAACGCCGAGGAGGTGGTGTGGTGCCAGGAAGAGCCGGAGAATCAGGGCGCCTGGTATCAGATCAAGCATCGCCTGCAGGTGCCGCTGGCCGAACGCCACGAGCTGCTCTATGCCACGCGCCCGGGTGCGGCGACGACCGCCGCGGGTTACCACAAGCTGCACGTCAAGCAGCAGGAAGCGGTGGTCGACGCAGGCCTGACCGGCGGCGAGCGCCTCGTGGACAAGGGCAAGGCGCAGACGCGCAAGTCTCGTTCCAAGAAGAAGTGATATTGGCCGCGCGCTAGCACGCGGATTCACGTCAACGATCTCGACAAGTTAGGAAACACCAAGCATGGCCACAGAAGTCAAAGTCCCGGAGCTTCCGGAATCCGTCAGCGAAGCCACCGTGGGTGAGTGGCAGAAGAACAAGGGCGACAAGGTCGGCCGCGACGAGAACCTCGTCGACCTCGAGACCGACAAGGTCGTGCTCGAAGTGCCCTCGACCTCGGCGGGCGTGCTCGCCGAAATCAAGGTGTCCGCCGGCGATACCGTCAAGGCGGGCGACGTGCTGGCCATCGTCGAGGAAGGTGACGGCTCGGATGCCGGCGACGACGATGACGACGATACGTCGGACGACGACAAGAAAGCCGCGGCCGACGACGACAGCGACGCCAAGAGCGACGAAGCCGAAGACGAGGCCGCAGAAAAGGCCGATTCGGGCGACGACGAGGCGATCGCCAGTCCTGCAGCCAAGAAGCTGATGGACGAAAACGATGTGGCCGCGCGCAATGTCGAAGGTACCGGCAAGGACGGCCGGATCACCAAGGCCGACGTGCAGAAGGCGATCGACAACAAGGGCGATTCCAAGCCGGCCCAGGGCGAAGACAAATCGCAGTCGCGCGCCGACTCCAGTTCCGAGCGCGAGGAGCAGGCCGTATCCGAACAGGCCGACCGTCAGGCCCTCGCCGATGCCCCCAGCGAACGCACCGAGCAGCGCGTACCGATGACGCGTATTCGCCAGCGCATTGCCGAGCGCCTGCTGGATGCCAGCCAGAACACCGCCATGCTCACGACCTTCAACGAGGTCGATATGAAGGCGGTGATGGATCTGCGCAATCAGTACAAGGACAAGTTCGAGAAGGATCACGAAGTCCGTCTCGGCTTCATGTCGTTCTTCGTCAAGGCCGCGGTCGAAGCCCTCAAGCGCTTCCCGATCGTCAACGCCTCCATCGACGAAGGCGATATCGTCTACCACGGCTTCTACGATATCGGCGTGGCCGTATCCTCGCCGCGTGGCCTGCTGGTGCCGGTGCTGCGCGATGCCGATCAGCAGTCCTACGCGCAGATCGAATCCACGATCCGCGACCTCGGCAAGCGTGCCCAGGAAGGCAAGGTCACCATGGACGAAATGAGTGGCGGTACCTTCACGATCACCAACGGCGGCGTGTTCGGCTCACTCCTGTCGACGCCGATCATCAACCCGCCGCAGGCCGCGATTCTCGGAATGCATGCCACCAACGAAAAGCCAGTGGTGGTTGACGGCGAAATCGTGATCCGCCCGGTCATGCAGCTCGCGCTGTCCTATGATCACCGCCTTATTGACGGCCGCGACGCGGTGTTGTTCCTGCGCACGATCAAGGAACTCATCGAAGATCCGGCCCGGTTGCTGCTGCAGGTCTAGGCCCACATCGGTAACCGTCACACGTAATTGCAAGGAAAAGCATGAGCAAGGAATTCGATGTCGTCGTTATCGGCGCCGGTCCGGCGGGTTATGTCGCTGCCATTCGCGCGGCACAGCTGGGCATGGACGTGGCCTGTATCGACAAATGGCTGGACCTCAACGACAAGCCGTCGCTGGGTGGTACCTGCCTCAACGCCGGGTGTATCCCGTCGAAGGCGCTGCTCGAGTCCAGTGAGCTCTACGATCGCGCGAACAACGAGTTCGCCGATCACGGCATCAAGGCCAGCAAGGTCGAACTCGATCTGGCCAAGATGCAGAAGCGCAAGGCCGGAGTCGTCTCGCAGCTGACCGGCGGTATCGCCAGCCTGTTCAAGGCAAACGGCGTGACGTCATTCGCCGGCAGCGGTCAGGTAGTGGATTCGGGTGAGGTGCTGTTCGTCGATCACGACGGCAAGGAAACCACCTTCAAGGCCGACAAGATCATCATCGCCGCCGGTTCGGAGCCGGTCGAGCTTGATATCGCCCCCTTCGACGGCGATCGCATCGTCGATTCCTGGGGCGCGCTGGAATTCGATGAGGTGCCGAAAAAGCTGGGCGTCATCGGCGCCGGCTATATCGGCGTGGAACTGGGCAGCGTCTGGTCGCGCCTGGGTAGCGACGTGACGCTGCTGGAAGCGGTCGACGAATTCATGCCGATCGCCGATCGCGACGTGGCCAAGGAAGGCCTCAAGTCGTTCAAGAAGCAGGGCCTGGATATCCAGCTTGGTGCCCGCGTCACCGAAGCCAAGGCGACCAAGAACGGCGTCGAGGTCAAGTACACGCAGGGTGACGAATCGCATACGACCACCTTCGACCGCCTGGTGGTCGCCGTGGGTCGGCGTCCCCATACGAAAGACCTGTGTGCCAAGGGCGCGCGCGTGGAGCTCGACGACAAGGGCTTCGTTGACGTCGACGAGAGCTTTCGTACCAGCCTGCCGGGTGTCTATGCCGTCGGCGACGTGATCGGCAATCCGATGCTGGCCCACAAGGGCATGGAAGAGGGCGTGGCCGTCGCCGAAATTCTGGACGGCCAGAAGCCGCACCTGAACTACGACGTGATCCCCTCGGTCGTCTACACCCACCCGGAAATGGCCTGGGTCGGCAAGACCGAAGCACAGGTGAAGTCGGCCGGTACGGAATACCGGGTCGGCCAGGTGCCGTTCGCGGCCAATGGTCGGGCCAAGGCGCTGGCCCAGCAGGGCGGTTTCGTCAAAATGATCGCCGATGCCAACACCGATGAGATTCTGGGCGTGCACATGATCGGCCCTTACGTCTCCGAGCTGGTCCAGGAAATGGTTGTTGCCATGGAGTACAAGGCATCGAGCGAAGATATCGCCCGAATCATCCATGGACATCCCACGCTGGGCGAGACGGTGCATGAAACCGCGCTGGCCGTGGACGGGCGACCGATTCACTTCCCGCCGAAGCGCAAGAAGTAAGCGCTGAATGGCCGCAGAGGAAGAAGATCGCTCGCTAGCGAAAGGCAGCAAGAACGGTACCGGCGAAAAAGCCGATGGCGCAGGCGCTGACGGCGGCCACGACGGTACCGAAGAGCACAAGAACGGCAACGACAAGGGCCGACAGTCGTTGCCGTTTCTGTGTCTGGCGGCGCTGGGCATCGTCTACGGCGATATCGGCACCAGCCCGATCTACGCGCTACGCGAAGCGTTCTATTCGCATGACGGCATTACCGTCATGCCGGCCAATATCTTCGGCGTGCTCTCACTGCTGTTCTGGTCGTTGATCATCGTGATCTCGATCAAGTATCTGGCCGTGGTCATGCGCGCGAGCAACAACGGCGAGGGCGGGATCATCGCCCTCGTCGCTCTTCTCAACCCCTGGAAGACAGAAAAGAAGAGCCGCCGTTACATGCTCATGTTGCTGGGCCTGTTCGGCGCGGCCCTGTTGTACGGCGATGGCACGATCACACCCGCGATTTCCGTGCTAAGCGCGATCGAGGGGCTTGAGGTCGCCACGCCGGCCTTCAAGCCATACATCGTACCGATCACCATCGCGATTCTGGTTGGGCTGTTTCTGATTCAGAAACGCGGTACGGCGGCTGTTGGCTCGCTGTTTGGCCCGGTCATGCTGACCTGGTTCGCCGTACTGGGCCTGCTCGGCATCAATGGCATCGTGCATCACCCCGGCGTTATTGCCGCCATCAACCCGATCTACGCTGCCAGCTTCTTTGCCGATAACGGCCTTGCCGGCTTCCTGGTGCTCGGCACGGTGTTCCTGGTGGTGACGGGCGGTGAGGCTTTGTATGCGGATATGGGCCATTTCGGCCTGGCGCCGATTCGTCTGGCCTGGTTCTTTCTGGTGCTGCCCGCGCTGCTGCTGAACTACTTCGGCCAGGGCGCGATGATGCTGGAAAACCCCGATATCACCCAGCCGTTCTACCAGATGGCGCCCGACTGGGCGCTGTATCCGGTGGTGGGCCTGGCGACGCTGGCCACGGTGATCGCTTCCCAGGCGGTCATTTCCGGCGTGTTCTCGCTTACGCGGCAAGCGGTTCAGCTCGGCCAGTTGCCGCGCCTGAACATCGTGCAGACCTCGCACGAGTCCTACGGTCAGGTTTATATCCCGTTCATGAACTGGGTGCTGATGGCTGCCACCATCGGGCTCGTGCTTGGGTTCGGCTCGTCGAGCAATCTGGCTGCGGCCTATGGCGTGGCCGTGTCCATGGATATGGTCATCACCACGATTCTGGCGTTCTTCGTGGCCTATCGCTGGGGCTGGTTCCCGCGCATCGCGGGTGTGATCGCGGCCCTGCTGCTTGTGGTCGATCTTGCCTTCTTCGGCGCCAACGTATTCAAGATACCCGACGGCGGCTGGTATCCGCTGGTGGTCGCCGGCGTGATCTTCTTCGTCATGGGAACCTGGCGGCGCGGCCGCGAGCTGGTGGGTCGTCATCTCCAGGACGATACGGAGCCGCTCGACGAATTCATCGAATCGCTCGACGAACTGCCGATGCGTATCGAGGGCACCGCGGTGTTCATGACCGAGGCCACCCACAAGACGCCGCCGATGCTGCTGCATCATCTGCGGCACAACCGTGTGCTGCACGAACAGGTCATTCTGCTCACGGTCAATACGCTCGACGTACCGCGGGTACCGGCAGCGGATCGGCTCAAGATCGACGATCTGGGCCGTGGCGTGTATCGAGTGCAGGTCTATTACGGCTTCATGCAGGCCAGCAATGTGCCGGTGGCATTGCGCTTTGCCGGCGAGTTCGGCCTGGATGTGGACCTTGAACACACCACCTTCTATGTCGGTCGCGAGTCGCTGATCCCCACCAGCGAAGTGCCGGGCATGATGGTCTGGCGCGAGCATATGTTCGCGTTCATGGCACTCAACGCCACGCGGGCGACATCCTATTATCGTATTCCGCCCGAACGGGTGGTGGAACTCGGTATCCAGATAGAAATCTGATCGCGCGCGACCGGGGCGAAGGCTCACCGGCCGCGCGCCGCGGCCCACGGCTGGTAGAATCCCGGCACGGTTTGCAGCGCAACCACGAGGCATTATGGCAGGCCATAGTAAATGGGCGAATATTCAGCACCGCAAGAACGCCCAGGACAAGAAGCGCGGTAAGATTTTCACCAAGATCATTCGCGAGATCACGGTGGCTGCCCGTATGGGCGGCGGCGATCCGAACGATAACCCGCGTCTGCGGCTGGCCTGGGACAAGGCGCTTGCCGCCAACAT
This sequence comes from Salinisphaera sp. UBA6602, assembly GCA_002433465.1. Lineage (GTDB taxonomy): Bacteria > Pseudomonadota > Gammaproteobacteria > Nevskiales > Salinisphaeraceae > Salinisphaera. The sequence goes on from DJIE01000260.1 coordinate 18,297, forward strand.
GCCCAAGGACAATATCGAACGGGCGGTCAAGCGCGGCACCGGCGACGGGCAGGGCGACAACTACGAAGAGATTCGCTACGAAGGTTACGGCCCCAATGGCGTCGCGATCATGGTCGACTGCATGACCGACAACAAGAACCGGACGGTTTCCGAGGTGCGTTACACCTTCAACCGCAACGGCGGCAATCTGGGCGCCGATGGGTCGGTGGCCTATCTGTTCGATCGCAAGGGCGTACTCACCTACGGCCCGGACAACGACGACGAAGACGTGCTCGCGCCGGCGCTGGATGCCGGCGCCGAAGATCTGGTCGAATACGAGGACGGCTCCTTCGACGTACTCACCGCGCCCGACGACTACACGCAGGTCAAGGCGGCGGTGGAAGCAGCCGGTTTTGCCCCCGATGCCGCCGATGTGACCATGCGCCCGGCAACGACTGTCGAGCTCCAGGGCGAGGACGCACAGAGCTGCCTCAAGCTGCTCGATGCGCTCGAGGACCTGGACGACGTACAGAACGTCTATAGCAACGTCGAGCTGGACGCAGAAACCCTTGCCGACGCCCCGGCCTGACGGCGGCATGGCACGTATTCTCGGGATCGATCCGGGGTCCACGGTCACCGGCTTTGCGGTGATCGAGGGCGGGGCACAGCCGCGCTCCATCGTCATCGACTGTATCCGCCTGCCGCGGGTGGCTTTCCCTGTACGGCTGGGCCTTATCTTCGAACGACTGAGCGCGGTCATCAACGAGTATCGTCCCGACGAAATGGCAATCGAGGATGTGTTCGTGTCGCGCAACGCCGCGAGCGCGCTCAAGCTGGGACAGGCCCGCGGCGCGGCGATCTGTGCAGGCGCTGCGAACGGCCTGCCCGTATCGGAGTACACGCCGACCCAGATCAAGCAGGCGATCGTGGGGCGGGGCCATGCCGACAAGAAGCAGATCCAGCACATGGTGCGCGTGCTGCTGGGCGTGGATGCCACCTTGCAGGCCGACGCGGCCGATGCGGCGGGCGTGGCGGTATGCCATATCCACCACAGTCGCAGCGCCGCACGTATGAAGATCGCTGCCAACACAACGGGCCGCCGGGCATGATCGGGCAATTACGCGGACGCATCATCGAAAAACAGCCGCCGCGGCTGGTCATCGACGTGGGCGGGGTCGGCTATGAAGTCGAAGCGCCGCTGTCGACCTTCTTCGCCCTCGGCGAGGGCCGGCGGCCCGGCGACAACGCCAGCCACGGCGAAGTCACGCTGCTCACGCAGATGGTGGTGCGCGAAGACGCCATGCTGCTCTACGGTTTCGCCACTGCCGACGAACGCAGCTTGTTTCGGGAGTTGATCAAGGTTTCCGGTGTCGGCGCCAAGCTCGCGTTGACCGTACTCTCGGGTATGAGCGTGGCGGATTTCGTGGCCACCATCGAAGCCGACGATGCCGCGCGGCTGACCGGGCTGCCGGGGGTGGGCAAGAAGACTGCGGCGCGCCTGCTGGTGGAAATGCGCGACAAGCTCTCCGGCACCGCGATCGCGCCGGCGCTGGCCCCGGCGGCCAGCAGCGAAGCCGGCGTTGGCGACGTGCAGTCGATCGCCCGCCAGGCGTTGACTTCGCTGGGCTACAAGCCGGCTGAATCGGACCGGTTGCTCAAGGGCATCGACGCCGAGGGCATGGACAGCGAAGCCCTGATTCGCGAAGCCCTGCGCCGGGCGGTGCGCTGACATGGAAGACGCACAACGGCTGATCGGCGCCAGTACCCAGGGCGACGAGGTGCGTTTCGACCGCGCCCTGCGCCCGCGCGGGCTGGCCGAATACATCGGCCAGGCCAGCGTACGCGAACAAATGGAGATATTCGTCAGCGCGGCCCGGGCACGTGGCGAAGCGCTCGACCATGTACTGATCTTCGGACCGCCGGGTCTGGGCAAGACCACGCTCGCGCACGTCATCGCCAATGAAATGCAGGTCGGCTTTCGCCAGACCTCGGGCCCGGTGCTGGAACGCCCGGGCGATCTGGCCGCCTTGCTGACCAATCTCGAGCCCAACGACGTACTGTTCATCGACGAAATCCACCGCCTGTCGCCGGTGGTCGAGGAAGTGCTTTATCCCGCGCTCGAGGACTACCAGATCGATATCGTCATCGGCGAAGGTCCGGCCGCGCGTTCAATCAAGCTCGACCTGCCGGCCTTCACCCTGGTGGGTGCGACCACCCGCGCCGGCGCGCTGACCTCGCCGCTGCGCGATCGTTTCGGTATCGCCCAGCGCCTGGAGTTCTATTCGCACACCGACCTGGGGCATATCGTCACCCGTTCGGCCGCCATTCTCGAGGTGTCGATCGACGAGGCAGGCGCAGCCGAGATCGCACGCCGCGCCCGGGGCACGCCGCGCGTGGCCAATCGCCTGCTGCGGCGCGTACGCGACTATGCCGAAGTCCGCGCCGACGGGCGTATCAGCCATGCCGTGGCACGCCAGGCCATGGACATGCTCAAGGTGGACGACAACGGTTTCGACATCATGGACCGCAAGCTCCTTGGCGCGCTGCTCGAAAAGTTCGACGGCGGCCCGGTCGGCGTGGAAAGCCTCGCGGCCGCGATCGGCGAAGCACGCGAAACGATCGAGGACGTCATCGAGCCCTATCTGATCCAGCAGGGCTTCATGATGCGCACGCCCCGTGGCCGTCTGGCCACCCAGGCCAGCTATCGTCACTTCGGTCTGGCGCAGCCGGCCGGCCGGGATACCGGCGCGGCGGACCTGTTCAACCCGATGCCCGGCGATGACTGACACGCAGACCTTGGAGCAAACCGCCATGCGCTACCGGGTACGCGTGTTCTACGAGGACACCGATGCCAGCGGCGTGGTCTATCACGCCAACTATCTGAAGTACCTCGAGCGCGCGCGCACCCTGTGGCTGGAGGCCCAGGGGCACAGCCATCGCAGCCTCGCCGATAGCCACGGCATCGCATTCACGCTGGCCGACGCCAAGCTTCAGTTCAAGCAGCCGGCACGTCTGGACGACGATATCGAAGTGCTCACGACGGTAGCCGAACAGCGGCGTGCCCGCATCATTTTCGAGCAGACCATTCGCCGCGAAAAAACCGTGCTTATTCAGGCACGATTCACCGTGGCGTGTGTCAGAATCCACGATTTCCGGCCCTGTGCGCTGCCGGAGTTATTGCAAAAGGAGATGCAATGAACGTTGCGACGGACATGTCCCTGTGGGGGCTGGTCATGCAGGCAAGCCTGCTCGTCAAACTCGTCATGCTTGCGTTGTTGTTGGCATCCGTTGTGTCCTGGATCCTCATCTTCAGCAAACGACGCCTGCTCAGCCAGACCCAGAACGACATGGAATGGTTCGAGGATCGTTTCTGGTCGGGCGGCAACCTCAAGGATATCTACGCCGAAACCCAGGCCCAGGCCGACACCAGCCGCGGCATGCCGTCGTTGTTCAAGAACGGCTACGACGAGCTGCGTCGTCAGCGCAGCACCGGCAGTGCGAGTCCGCAGGAAATCGTGCCGTCGGTCCAGCGCGCCATGCGCGTGGCTCTGTCGCGGGAACTCGAACGCCTCGAACGCGGCCTGGCCGTGCTGGCGACGATCGGCTCGATCAGCCCCTATGTGGGCCTGTTCGGCACCGTGTGGGGCATCATGAGCGCCTTCATTGCCCTCGGTAACGTCAAACAGGCCAGCCTGTCGATGGTTGCCCCCGGTATTGCCGAAGCGCTGATCGCCACCGCCATGGGCCTGTTCGCGGCCATCCCGGCGGTCGTGGCCTACAACTTCTTCAGCAACAAGGTCGACTTCATCGAGAATCGCTTTCAGACCTTCATGGAAGAGATGTCCGGCATCGTCGAGCGCGGCGTGAATGCCGCCACGCCCGCGCCGCGGGCCGCGCAGGACAAACCCCGCCCGGCGCCGGAACCCGCGCGTACGCCGCCCGAGCTTTAATCCTGCCGCCTGTCTTCGGAACTACTGACTATGTCTATTCGAGGAAAACGTCGGCTGGCCAGCGAGATCAACGTCGTGCCTTATATCGACGTCATGCTCGTGCTGCTGATCATCTTCATGGTCACCGCACCGTTGTTGACCACCGGTGTGGAAGTCGACCTGCCGGACGCTTCTGCCCAGGTACTGGATACCGAGGACAACGATCCGATCGTGCTCTCGGTCACCCAGGACGGCCAGCTGTATCTCAACGTCGGCGCTAACCCAGACCAGCCCTTGTCCAGCGACGAAGTGACCGATATCGCCTCGCGCGTGATTCGCGAACGGCCCGAGGCACCGGTGGCGGTGCGCGGCGACGGCTCCGGCAGCTACGGCAACGTGGTACGCGGCATGGTGATGCTACAGCGCGCGGGCGCGTCGCAGGTGGGGCTGCTCACCGATAATATCGACGACGACAGCACGAGCGAACGCTGACAATGTGGCAGGGATTCGCCGAGAACTGGCGCGCGGTAATCCTCGCGATCGGCCTGCACGTGCTGATTGCGCTGCTGCTGATCGTGGGCGTGAACTTCGTCACCGACGCCTCGTCGCGGGGCAATCATGGCCAGAAGATCGTCAACGCCTCCGTGATCAATCCGGATTCGGTGAGTACGGACATGCCGGACGCGGTTTCGCCGGCCTCCGCGCCGGAGGCGCCGCCCGCTGAAGCCGAGCCTGAGCCTGAGCCCGAGC
>DJIE01000260.1:23259-26985 GCA_002433465.1 Salinisphaera sp. UBA6602
CCTGAGCCTGAGCCCGAGCCGGAAGACGACAGCGCAGCCGAGCAGAAGGCAGCGGCAGAGAAGAAACAGGCTGCCGAGGCCAAGGCTGCGCGCGAGAAAGCGGAAAGCGACCGCCAGGCCAAGGAAGAAGCCGCGGCCGCGGCCAAGGCCAAGCGCGAAGCCGATGCAAAAGCCGCGCGTGAAGCCGAGGCCAAGGCCCAGGCACAGAAGAAAGCCGAGGCGGAACGCAACGCGAAAGCCGAGGCCGAACGTAAAGCCAAGGCGGAAGCCGAACGCAAGGCCAAGGCACAGGCTGAAGCAAAGAAAAAGGCCGAAGCCGAGGCCAAGGCGAAAGCCGAAGCCCAGCGCAAGGCAGAGGCCGAAGCAGCGCGCAAGAAGGCCGAGGCCGAGAAACAGGCGCAGGCCGAAGCCGAGCGCAAAGCCAAGGCCGAAGCCGAGCGCAAGGCCAAGGCGCAGGCCGAGGCCAAGAAGAAGGCCGAAGCCGAGGCGCAGGCCAAAGCCGAAGCCCAGCGCAAGGCCGAGGCGGAAAAGCAGGCACGCGAAGAAGCCGCGCGCAAGGCCCGTGCCGAGGCCCAGCGCCAGGCAGCGGCCGAGCAGGCAGCACGTGAAGCAGCCATGCGTGAAGCGATGCAGCAGGAGGCTGCGGGGCGCCGCAACGCAGCGAATTCACGGGCGCTGGGTGCTTATGTTCAAGCGATCAAGGATCGTGTGGAGTCGAACTGGGTGCGTCCGCCGGGCGCGCGCAATATTTCCTGTAAAGTACGGGTGAAACAGTTGCCCGGTGGCCAGATCACGGGCTTTCGTCTGCTCGGATCCTGTGGAAGCGCGGCAGTGGATCGCTCGGTGGAACAGGCGATTCGCAAATCCGACCCGTTGCCGCGGGCCCCGTCGGACAGCGTCTTTTCTTCTGAAATCGAGTTCAATTTCGAGCCGGATCAATGAAACAAATTCTCGTTAGAACCCAAGCGGCGCTCGCCGCCCTGATCGTGCTGGCGGCAATGGCATCGGCGCCGGCCCAGGCTGCGCTGCAGGTCGACATCACCGACAGCGCACAGAGCGCGATACCGATCGCGATTTCGCCGTTTGGCAGCAGCGGCGGTGCGCTGCCGGTCGACGTGGCTCAGGTGGCCAGCGACGATCTGAAGTCCACCGGCCTGTTCGACGTCACCGAACGCCGCAACATGGCCGAAACGCCGAGCAGCGCCGACCAGGTGAACTACCAGACCTGGCGCAGCTCCTCGGTGGATAATCTCGTGGTCGGCTCGGCCGCGCCCAACGGGCAGGGCGGTTACCGGATCACCTTCGATCTGCTGGATGTCTATCAGGGCCGTTCGATCGCAAGCTTTCAGATCAACGCCGGGCGTAACGAACTGCGCGATGCCGCGCATACCGTGGCCAACCTGATCTACGAGAAATTCGTGGGCGAGAAGGGATACTTCCTCTCGCGGATCGCCTATATCACCATGGCGAAGGAGAACGGCGCCCTACGCTATCGCCTGATCGTATCCGACTACGACGGCAACAACCCGGCGACCGTGTATTCATCGCGCGATCCGATCATGTCGCCGGCCTGGTCGCCGGACGGCTCCAAGCTGGCCTATGTGGCCTTCGATATCAACCGCGGTCGCAGCAGCCTGCGGGTGCAGGATCTGGCCACCGGCAATATCCGCGAGATTTCGTCGCGCGAAGGTATTAACGGCGCGCCGGCCTGGTCGCCGGACGGGCGAAAACTGGCGATGACGCTGTCGTATCGCGGCAATCCGGATATCTACAGCTACGATCTGACCACCAATCAGCTTACCCAGCTGACCAATAACGGCGCCATCGACACGGAAGCCAGCTGGTCGCCCGACGGCAGCCGTATCGCCTTCACATCCGATCGTGGCGGCAAGCCGCAGGTCTATCAGATGCGTAGCGATGGCAGCCAGGTCCAACGCCTGACGTTCGAAGGCGACAGCAACCAGCGCGCGACCTATTCGCCGGATGGCGGTGAAGTCGCGATGGTTCAGAAAAGCGGCAACGGTTTCCGTATTGCAGTTATGGACCTGCAGAACAATAATATCCGTATCGTAAGCGAAGGCCCGCTCGACGACGGCCCGGATTTCGCGCCGAACGGCCAAGCCATCATCTATGCCCGCCAGGGCCGCAACAACGAATTGGCCACGGTATCCACGGACGGCCAGACCCGATCGCGTCTTTCCCAGAGTGGCGAAGTGCGCGAGCCGGCCTGGGGTCCGCTGGGTTATTGATACCGTCGATCAATTCGTTAAAGAAAAGGCTCGGATGATTCCGAGCCGACCTGTTCACAAGGAGCTTTTGAAAAATGAATAAAATGACGTTGAAAATGGGGCAGCGATTTTCGCTGATAGCCGTACTCGTTGCGGCCATGCTGGTACTCGCGGCCTGCGGCGGCAAGAAGAACCTGCGCGATGGCGATGACCTGCCGGCTGCTGGCATGGGTGGCCAGGACGACCAGGGCATGGGCATGAACTCCGGGCGCGACATCGACGTGCGCGGGCTCGAAGGCATCGACCCGGCCGACCGGGCCATGTTCATGGATCCGAACAACCCGCTGTCGACCCGTATCATCTACTTCGATCTCGACCAGAGTGCGATTCCTTCGCGCTTCTCGCAGGCGATTCAGGCCCATGGCCGTTATCTGAGCCAGCATCCGAACGTCAAGCTGCGTCTGGAAGGCCATACCGACGAACGCGGCACGCGTGAATACAACGTCGCCCTGGGCGAGCGTCGTGCCGAGTCCGTGCAGCAGGCGCTGCAGCTGTCGGGCGCCAGCTCGAGCCAGTTGTCGACCCTGTCGTTCGGCGAAGAGCGTCCGGCCGAGCTGGGTTCGAACGAGTCGGCCTATTCGAAGAACCGTCGCGTCGAGTTCATCTACACCAAGTAAGTAGCCATCATGCGTCACGCACTACCGATAGCACTCGTGACGTTTGCCGTGTCCGCGTCGGCCGGGATCACCTCCCGGCCGGCGTCGGCCGCATCGGCGGACGCCGCACAGAATCAGCAGATCATGCTCGCCCAGGCCGATAACAACGGTGGTCCGAACCTGTTCTCGCTGTTTCAGACGGTCCAGCGGCTTCAGTCCGAAGTTCGCGATCTGCAGGGGCAGGTCGATACGCTCAAGTATCAGCTGCGCCAGAACGAGCAGGGCCAGCGCGATCTCTACGAGAACCTCGACAAGCGTCTGAGCGCCGTCGAGGGCGGCGGCGGCTCAGCCGGCGGCGCCGCAGGCGACAGTGGGGCGTCCAGCGGACAGTCCGATTACAGTAGTTCCAGCCAGGATCCGGCAGTCGAAAAGGCCTATACGGCCGCCTTCGACAAGCTCAAATCCGGCGATTACGACGCCGCGATCGGCGCGTTCAAGGGTTTTCTGGAACAGAACCCGGAAAGCACGTACAGCGACAACGCATGGTATTGGCTGGGCGAGGCGAACTACGTCAAGCGCAACTACGATGCCGCGCTGGAGGCCTTCCAGACGGTGGTCAACCGTTTTCGTGCCAGCAGCAAGGTCCCGGGCTCGCTTTACAAGATCGGCGTGATTCAGGACGAGCGTGGCGAAACGGACAACGCCTACGGCACGCTCAAGCGGGTCGTCGATCAGTATCCCGACAGCAACGTGGCCGAGATGGCGCGCAAGCGCCTTCAGGGCATCGACGGCTAGCGGTATTACGTCAGCCGGCGCGACAGACCGCGCCGGCATTTTGCCCG
>DJIE01000260.1:27364-28380 GCA_002433465.1 Salinisphaera sp. UBA6602
CAGGCGAAATACTCAATCCGCCTCGCGTTGGTCCGGCTGATCCGAGGGCATACACTTCGTCGCTGCAGCAATTGTCTCTTGATCGCTTGCTCTTAGCGCCCGTTGCGATCTTGTGCAGCCGGGCGGATTGCCAGGCGCCATGCACGGCGTTGCAGACTCGCGAGCGGCTTGCGCCGCTAATCAACTGACCTTCGATTATGAGCCAGCCGAGACGCAAACGCGCGGTCGTCCTTTTTTCTGGCGGCCTGGATTCCACCACCTGCCTCGCCAAGGCGTATGCCGACGGCCATGAGTGCTACGCGCTGAGCTTCGACTACGGTCAGCGCCATACGGCAGAACTGGCAGCGGCTCGAGCGTATGTCAGCGAACACGACTGGATCGTCGAGCACAAATGCGTGCGGCTGGACTTCGACGGCATGGGCGGCTCCGCGCTCACCGATCCAGCGATCGATGTGCCCGATGCCGGCGGCGAGGGCATTCCCTCGACCTATGTGCCGGCACGGAACACGGTTTTTCTGTCCATAGCGCTTGGCTGGGCCGAGGTACTTGGCGCACAGGCCATCTATATCGGCGTGAACGCCGTGGATTATTCGGGCTATCCGGACTGCCGTCCCGAATTCATCCATGCGTTCGAGCGCATGGCCGCGCTCGCTACGAAGGCCGCCGTACAGGACGGCAACCGGGTTTCCATCGAGACGCCGCTAATCGATTTGAGCAAGGCTGAAATCATCCGCCAGGGTGTCGCGCTGGGCGTGGACTATGCGCGCACGGTGTCCTGTTATCAGGCCGACGCGCAGGGCCGTGCCTGTGGGCGTTGTGACGCGTGCCAGCTGCGACGCGCGGGTTTTGCGCAGGCAGGTGTCGCCGATCCGACAATTTATCAATCGGGGCGCTGATTTTCCGAAAAGAATCGGGTATGATGCGCGGCCAATACGGGCCGTTAGCTCAGTTGGTAGAGCAGTTGACTGGTAATCAATTGGTCGCAGGTTCGAGTCCTGCCCGTGGAGCCAAATTAT
>DJIE01000221.1:0-142 GCA_002433465.1 Salinisphaera sp. UBA6602
ATGGCGATGTTGTGGACGTTGTCGGCCAGCACCGTGGTCATCTGCCGCCGCTGTACCGCGGACACGCGCTCGTGCGGATGCAGAATGAATATGTCCAGATTGTCGCAGTGGCGACAGCCCTCGATCGCGGCCGAGCCGGTAT
>DJIE01000221.1:447-6492 GCA_002433465.1 Salinisphaera sp. UBA6602
GATCGCGGCCGAGCCGGTATCGCCCGAGGTCGCCCCCATGATCACGCCTTTCTGGTCGCGCTTGGCCAGGAAGTGATCGAGCAGCCGGCCCAGCAGCTGCAGGGCCACATCCTTGAAAGCGAGCGTCGGGCCATGAAACAGCTCGAGCAGATAGTGGTTGTGCGACAGCTGCTTGAGCGGCACGACCGCGTCGTGCTTGAAGGTGGCATAGGTTTCGTCGATCAGGCGACGAAAAGTCTCGTCGTCGACTTCGCCGCCGACAAACGGCTTCATCACCCGAAAGGCGATTTCGCTGTACGGCAGCCCGGCCATGGCCGCCAGCTCGTCGTGCGAGAAGCTGGGCATATGCTCGGGCACATACAGGCCGCCGTCGCTCGCGAGGCCGGTGAGCACGACCTCTTCGAAACTCAGCGCAGGCGCCTTGCCCCGGGTGCTGATATATCTCATGTGCTGGCTCGGCCCGTTAATCTTCGAACTGGGCCACGCGCATGTGCACGATGCCCTCGCGCACATACGGCAACGACCGGATATGGTCCAGCACCTTCAACAGATTGCTTTCGCGCGCTGCCTTGGTGACGATCATCACGTGGGCGTCGTCTTCCTCGGTGGGCGGATCCTTCTGCAGGATCGCTTCGATGCCGATCTGCTGATCGGCCAGCGCACGGGTGATTTCGGCCATGACGCCGATCTGGTCGGCGACCTGAACCCGGAAATAATGCCCGCAGACGAAATCATCGCTGCCCACGATCGGCTCTTCGGTGAGCTGGTCGGGCTGGAAGGCCAGATGCGGCACCCGCCCTTTCGGGTCGATGCTCATGATACGAACGGTGTCGATCAGGTCGGCGACCACCGACGACGCGGTCGGCCCGGCGCCGGCGCCCGCGCCGTAGTACACGGTCGGGCCCACGGAGTCGCCATAGACCATGATCGCGTTCTTTTCGCCTTCGACGTTGGCCAGCAACGCCTTCTGCGACACCAGCGTGGGGTGCACGCGCAGCTCCACGCCCTTCTCCGCGCGCCGTGCAATGCCGAGGTGCTTGATACGGTAGCCCAGCTCCGCGCAATACTCGATATCCATGCTGTCGATATCGCGAATGCCCTGGGTATAGATCTTGTCGAACGACAGCGGGATGCCGAACGCGATGGCGCCGATGATGGCCAGCTTGTGGGCAGCGTCGATGCCTTCCACGTCGAAGGTGGGATCAGCCTCGGCAAAACCCAGGCGCTGGGCGTCGGCCAGCGCATCCTCGAAGCTCTGATCTTCGAAGATCATCTGGCTGAGAATGAAGTTGCCGGTGCCGTTGATGATGCCGGCCACCCATTCGATATGGTTGGCCGCCAGGCTTTCGCGCATGGCCTTGATGATGGGAATACCGCCGGCCACTGCGGCCTCGAACGATACCACCACGCCGGCCTCGTCGGCCGCGGCGAAGATCTCGTTGCCGTGCAGCGCGATCAGATGCTTGTTGGCGGTGACCACATGCTTGCCGTTGGCGATGGCGGCCATGACCAGATCGTAAGCCTCGGTGTCGCCGCCGATCAGCTCGATGACCACGTCGATATTCGGATCGGTGACCACCGCGTTGCAGTCGGTGCCGATCTCGATGCCAGTGGTCGCGCACTCGCGCGGCTTGTCGGGGTTGCGTACCGCGGCACGCACCACGCGAATCTCGCGCCCGGCACGACGGGTAATTTCCACGCCGTTGCGTTCGAGCAAATTGACCGCGCCCGCACCCACGGTGCCAAGCCCGAGTAGTCCCACGTTGACCGGTTGCACTGTCGTCTCCTGGTTGTATTCGCGCGCAGCGCGGCTACAGGCTGTCGATCAGCCCGTCGCGCTTGAACATGCGCTTGATGTTGCGCAGCGCCTGACGCGTGCGCTGTTCGTTTTCGATCAGGCCGAAGCGCACATGCGTATCGCCGTATTCGCCAAAGCCGATGCCCGGCGAGACTGCAACCTCGGCATCGGCCAGCAGCTTCTTGGTGAACTCCAGCGACCCCATTTCCAGATACGGCTCGGGGATCGGCGCCCAGACGAACATCGTCGCCTTGGGCCGATCGACCTGCCAGCCAATATCGTTGAGGCCGTCGCAGAGCACGTCGCGGCGCTTCTGGTACATGTCGCGGATTTCGGTCACGCAATCCTGCGGGCCGTTGAGCGCGGCGATCGCGGCTACCTGCACCGGCGTGAACATGCCGTAGTCGAGATACGACTTCATGCGTGCCAGTGCGGCGATCAGGGTCGGGTTGCCGCACATGAAGCCCACGCGCCAGCCCGGCATGTTGTAGCTCTTGGAGAGCGTATAGCACTCCACGGCCACGTCCTTGGCCCCCGGCACCTGCAGAATCGACGGCGCTTCGTAGCCGTCGAAGCACAGATCGGCGTACGCCAGATCCTGCACGATCCACAGATCGTATTCGCGCGCCATCTCCACGCAGCGCTCGAAGAACTCGAGTTCCACGCACTGGGTGGTCGGATTGGCCGGAAAATTGAGCAGCATCATCTTCGGCCGTGGCCAGGACTCCTTGATCGCGCGCTCGAGTTCGGCGAAGAAATCGGAGTCGGGCATCATGCGTACGTGGCGCACGTCAGCACCCGCGATCACCGCGCCGTAAGGATGGATCGGATAGGCCGGATTGGGCACCAGCACCTGATCGCCATGCTCGAGAATGGCGAGCATGAGATGCGCCAGCCCCTCTTTCGAGCCCATGGTTACGATCGCTTCGCTGGCCGGGTCCAGATCGACGTCGAACTTGCGCTTGTACCAGTCGCAGATGGCCAGCCGCAGGCGCGGCACGCCCTTGGAGACGGAATAGCGATGCGTGTCAGGTCGCTGGGCCGCGTCCGTGAGCTTTTTGACGATGTGCTCCGGCGTGGGCTGATCGGGATTGCCCATGCCGAAGTCGATGATGTCCTCACCCCGCGCTCGTGCCGCCTGCTTGAGTTCGCCGATGATGCCGAACACATACGGCGGCAAGCGCTTGATTCGCGCGAATTCAGATTTGGGCGACGGATTTGACATGATCGATCGGGTTCGGGAGCCGTGTCGGACTCGGTGACTCATACAGAGGAACAAGACAAGACGCGGCAGTTTGCCAGAATCGCGGTAAGGCGACTACCGATCGGCCCGCCGTCGCGGCGGCGTGTACCACCATTCGCAGACGTATTGCCGCACCCGCGGTTCGACACACGCTACGAGCCAGGTGCATCGGGCGCTGCCGCTCGCCGCGCTAGTCGGCGTTCGGCAACACGCTTGCGGGGTCGATCGGGCGGCCATCGCGGCGGATTTCGAAATGCAGCATCGGCCGATTCTGCGGCCCCAGGCCCATGTCGGCGATATGCATGCCCGCGGCTACGTCCTGGCCCTGGGATACCCGCGTATTGCGGGTGAAACCGTAGGCCGACAGATACTCTTCGTCGTGTTTGATGATGATGAGCTTGCCGTAGCCCTTCAGGCCGGTCCCGTTATAGACAACCCGACCGCTGGACGCCGCGTATACCGGCGAGCCCTCGCGACCGCCGATATCGATGCCCTGGCGCGTACGCTGGGCCGCATAGCCGCGGATGATCGACCCGCTGGCCGGCCATTGCCAGCCGTCCTCGGTCGGCCCGCCGGTACGCGTGGGCTGGGCGGCGGATTCACGGCTTGCCTCATTGATTTCGGCCTCGGCGGCCACGTTGGCTTCCTCGGCGACCGTTTCGGCCGGCGCGGGCGCGGGACTAGGCGGCGCGCTCGGTGTCGTACCGCGGGCGGGCGAACCGGACGGCTCGATCGTACGCGTGAGTTGCGGTGTCGAAGCCTGGATGGCTGCCTCCTGGGCGGCACGGGAGTCCTGCGGCGCGCGCGCGACCCGGGGCTGTCTCGGCGCCGGCGGTGCGGCTGCCTGCGGGCCGCGCGTGGGCCGGTTCGCACGTGAATAATCCAGCGGCGGATACGGGTCGAGCGACAGCTGCTGGCCTACTTCGATTATGTAAGGCGAACGCAGGTTGTTCCAGCGCGCGAGGTCGCGCCAGTCCATGCCGTAAGTGGCCGCGATCTTCGAGAGGGTATCGCCACGGCGTACGGTATACGTATCCGGGCGCATCGCCGTGCGCAAAGAGCAGCCGGCGAGCGCGACCGCGACCAGCAGCACCAGTGCCAGGCGCTTCATCGCAGCTGCAGTACGGCGATTACGACAACGATGACGGCGACGATAGCCCATCCGATCCAATCGATATATTTGAGCAGGCGCTGCTCGAAAACCGGCCCGAGAGAGCGTACCAGCCCGGCCACCAGAAAAAAGCGAACGCCGCGGCCGACGATGGAGCCGGCCATGAACGGCAGGAACGGCATCGCCACGGCGCCCGCGGCCACGGTGAACACCTTGTACGGTATCGGCGAAACGCCCGCCAGCAATACCGCCCAGAAGCCGTAGGTTTCGAACCAGTCGCGCGCGGTGCTATAGGCCGAATAATAGCCCAGCTCCTTGAGCCAGGGCAGCAACGCGTCCAGAAACAACGCCCCGATCCAGTAGCCGAGCATACCGCCGAGCACCGAGGCAACGGTGGTGATCGCGGCAAAGCGCCAGGCGCGTTCGGGGCGTGCCAGCGTCATCGGTGCCAGCATGACGTCCGGCGGGATCGGAAAGAACGAAGATTCCGCGAACGCAAGCAGTGCCAGAAGCGACGGCGCCCGGCGGTGGCCGGAGGCACGTACGACCCAGTCGTAAAGACGGCGAAACATCGGTGGGAACGTCCCCTAACGGCTATTAATGGCTGGGTTCATCGCTGCGCTGCTCGATCAGCGGTACGAAACTGACCGCATCCAGCGCCTGCTGTTCAAAATAGCCGCCATCGCGACGGACCACGATCAGACGCTGATCGCCGCTGGGGCCGACCGGCACGATCATGCGCCCGCCGTCGGCAAGCTGTTCGTAGAGCGAGGTGGGCAGCGTCTCGGCGCCAGCGGTGACCACGATCGCCGCGAAGGGCCCGTAATCGGGCAGTCCCAGCATGCCCTCGCGTGCCAGGCGTGCGCGCACGTTGCGATAGCCAAGCTCGGCGAAGCGTCGCCGTGCGCGCTCATACAGCGGCTCGATGCGTTCCACGGTATAGACCGCGGGCAGAATCTCGGCCAGCACGGCGGCCTGGTAGCCGCTGCCGGTGCCGATCTCGAGCACGTTGTCAGGCACGCCGCCGGCGATCAGCAGCGAGGTCATCTGGGCGACGATATAGGGTTGCGAAATCGTCTGGCCATAGCCGATCGGCAAGGCCGTATCGTCGTAGGCACGACTGCTCATGGCCTCGTCGACGAACTGGTGACGCGGCACGGTTTCCATGGCCGTCAGCACGTTTTCGTTATCGATCCCCAACTCGCGCAGGCGTTCGATAAGGCGCGCGCGGCTACGCCCCGAGGCCATACCGAAGCCACGGACGTGGGGATGTTTTGGAAGCCCGAATCTAGTCATGCAAGCGCTGCGTGTAAACCCCGACAAGCGTCCCCGACGAACGCCTGCACGCCGGTCCGGCTGCGCGTCGGGCGCTGTGCGCCCCCGCCGCGCCGAGCCCGGACTGAAGGCTTCGATGATACCGATCCGGTCAAAGCCGCCCCACCCAGTCACCCAGGGCGCCGAGCGCGTCGTGGCGGGTCAGATCGATCTGTATCGGCGTGATCGACACCTGGCCGCAGCTGATGGCATGAAAATCGGTGCCCGGGCCGGCATCGGCCTCGCCGCCGGCACGGCCGATCCAGAATATCGGACGCCCGCGCGGATCGCTGTCCTCGACCAGTCGCTCGGCGCGATGCCGGTTGCCCAGTCGGGTCGCGGCAAAGCCGGCCAGCTCTTCGTAGGCCAGATCGGGCACGTTCACGTTGAGGATCGTGTCGTTAGGCAACGGCTGGTCGATAAGCAGTTTGACCACCGATACCGCCACCCTTGCCGCGGTATCGAAATGGCGCGGGTTTTCGCCCACGAGCGAGATCGCCACCGCCGGCAAACCAAGAGAACGCCCCTCGGTGGCCGCCGCCACGGTACCCGAGTAGAGCACGTCGTCGCCGAGATTGG
>DJIE01000131.1 GCA_002433465.1 Salinisphaera sp. UBA6602
TTCGTGACCGCCGAGTTCGAAGGCAAGCATCCGGCCGGGCTGGTCGGTACCCACGTGCATTTTCTCGATCCGGTCGGCGTCGATAGCTGTGTGTGGCATCTGGGCTATCAGGACGTCATGGCCATCGGCGCGTTGTTCACCACCGGGCGTATCAACGTCGAGCGTGTGGTCGCGCTGTGTGGGCCGGCGGCATCGAATCCGCGCCTGCTGCGCACGCGTATGGGTGCAAGTACGGATGAGTTGCTGCACGACGAGCTCGAAGGCGACGAGGTTCGCGCGATCTCTGGTTCGGTTCTGTCCGGGCGTCGCGCCGCCGAGTGGGGTTCCTTCATCGGCCGCTACGACACCCAGCTGACGCTGTTGCCGGAAAGCCGGGAGCGGCCGTTCATGGGCTGGTTGGCGCCGGGCCGTGATCGGTTCTCCAAGATCAACGTCTTTCTGTCGAGCCTGCTCAAGCCGTCGAGTTACAAATTCAATACGTCGCAGAACGGCAGTGCCCGAGCGATGGTGCCGATCGGCAACTACGAAGAAGTCATGCCGCTCGATATTCTGCCCACGCAGCTGCTGCGCGCACTGCTGGTGCAGGATACGGACAGCGCCCAGGCGCTGGGTGCCACCGAGCTCGACGAAGAGGATTTGGCACTGCTGACGTTCGTCGACGTGGCCAAATACGATTTCGGGCCGCACCTGCGTGCGAATCTCGACATCATCGAACGCGAGGGTTGATTCCATGGCGGGTTTGAGAGAAGGGCTGGATCGCTTGCACCCGCTGTTCGCCAAGGGCGGACGGTTCGAGCGTTTCTATGCGCTCTATGAAATGGTGGATACGTTCTTTTATTCGCCGGCGGACACGACCCGAAACGCGCCACACGTACGCGACGGGATCGACCTCAAGCGCGTAATGATCTACGTGTGGCTGGCGACCTTCCCCTGTATTTTCATGGCCTGCTGGAATACCGGCTTTCAGGCCAATATGGCCATGTCGCAGATGGGCCTCGACAGCGTCGATAACTGGCGCCAGATACCCCTGGCCTGGTTCGGTGTCGGCCACAGCCCCGATAGTTTCTGGGACAACTTCGTCTTCGGGTTCTGGTATTTCGCGCCGGTCTATTTCGTGACGTTCGTGGTGGGCGGCATCTGGGAGGCGCTGTTTGCCGCAGTTCGCAATCACGAAATCAACGAAGGCTTCTTTGCCACGTCCATTCTCTACACGCTGACGCTGCCGCCGGCGATCCCGCTCTGGCAGGCCGCGCTGGGTATCACCTTCGGCATTGTCGTGGGCAAGGAAGTATTTGGCGGTACCGGCAAGAACTTCCTCAATCCGGCGCTCACCGGGCGCGCGTTCCTGTTCTTCGCCTTTCCTGCCTACATGTCCGGCGATAGCGTCTGGACCGCCGTCGACGGCTGGTCGGCGGCCACGCCGCTGGGCCTGGGTGCCAGTGATGGCATGAACGCGATCACCAGTCAGATTACCTGGTGGGATGCATTCGCCGGCGATATCCAGGGCTCGCTGGGTTCGACCTCCACGCTGGCGATTCTTCTGGGCGCAGCATTTCTGCTCTACACCCGGGTGGCGTCCTGGCGGATCATGGCCGGCTGCGTGGGCGGCCTGGTCGGTATTACTTTGCTGTTCAACCTCATCGGCAGCGACACCAACCAGATGTTCGCCATGCCGTGGTACTGGCATCTGGTGATTGGCGGTTTTGCCTTCGGTGCCGTGTTCATGGCAACGGATCCGGTCAGCGCCTCGATGACCAACACCGGACGCCTGATCTACGGCGCGCTAATCGGCGTGATGACCGGTCTGGTGCGGGTGGTCAATCCGGCCTTCCCGGAAGGCATCATGCTGGCGATTCTGTTTGCGAACATCTTTGCACCGCTAATCGACTATTTTGTGGTGCAGGCCAACGTGCGGCGGCGCCAGAAGCGTCTGGCCGGCGCCAACGGCAGCCGGCGCGGCAAGTCGGTCGATACGGTGGCCGCGGAGTAGATCATGGTTGGTATTGTCGGATTTTCTCGTGACGGCGTCGGCTACGTGGTGGTGGTCGCGCTTGCGGTGTGTCTGGTTTGCTCGGTGCTGGTGGCGTCGGCGGCGACTTTCCTCAAGCCGATGCAGACGGTCAACGCCAAGGCTGACCGCCGCAGTAACATTCTCGAGGTCGCGGGGCTGCCCAGCGGTGCCGATGTCGACGTGAACGAAGTCTTTCGCGACCGGATCGAAGCCCGCGTCGTCGACTTGTCCACCGGCGAATACGTGCCGGACATGGAGTCGGGCAACTTCGACCAGCGGCGCGCGGCATCGGACCCGGACACCAGCATCAAGATCCCGCGCTCGCAGGATATCGCCGATATCAAGCAGCGCTCGAAGTATGCCGAGGTGTATCTGGTCAAGGATGACCAGGGCAAGCTCAAGACCATCGTGCTGCCGATTCACGGCTATGGCCTGTGGTCGACGATGTACGGCTTTCTGGCGCTCGCGCCCGACGCGAATACGGTCCAGGGCATCAAGTACTACGAGCAGGGCGAAACGCCCGGTCTCGGTGCCGAAGTGGAAAATCCGCGCTGGCGTGCCAAATGGGACGGCAAGAAGGTCTACGATGACAGCGGCGACGTGGAGTTGAGCGTAATCAAGGGCAGTGTCGGCCAGGGTACGCCGAACGCGCAGTACAAGGTTGACGGCCTGTCCGGCGCGACGCTGACCAGCCGCGGCGTGTCGAATACGATTCACTACTGGTTGGGCGAGAACGGGTTCGAGCCGTTTCTCGACAAGATGCGCAGCGGCAAGCTGTCGGCGGAGGGATAGACATGGCACAGAGTCAGGCTATGAAGGTGTTGACCGAACCGCTGGTCAACAACAATCCGATCGCCCTGCAGATTCTGGGTATTTGTAGCGCGCTTGCCGTGACCAACCAGGTCGCGACTGCGTTGCTGATGTGCGCGGCGCTGACCGCGGTTACCGCCTGTTCGAACTTTTCGATCAGCCTGATCCGCAACCATATCCCGTCGAGCATTCGCATCATCGTGCAGATGACCATCATCGC
>DJIE01000085.1 GCA_002433465.1 Salinisphaera sp. UBA6602
GAAGCCGTGGCCGTGGGTGCCGCCATCCAGGGTTCGGTGCTCTCGGGCGATACCAAGGACGTGCTGCTGCTGGACGTGACCCCGCTGTCGCTGGGTATCGAAACGCTGGGCGGCAAGATGACCAAGCTCATCGAGAAGAACACCACCATCCCGACGCGCAAGTCGGAAGTGTTCTCCACCGCCGAAGACAACCAGCCGGCCGTGACCGTGCACGTGCTCCAGGGTGAGCGCGAGCAGGCCAGCGCCAACAAGTCGCTGGGCCGCTTCGACCTGTCGGACATCCCGCCGGCCCCGCGCGGCACGCCGCAGATCGAAGTCACCTTCGATATCGACGCCAACGGCATCCTGAACGTGTCGGCCAAGGACAAGGCCACCGGCAAGGAACAGTCGATCGTCATCAAGGCGTCCTCGGGTCTGTCGGACGAGGAAATCGACAAGATGGTCGCCGATGCCGAAGCGCACGCCGAGGAAGACGCCAAGTTCAACGAACTGATCACGGCGCGTAACCAGGCCGATGGCCTGATCCATGGCATCGAGAAGGCCATGCGTGATCTCGGCGAAAAGGTCAGCGACGACGAGAAGAAGCCGATCGACGACGCCATCGCCGAACTGCGCACCGCACTCGAAGGCGACGACAAGGACGAAATCGACGCCAAGACGCAGAAGCTCTCCGAAGCCTCTGCGCCGGTCATGGAGAAGGCCTACA
The DNA here is from genome assembly GCA_002433465.1 of Salinisphaera sp. UBA6602. Classification (GTDB taxonomy): domain Bacteria; phylum Pseudomonadota; class Gammaproteobacteria; order Nevskiales; family Salinisphaeraceae; genus Salinisphaera. The sequence goes on from DJIE01000085.1 coordinate 707, forward strand.
GCGACGGTCAGGGCGATGAAGCCGCGGCCGCTGGCGAAGGCCAGGCCCAGGATCAGGGCGGCTCGAACGACGATGTCGTCGATGCGGACTTCGAGGAAGTCAAGGACGACGACAAGAAGTCGGGCACCAACTCCTGATCTGACGATCGGGTAGTCCTTAAGCCGGGGCAGCGCCAGCCGTTGTCCCGGCGTTTTTGGTTGTAAAGGTCAAGGATTCATGGCGAACCGCGATTACTACGAAGTGCTTGGCGTGTCGAAAGGCGCGTCGAAGGACGAAATCAAGAAAGCCTATCGCCGGCTGGCGATGAAAAACCATCCGGACCGCAATCCGGACGACGCCGATGCCGAGGCGCGTTTCAAGGAGGCTTCCGAAGCCTACGAGGTGCTGTCGGATGACCAGAAGCGCCAGGCTTACGACCAGTTCGGCCATGCCGGGCTCGGTGGCGCGGCCGGAGGCGGCGGCTTCGGGGGCGCCGGTGCTGGCGGATTCGGCGATATCTTTGGCGATATCTTCTCGGATATCTTCGGCGGCGGCATGGGCGGCGGCCGACAGCGCGCCTCGCGCGGTGCCGACCTGCGCTACGATCTGGATCTGGATCTGGAAACGGCGATCGGCGGCGATACCGTCGAAATCCGTATCCCCACGCTCGACCAGTGCGATGCCTGTGACGGCAGCGGTGCAGAGAAGGATTCGCCGGTCGATACCTGCCCCACCTGTCAGGGCGTGGGCCAGGTGCGTATCCAGCAGGGTTTCCTGTCGATCCAGCAAAGCTGCCCGGATTGCCACGGCAGCGGCAAGAAGATCCGCAATCCCTGTCGCAAATGCGGCGGTGAAGGCCGCGTACAGTCGTCGAAGACGCTGTCGGTCAAGGTGCCGCCGGGCGTCGACAACGGAGACCGCATACGCCTGTCCGGTGAAGGCGAAGCCGGCGAAATGGGTGGCCCCTCGGGCGATCTGTATGTGCAGATCAACGTCAAGCCGCATGAGTTCTTCGAGCGCGACGGCAACAATCTGCGTGCCAATGTGCCGGTCGACATGATCACCGCCGCGCTTGGCGGCGAGATCGATGTGCCCACGCTCGGCGGCAAGGTCAGTCTGCGCATTCCGGCCGAAACCCAGTCGGGCAAGACGTTCCGTCTGCGCGGCAAGGGGGTGCAGTCGGTGCGCACCTCGGCGCCGGGCGATCTGCTGTGCAAGGTGTCGGTGGAAACGCCGGTCAACCTCAACGCCAAGCAGAAGAAGCTGCTCGAAGAGTTTCGCGACAGCCTGGAAAACAGCGGCCGTAGCCACAGCCCGGCCACCAGTTCCTGGCTGGACAAGGCGAAACGCTTCTTCAACGAACACCTCGGCTAGTCGATAACAGCGCACAAGGACAGGCCATGACCACACGCGTAGCAATCAACGGCGCCGCCGGGCGCATGGGGCGGGAGTTGATCATCGCCTGTCAGCGCAACGAGGCGCTCACCCTGGCCGCCGCCTTCGAGGCGCCGGACAGCCCGGCGCTTGGCCAGGATGCCGGGCGTCTGGCCACCGGCGAGGATGTCGGCGTGGCGATTGCCAGTGCCGCCGATCGCGATGCATCGGCTTTCGATGTGCTGGTGGATTTCACCCGGCCCGAGCCCTGTCTCGCCGCGCTCGACTACTGCGTGGCATCCGGTGCGGCCATGGTGATCGGCACCACCGGCTTTGATGAAGACCAGCAGGCCCGGCTCGATGCAGCGGCCGAAAAGATCGCGCTGGTATTTGCGCCGAACTTCAGCGCGGGCGTGAACTTGACGCTAAAACTTCTTGAAACGGCAGCAAAAGCCCTGGGCGATGACTTCGATATCGAAGTCGTTGAAGCCCATCATCGCCACAAGGTGGATGCGCCGTCTGGCACCGCGCTGCGCATGGGCGAGGTACTGGCCGATGCCACCGGACGCAATCTCGACGACTGTGCGGTCTATGCCCGCCAGGGGCATACCGGCGAACGCGAGCGCAATACGATCGGCTTTCAGACCATTCGTGGCGGCGATATCGTCGGCGAACATACGGTGCTTTTTGCCGGCGAGGGCGAGCGCGTCGAGATTACGCACAAGGCCTCGTCGCGCCAGACGTTTGCCGGCGGCGCGATGCGCGCTGCGGCGTGGGTCGCCTCCCAGGCCGCCGGGCGCTACGACATGAACGACGTGCTGGGCCTGGGCAGCGATTGAGTAAACTGGCCGCGCGGGGTTCAAGCCGCTATAATTCTGCGCCGCCCGCGCCCGGTTTCGTTTGCTGAACGCCGGAGCGTCAACCCAACCCACGGATCCTGGAGGCATTGTTGCGCCCTAAAGCTGTGCTCGCGCTCGAAGACGGTAGCCTGTTTCACGGTCGTGCAATCGGTGCCCTTGGCACGACGGTGGGCGAGGTCGTGTTCAACACGGCCATGACCGGCTATCAGGAAATTCTCACCGACCCCTCGTATCGCCAGCAGATGGTCACCCTGACCTATCCGCATATCGGCAATACCGGGGCCAACCCCGAGGACGTCGAATCCGACCGGGTTCAGGCGGCCGGCCTGATCATTCGCGAAGTCCCGCGTGCCCAGAGCAACTGGCGTGCGTCCAGCGGGCTGATCGAATATCTCGAGGACAACGGGATCGTGGGCATCGGTGATATCGATACCCGACGGTTGACCCGCGTGCTGCGCGAAAAGGGCGCCCAGAACGGCTGTATCGTTGCCGGCGATGCCATCGACACCGACGAGGCGCTCGCCCAGGCGCGCGCCTTCCCGGGCCTGAAAGGCGCAGATCTGGCCGCTGATGCAGGTACGCGCGAGATCTACACCTGGTCCGAGCCGACCTGGGTCGGGCCCAACGATGCGCATTCGGCTGCCGCGCCGACCTATCACGTTGCCGTCTACGACTACGGCGTGAAGTACAACATCCTGCGTCGCCTGGTCGATTGTGGCGCCAAGGTCACGGTCGTACCGCCGCGCACGCCGGTCGCCGAGGTGCTGGACATGGGCGTCGATGGCGTGCTGCTGGCCAACGGGCCGGGCGATCCGGAACCCTGCGACTATGCGATCGCCACCTGCCGTGAGCTCATCGAACGGGCTTTCCCGACCCTGGGTATCTGTCTGGGCCACCAGATTCTGGGCCTGGCCGCCGGCGGCAAGAGCCTGAAGATGAAGTTCGGCCATCACGGCGCGAACCATCCGGTGCAGGATGTGGATACGGGCGAAGTGATGATCAGCAGCCAGAACCACGGCTTCGCCATCGACGAAGCCAGCCTGCCCGACAGCGCCCGTGTAACCCACAGGTCGTTGTTCGACGGCTCCCTGCAGGGCATCGAAATCGTCGGCAAGCCGGTGTTTTCGTTCCAGGGCCATCCGGAAGCCAGCCCGGGCCCGCACGACGTGGCGCCGATCTTCGAACGCTTCATGCGAGCGATGGACGCCGCCAAGGCCTGATACGAACTTGAGGCTTCGCCTCATTTTGCGCCTGTAAGTTATTGATATTGGCGCGTTCGTATCGTGGATACGAGCGCGCACGCCAATCAAAGAGCAACCGCCATGCCCAAGCGCACAGACCTGAAAAGCATCCTAGTCATCGGTGCCGGCCCGATCGTGATCGGCCAAGCCTGCGAGTTCGACTACTCGGGCATGCAGGCCTGCAAGGCCCTCAAGGACGAAGGCTTTCGCGTCATTCTCGTGAACTCGAATCCGGCCACGATCATGACCGATCCGGAAACGGCGGACGCGGTCTATATCGAGCCGATCACCTGCGCGACCGTCGAGCGCATCATCGAGGTCGAGAAACCCGATGCGCTACTGCCCACCATGGGCGGCCAGACCGCGCTCAACTGCGCGCTCGATCTGTACAACTCGGGGGTGCTTGCCAAGCACGGCATCGAGATGATCGGGGCGACGCAGGAGGCCATCGACATGGCCGAGGATCGCAGCGCCTTTCGCGTGGCCATGACCGAGATCGGGTTGGCCACCCCCGAGTCGGCGGTGGTGCACACGATGGACGAAGGCATCGAGGTGCAGGCACGCATCGGCTTTCCGATCATCATGCGACCGTCTTTCACCCTGGGCGGTACCGGCGGCGGCATCGCCTACAACCGCGAGGAATTCGAGGATCTGCTTTCGCGCGGTCTGGAGCTGTCGCCGACCAACGAAGTGCTGCTCGAACAGAGCGTGCTGGGCTGGAAGGAATACGAGATGGAG
>DJIE01000247.1:0-18891 GCA_002433465.1 Salinisphaera sp. UBA6602
GGCCAAGAAACAGGAACTCCTGGCCCGGCTGTAGATCGTATCGACAGCGGCATGACAGCCTGCATACGGCCCGCGCACGCCATACCTGCGGCCAGGATGAACGAGACTATGAACAGAAACCATGTCCTCTCGCTCGCTTTAAAAGGCGAACGCCGCACGTTCGAAACCGATAGCGGCACAATCAGTTATTACTTCGCCAACGAGGGCGAGTCGGGCCAGCCGCCGCTGGTGCTGATTCACAGCATTAACGCGGCCGCCTCGGCCTATGAGGTCAAGCCGATCTATGATCGCTATCGGCGCCAGCGGCCGGTGGCTGCTATCGATCTGCCCGGCTACGGGTTCAGCAGCCGGCGGGCGATGCGCTATACGCCACGCCGCATGACCGATGCGATCCATGCCTGGGTGGCGCGTATCGCCGCCGATACCGGTGCCGCGCAGGTGGATGCCATGGCCTGTTCGGTGGCCTGCCAGTATCTGGCCCGGGCCGCGCAAGAGCGCCCCGAGTGCTATCGCAGCATCGGCCTGGTGAGTCCGGCCGGCGTTGACGGCGATCCGCAGCCCGGCGCCAACGCCGACGCCACGCGCGGCAAGACCTGGTTGTATGGGGCGCTGACCGCATCCTCCGCGGTGTCGAAGACGCTGTTCGCCGGCCTGGCGAGCCGGCCGAGCATTCGCTACTTTCTGGAAAAGACCTTCGGCGGCAAGGACGTGGAGCCGGGGCTGGTGGACTATGCCTACCGCAGCGCCCATCAGCCCGGCGCCCGCCATGCGCCGTGGTCGTTCCTGTCCGGTTATCTGTTCAGCGCCGACGCGGCCGGGCTCTACCGGCGTCTGAGCCAGCCGGTATGGCTGGCCTACGGTACGCGCAGTGATTTCTCCGATGCAGCCGCGCGCGATATCGTGCAGCAGCATACGGCCTCCACGGTCGTGTCCTTCGATGCCGGGGCGCTGCCGCACTTCCAGCAGCTCGAAGCCTTCGTTGCCGGCTACGATCGGTTTCTGGCATCGCTCGAGGCCTCCGCCTGAGGCCCGTTCGGCGCGGCGGGGCGACCGAATACCCATGGATAGCGCAGACCTGCAAAAGCTGGTGACGCGGACCATGCCCTTCGGCAAATACGAAGGTCGCGTGATTGCCGATCTACCGGGGCATTACCTGAACTGGTTCGCCCGTAGCGGTTTTCCGCCGGGCGAAACAGGTCGCCTGCTCGCCCTCATGCACGAGATCGACCACAACGGCTTGAAGCCGTTGCTGGCGCCGCTGCGCCGCCCTCAGCGATAGAAACGTGCCTTGAGCAGCGTATCGATGTCTTCGTAGAACCCGGCAAAGCGATCGGCCGCGTTGGCCATGATCTTGGACAAACCCGGATCGGGCTCGCGTTCGGCCAGGGTGGCGGCCATGTAGTGCTGCTGGTCGACCGCGCCGAGCAGTCGGATGAGCAGCCCGCGCTCGAAGGCCGTGCCGGAATCGCCCACCACCGGCGCAAAGCGTTCGAGCGTGGCTTTTTTCTGCGCGTCGCGGGCTGCCTTGATGATCGGCGGGTCGATCTTGCGCTCGATATCCAGGGCCGGGTAGTCGGCGGTGAGGCTCTCCAGGCGGGCGGCGAGTTCGCCGCAGTAGTCGGTCACCTCGGTGACGACCTTTTCCACGTCGTCGGATTCGAGCTTCACGTAGAAGATCTTGTCGACCTGTGACAGCCCGTCCACGTTGGAATACAGATCGCTGTAGCCGGCGTTGAGCTGGTCACGCAGGGACTTGCCCTGGGTGTTCGACTGGTCGTGCGTCGCGGTGTCCGGGGCCTTGCCCGTGTCGCGATCCAACGCTGCACAGCCGTTGAGCGTGGTCATCACCAATAGCCCGATAAGCAGGCGTGTGGTGACGAATAGCATGCGAGCGGGGGCGATGGGATGGGTCATGGCGTCGACTACCTGGGCGCGGCCGCGCCAATGGATTCACGCCATCCTAGCCTGTTCGTGCCGCCTGCGTGTTGTATCAAAAAGACGACTTTGCGTGATCACCGTCAGGACGCTGCGACTGTGCCGTACCCGCGTGATGCGAGTACGGCACAACCGCTATGCCAGATCAGCGCGCCAGGCTGTGCAGCAGCGACTGCAGCTGCCGTGGCGGAATCTCGTGGCCGTTGAGCACGACAGCATCCTTGCCGGAATGCAGCTTGAGCCCGACCGCGCCGTCTTCGCGCATGAGAAAGCCCTGCTGAACCAGCATCTTGATCTGCGAGTTAAGATCGCGGGCCATGGCCGGCCGCTCGCTGGCGAGGTTGTCGGCGACCCAGTCGATGAGCTGCTGGTCGACGAATACGTTGGCGTCGAGGGTCAGCCGCTGGGCCATGGCCAGCATGGGCATGTCGCGGGTGGCCTCGGCCACGCGCGACGGTATTTCGCCGCTGTCGATCAGCCCGGCCGCGATCTTGCCGCGAGCCTGACCGTGGCCGGTTTCCAGCGGCGGCACCGTTACCGTCAGTTTCGGCGTGCCGGCCAGAATCTTCGGTGCCAGCTCCATGAGCACGCGCCCGGCGAGTGCCTGTGCCTGCTCAGGCGATTGCCGGGTCGTGTCGATATCGCGCAGTGCCAGCACCGCCTTTTCCATCGGGTCGGCGTTGAGGCCGGTCAGGTCAAGCTTTATGGCGGCCTTGTCGAGGTCGATATCGATCGGCTCGCCTTGATCGGGCTGCGCATTAATCTGCAGATCGGTGATGTCATAGCCGGCATGCAGCTCGACGGTGTCGTTGTCGCCGTTGGCGGTGTCGGCGTGCAGCCGCATGCCATAGGCGATATCGAATACGCCGTCCTTGTCGGAGATTTGATAGCGGCCGAGGCTGGCTTCGAAGCGGCTGTCCCAGTCCAGCTCGCCATCGCCAAGATCGTCCATGGCGCTGCCATCGCCGCTGAGCCGGATATCATCGACCACGATACGACCCTCGGGCCCGTCGAGCTTCAGGCCGCCGCCCTGCAGCTGCAGCTCGATCTGGTTACCGTCACGGCTGTAGTAGCCGTCGAGCCCCTGCCAGGCGACCTGGGCGCCGGGATGGTCGGGCACTTCCTTGTCGAAGGCCGGCGATTCGATATCGATACGATAGCCGCCGCCGAAACCGAGCCGGGTGTCGGCTACCAGCGGCGATTGATCGAAAAAGCCTGCAACCTCGGGCGTGAAATCCTGGGGCAGCTCGCTATGGATTTTCGCCCAGCCGAACACGAACAACGGGCCGTGGGTGATCTCGTGATCGATATCGAAGGTCTGGTCTTCGATCTGCACGCGCGTTACCGCATGCGAGTGCAGCCAGCCGCGCTGGTACTCGGTGAGCTCGATGGGATAGCCGTACTCGGCACTTGCCTTGGCTATGCCGTCACGAAAGCGCGTTTCCACCTTGGCGCCGATGAAGTATGGGGCAACGCCCGCGATCAATATCAGCAGTATCACGACTACGGCGATACCCATTCCCTTCTTGCTCATCGACGACTCTTGGTTGGCTGAAACAGGCGCGAAGTCTAGGGATTGACATGCGCGAACGCAGCAATTTCCTGCACGCCCGCACCGCGACGCCGCCGGGCGGCGTGCAAGCATCTGTTTCGGCGGGGTAATCGATGTATCCGGAAGCTAGCGTCTAATGTGCTGATCGAAAAAGATATTTTGTCTGCGCGAATGTGAGGGTTCAGTTCGGCCTCGAGTAACGTTCGGACGGCCCTGTATAGAACGGTCGTTGCCGGCATCCGTGTCGGGTCATTTCGCTTGGCCCGGGATTCGCCGGGCGACGGCGGCCATGCGTAGACTCGGGTTGCACCTTCAATCCTATGCCGGGTCTGCCATGACGATGTGGTATCGCTTTCAAGCCGGGTTGCTTCGATGCAGTCGGGGCGTGCGGCGCCTTGTCGCGATCTGGCTCGCGGTGCTCTGTGTCGCGGCATCGGCCCACGGCGCCCAGGCGCCGGCGCAGCCGCCGATATCGAGCACCATCGCCATGATCGGCGCCGGCGACATGGGCCAGGCGCTGGGCAATCTGTGGGCGGCGGCCGGCTATCGCGTGATTTTTGCCACGCGCCATCCGGACAATCTGGGCGATGTGGTCGCACGCGCTGGGCACGGTGCCCGGGCCGCCAGCGTGGCCGAGGCCATCGACAAGGCCGGCATCATCGTGCTGGCAGTGCCCTATGCCGCCGAACCCGACATCGCCCGTGTCCATGCCAGCGCCATGAAGAACAAGGTGCTTGTGGATGTCGACAACGCGTTTGAGCGGCGGGACGGCGAAATCGCCAAACAGGCGCAAGCGCTGGGAGAGGCCGTCTACTCGGCCCGGCTGTTCGAAGGCACGCGCTTCATCCGCGCCTTCAACCTGAAAAGCGCGCACAGCTTCCCGACGCCGGATGCCGTCGAATCGGCCGATTTCGAGGTGCCCTACACGGTCAACGATGACAGCGTACGGCCCATCGCCGAAGCGCTTATCCACGATACCGGCGGTACGCCGGTCTACGAAGGCGGCCTCGAGAACGCCCGCGAATACTAGCCCGAAGGGGCATGCGGCCTCGCGACGACATCGGCGGCGCCCGCTCCACCGTGCAAGGTCGTGTACCGCACCGGCTTTCGTGGTCCAACGGGCATGGGGCCAGCACCAGGGAAATGCACGTTTACAGAAGTTTTGAAGAACGGCCGATAACGACCGATATGTATCCGAACCCCGGTTCTCGGCACGACCATGGCAGCAACTGCAACCGATATGGCGGACTCGACGGCAAGCGTTGAAGAGCAGCGTCTGCGCGTGCTCATGGAATACGCGCTGATGGATTCCGGCGCGGAGGCCGAGTTCGATGCCATCACGCGTCTGGCCGCACAGATATGCAACGTACCGCATGCCCTCATTACGTTCATCGAAACCGATCGGCAATGGTTCAAGAGCCGGTTCGGTGTCGAGGCAACGGAGGTGCCGCGCGATATTTCTTTCTGTGCGGCAGTGCTGGAAGAAGACGGGCTCATCGAAATTCCCGACGTCCGCCGCGACCCGCGATTTGCTGACAACCCCATGGTTGTCGATGCGCCCTATGTTCGCTTTTATAGCAGCATCATTCTCAAGGTGGCCGGCGGCCATCGGCTGGGCTCGCTGTGCGTGTTCGATCCCACACCGGGTCCGCTCAATGACAGTCAGCGCGCCGGGCTGCAGGATCTGGCCGATCTTACCGTTACGCTCATCGAGCAACGCCTGGCCAAGCGCAAGGCGGAAACCCGTGAGGCCATGCTCGGCAGCCTACTCGAGGCGCTGCCCGGCGGCGTGGTGGCCTGTGATGCCCGGGGCGAGCTGACCCTGTTCAACTCCATTGCACGCAATTGGCATCAAAGCGATCCCATGCGTATCCCCCAGTCGCAATGGGCCGAGTACTTCCACCTGTATGAAGCCGATGGCGAAACGCTGCTCGTGCCCGAACGCGTACCACTGGTGCGGGCCATGCAGGGCGAGTCGGTACGCGATGCCGAAATATGCATTAAAGCCGCGAACGTAGCCCCGCGCGAGATTCTATGTAGTGGGCGCCCGTTTTTCGACTCCCAGGGCAATCTGCTCGGTGCGGTTGCAGCGATGTTCGATGTAACCGCGCGCAAAGCGCGCTCTCGCGAGATTGCACAGGTCCGCCAGTACTTGCAGGCGGTAGTCGATGCCGCGACCGAAGTCGCAATCATGGCTGCGGACACCGAGGGTCTGATCACCCTATTCAATCCCGGGGCGGAGCGGCTGTTGGGCTACATTGGCTCCGATGTAGTGTCCCGGCTCAGGCTGACCGACCTGTACGCGCCAAGAGAGCTGGCTGCCTTTACCGCCGAGGTCGAGAAGGAGGTCGGGCACGCGCTCACGCCGATCGAGGCGTTGACCGCGCGCCCGCTGCGTGGCCAGATCGAAAGCCGCGACTGGCACTTCGTGTGCGCGGACCGAAGCCATCGCATGTTGCGTCTGGTTCTGACCGCCATACGTGATCATGCCGATGAGGTGATTGGTTTCCTCGGTATCGCGATCGACCGCAGCCAGCTGCTGGCCATGGAGCAGGCGCTGCAGACCAGCGAGGCGCGTTTCAGGACCGCTTTCGACAGCGCCCCCCAGGGTATGGTGCTGGTGTCGCTCAACGGGCAGTTCCTCGAGGTCAATCAGTCGCTGTGCGACATGCTCGATTATTCGCGCGAGCAGATGCTGCGCATGGACTTTCAGGCGATTACGCATCCAGACGATCTGCACAACGATCTCACCCACGTTCATCGCCTCATGAACGGTGAGATTTCGTCGTTTCAACTCGCCAAACGCTATTTCACACGTACCGGCGAAATTATCTGGATCCAACTGTCGGTTGCGATGACGCGCGACAGCCGTGGCAAGCCGCTCAACTATGTGGCCCAGATTCGTGATATCACCGCCGAACGCCAGCTCGACCGCATGAAAAGCGAGTTCGTGGCCGTGGTCAGCCACGAACTGCGTACGCCGATCACCTCTATCAAGGGTGCGCTGGGGCTGCTCAACTCAGGCGCGCTCGGTACGGTGCCGGCTGGGTTCGAGGAAATGCTCTGCGTCGCAGAGCGCAACGCAGAGCGCCTGAGCGTATTGGTCAACGACCTGCTCGACTGGGAAAAGCTCGCTGCGGACAAGATGGCGTTCGACTATCAGATATACGATCTGCGCGACCTGCTCGAGGAATCGCTGCTCACCAACAAGGGCTATGCCGACAGTTTCGATGTGTCGCTAAACCTTGCCGGCGACGAATCGCTGCATGTTTATGTCGATGCGCTGCGTTTCGCGCAGGTGCTGTCCAATCTCTTATCCAACGCGATCAAGTTCTCACCCGCCGGCGACCAGGTGACGCTCGCCTACGAACGAAAAGGTGATCAAGCATTGATAAGCGTCGCCGATAATGGCCCGGGCATACCTGCAAAGTTTCGTCACAACCTGTTCCAGTTATTTGCCCAGGCCGATAGCAGCAATACGCGCCGTCAGGGCGGGACGGGCCTGGGGCTTGCGATCAGCAAACAACTGGTCGAATACATGCGGGGGCAAATCGATTTCGAAAGCACCGAGGGCGTCGGCACCGAGTTTAGGGTTGCCTTGCCGCTAGTAGAACAGGGTATAAAGCCGGAAGAGGATCAAGGCAGTGGCAGGTGACGTGATGGCAACTTTGGATCGGGTGCTTCATGTCGAGGACGATGAGTCGATCGTCGCCATCGCCCGTGTGGCGCTGGAAACCGTGGCCGGATTGACGGTGCTCAGTTGTACCAACGGCTACGAGGCGGTCGAAAAGGCCCCGGAATTCGAACCCGAGTTGTTGTTGATCGATGTGATGATGCCGGGAATGGATGGTCCGAGCACGCTGGCTGCCCTGGCCGAGGTCATCGATCTCGAGCGGATCCCGGTCGTGTTCATGACCGCGAAGACCCAGCCGGCCGATCATGAAAGCTACTACAAGCTGGGCGCGGCGGCGGTGATCGTCAAACCGTTCGACCCGCTTGAACTAGGTCAACGGCTCATGGGCATATGGGACAAGTTCGATGCCGACCCGGCCGATTGATTTCGCCCAGCAGCTGTCGCGAATGCGCCGCGACTATGGCGTGGGCTTGCGTCAGGAGCTGGCGGAACTCTCGGCCTGGGCGCAGGACGAAGCGAGCCGCCGTGGCAATACGGACGATTGGCAGCAGGTGCGCCAGCGCCTGCACAAGCTTGCAGGCGGCGCGTCCACCTTTGGCTTTATCGGCGTGGGTCAGAGCTGTCGCGACTGCGAGCACGCGCTGGACGCGATTCTCGATGGCAACGCGCCGGCCGTGTATGACGCCGTCATCGAGCGCATGGCAGCGCTACCGGATCTGCTTGCGCTGACCGAGTCCGAGTCGGGGGGCGAAGTTGAAACAACGGACGATATAAGCCCCGCCCGCCAGGAAGAGCCGCTGGTCTATATTCTCGAGGACGAGCCCGAGACCGGCGAACAGCTTAGCCAGATACTGGAAAGCTTCGAGTACCGCGCGCGTCTGTTCGACAACGGCCAGGCCCTGCGCACGGCCTGTCGCAGCCAGCGGCCCGCGGCGTTGATACTCGACCTGCATTTCGCGGGCGGCGACGATATCGGTGGTCTTGCGGTCGGCGAGGCCATTCAGGCGGAAATGGACAAGCCTTTGCCGATGTTTGCCAGCGAACAGTCCGCCGATTTTGAAACACAGCTGCGTGCGGTGCGCGCGGGTGTAGTCGGTTTTCTGGCCCGACCGCTGGAACCGATCCGTGTGGCCGGTCTGCTCGAAACGCATCTGCGGGCACGCCACGCCGCGCCGCTGCGCGTGCTCATGGTCGACGACGACAACGCGATGCTCGACTATCACCGGCTGATCCTGGAAAGCGCCGGCTTTACCGTCAAGACATTAAGCGAGCCCCGGGACACGCTGGCACTGATGGAACGCTTCAATCCGGATGTACTCGTGCTCGACGTTGACATGCCACGTTGCAGCGGGCCGGAGCTTGCCCAGATGGTGCGTTATCACCCGCGCTGGCTGCAGATGCCGATCATGTATCTATCGGCCATCGAGGACGCCAACGCTCAACTCGAGATGATGACCAAGGCCGGCGACGATTTCCTGATCAAGCCGATCGCGCCCGATGCGCTGGTCGCGTCCGTACAGGCACGGGCGCGGCGGGCCCGCGAACTCTCCGTCGCCTTGTCGCGCGACAGCCTGACGGGCCTGCTCAAGCATGCCGATATCAAGGAGCGCATGGCGACTGCCCTGTCGCAGGCGCGCCGCCGCAGGGAACCGATTGCAGTGGTCATGCTCGACATCGACCGATTCAAGCGCGTCAACGATACCTATGGTCATCTGGTGGGCGACGAAGTCATCCGGATGCTGGCCAATCTGTTGCGTCAACGTCTGCGTACCACCGATCTGATTGGTCGCTATGGCGGCGAAGAGTTCGTCGTGGCCCTGCCCGGCTGCGGTGCCACAAAGGCAGTGGAAATCATCGACGAACTGCGTGAATCATTTGCACAATTCCAGTTCAGCGCGGGCGGTGACTCCTTCACCTCCAGTTTCAGTGCGGGGGTGAAAGTGCCCGACGGCGAGGAGGATCTGCAGGCGCTGCTTACCGCGGCCGATGCACGCCTGTATGCGGCCAAGAAGGCCGGCCGCAACCGCGTGGTGGGCGCGGCCGCGACCGCGGTTGGGTCCGAACCCAGTCACGATCAGGACCGGGCCGCGCGCCAGCCATAGGGCGCGGTGGCTAGTGCACCGTCGGCGGCTCGGCGTCGGGGTTGTCGATCAGCGCTTCGACGTCGGCCGGCGTGAAGGTATAGACCGTGTTGCAGAAATGGCACTGGGTTTCTACCTGCCCCTGTTCCTCCACCACGCTGCGCAGCTCCTGCGCGCCGAGCTGATGCAGGGCCCGGCCAAAGCGTTCACGTGTGCAGGTACAGCTGAACTTGACCGGCGCCGGGTCGAACACCCGCGCGTGTTCCTCGTGGAACAATCGGTGCAGCACCTGCTCCGCGCCCAGGCCGGTCAGCTCGGCGCCGGTGATGGTATCGGCAAGATGATTGATGCGATCCCAGGCGTCGTCATCGCCGGCTTCGGCGTCGTGCACGACTTCTTCGGGCAGTTTCTGGATCAGCAGCCCGGCCGCATGCTCGGCGTCCGTGGCCAGCCATAGCCGCGTGGGCAGCTGTTCCGACTGGGCGAAATATTCTTCCAGACAGCCGGCGATATCGGGTTTGTCCAGCGCGACGATGCCCTGATAGCGCTGCCCTTCTTCCGGATCGAGCGTAATGACCACGTGGCCGCCTTCGGCCAGCGCCTGTAGCGTGGGTTCGGCGATCGTGGCCAGCGCGTCGTCGTCGAATCGGGCCACGCCACGCAGGCGCTGAGCGCGGTCGCCCACGCCGGGGTTCGACTCGGCCATCAGCAGTTTCAGCGCCCCCTTGCCACGGAATTCGATGCTCAGCGTGCCGTCGAACTTGATGGTTGCGGTCAGCAGCGCACAGGCGGCCAGCAGCTCGCCCAGCAGGCGCTCTATCGCCAACGGATAGCCGTGGTTGGCAATGGCCTGCTGATAGGTGCTGTGCAACTGTGCGATTTCGCCGCGCACCTGGGTGTCGTCGAAAATGAAGCGCTGCAGTCGATCGGTGGGCATGGCGGACATCGGCGTTCTCCTGGATCAGTCGACAAGGTGCGTGCCCCGGCGGGCGAATTCAATGCATGAACGTCGGGCTTGGGCTATGGAAATGATAAATTGCGCCGCCTTCAGGCCGCCGGCCGTCGTCACGGCAGGCGCCCACCCCATTCTGGAACGACAGGTCGTGCGATGACAGCCAACGACACTCAGGCGCCGGTCACGCTCCGGCGTATTCTTTCGCTCGCGGTGCCGGCGCTGGGCGTGCTTGCCGCCGAGCCGTTGTACGTACTGGTGGATACGGCCGTGGTGGGCCATCTGGGTGCACGCCCGCTTGCCGGGCTGGCGCTGGGCGGCACGGTGCTGTCGGTGCTCACCAGCCAGCTGACGTTTCTGTCCTACGGCACCACGGCACGCAGCGCGCGTCTGTACGGGGCGAATCGGCGCGGCGAGGCCGTGGCCGAAGGCGGCCAGGCGACCTGGCTTGCGATTTTCGTGGGGCTGACGGTTCTGGCGCTCGGTCAGCTGTTCGCCTATCCGATGCTCTCGGCGCTGGCCGGCAATCCCGACGTGGCCCAGGCAGCGGCGTCGTGGCTGCGGATCGCGTTGATCGGCGCGCCGGCGATTCTCATCACGCTGGCCGGAAACGGTTGGATGCGCGGCGTACAGGATACGGTGCGCCCGCTGTATTACATTCTGGCCGGCAACATCCTTTCGGCGATCGCCTGCCCGCTGCTGGTCTATCCGCTCGGCTTCGGACTGGAAGGCTCGGCCATGGCCAACGTGCTCGCCCAGTACACCGCGGCCGCGTTGTTTCTACGGGCGTTGCGTGTCGAGCGTGCGCTGGTGCGTCCGAGCTGGGCGATCATGAAAGCGCAGATGGTGCTCGGCCGCGACCTCATTCTGCGCAGCGCCTCTTTTCAGATCTGTTTTCTGTCGGCGGCGGCGGTTGCCGCGCGTGAATCCGCTGCGGCGCTGGGCGCGCATCAGATTGTCTACCAGCTATGGGTATTTCTGTCGCTGGTGCTGGATTCCCTGGCCATCGCCGCCCAGGCCATCATCGGTGCGGAACTGGGTGCGAGCCGCACCGAACGTGCGCGGGCAGTAGCCTGGCAGATCACGCGTTATTCGTTCGGCCTGGGCGTGGCGCTGGCAGGGCTGTTTGCCGCCCTCGCCGGGGTTCTGCCGCGACTGTTCACCAACGATGCAGCCGTACTTGCCCAGATTCCCCATGCCTGGTGGTTTTTCGTGGCCCAGCAGCCGGTGGCCGGCATCGTGTTCGCGCTGGACGGCGTGCTGCTCGGGGCCGCGGATACCCGTTTTCTGCGCACCACGACGCTGGCCTGTGCGCTGGGTGCCTTCCTGCCGTTGATCTGGCTGTCGTGGGCGTTCGGTTGGGGGCTGGCCGGCATCTGGGTGGGGCTGACCCTGTTTCTGGTCACCCGCATGGTCGCAGTGGTCTGGCGTACGCGTACCGATCACTGGGTCGTCGCCGGTGCCTGAGTCGGCGCTCAGCCTTTGGCAAAGCGGCTGAGCGCGTCGCCGGCCAGTCGGTAGGTGGTCCATTCCGACTGGGGGCGTGCGCCCACCGATTCATAGAAATCGATCGCGGGCGTGTTCCAGTCGAGTACGCTCCATTCGAAACGCCCGCAGCCTGCGTCGACCGCCAGCCGTGCCAGGTATTGCAGCAGCGCCTTGCCGGCGCCGCGACCGCGCGCCTCGGGCGTGACATACAGATCTTCCAGATAGAGACCGTTGCGGGCCAGCCAGGTGGAATAGCTGTAGAAGCACACCGCAAAGCCGATGGGCTCGCCGGCGTCTTCGCAGATGAAGGCAAAGGCCCGCGCGCCGTCATCGAACAGGGATTGCTCGATCGTTTGCTCGGTGGCGACCACTTCGTCGAGGGCTTTTTCGTAAATCGCCAGTTCGCGCACGAAACGCAGAATCAGGGTCACGTCGGCGCTTTCGGCCGCGCGGATCTGTAGGTCGGACATGGTGATTGATCGGTTTGGGTCGTTTTACTTGGCAAACAACTGGCTGCGGTCGGCAAACGCCTTGAATTCCAGCGCGTTGCCACAGGGGTCGAGCAGAAACATGGTGGCCTGCTCGCCGGGCTGACCCTGAAAACGAATATGCGGCTCGATGACGAACTCGGTACCGCGTTCGCGCAGGCGCTCGGCCAGCGTTTCCCATTCCGCCCATTCCAGCACGATGCCGAAATGCGGAATCGGCACGTCGTGGCCGTCGACCGGATTGGTGTGGGCGTTTTGCTGAGACGGGGTTTTCGGGTGTTCGTGAATAACCAGCTGGTGGCCATAGAAATCGAAATCCACCCACTGATCGCTCGAGCGGCCCTCGCTCAGGCCGAAGGTTTCGCCGTAAAAGCGCCGTGCGGCAGGCAGGTCGTGAACCGGGATGGCCAGATGGAAGGGAGACAGCGCCATGACAACGTCCTGAACCAAGAGTCAGGCGCTCGATTGTGGCCAGCCGTATCGACGACGGCAACCGGCTAGCTGGGAACCACGCCGAAAACGCTCAGCAGCGTATACAGGCCGAGACCGGTGGCGACGACCACGACGAAAGCGCCCAGCAAATTGCCCACAAGCCCGTTCCGGTATTCGCCGAGCAGGTCGCGACGATTCATGACCACGAGCAGGAATATCGCGATCAGCGGCAGGAGGATGCCGTTGGCCGCCTGGGCGATCACGATGGCACGCACCGGCTCGGTACCGAACCAGGCGAAGGCCATACCGATCAGGATGATCGAAGCCCAGATCGCGCGAAAGCGGTTGCTGGTCAGATTCGGTTTGCTTCCGAGCGCGCCGGTGAGGGCATAGGCCGCGGCCAGAGGCGCGGTCACCGAACTGGTCATGCCGGCCGCGAACAGTCCGATCGCGAAGAACCACTTCGCGGCGGGCCCGAGCAGCGGCTCCAGCTGGGCGGCCATCTGGCCGGCGTCCTCGATCGTTGTCTGGCTGGTAAAAAAGGCCGCGGCCGCCGTGATCACGATGGCCAGGGTGATGAGTCCGCCGAGTGCGATCGACAGGCCGCTGTCTACACGCGACTCGCGCAGCGCACGCTCGGTCGGTATCTCGCGCGGCCATTTGTCCTGGACCGCGGCCGAATGCAGAAAGAAGTTATAGGTGACCACCGTGGTGCCGACCAGCGCGATCAAGGTCAGCACCGAGCCTTGCGGCAGGCCCGGCGCGAAGATGCCGGCGAGGATGGCGCCGATATCCGGACGCACGATGATGGCCGTGAGGATGAACACCACGCTCATGGTCAGAACGAGCGCAACAAGTACGCGTTCTATGAGTTTGTAATGGCCGGTGGCCAGCAAAGCCAAAGCTGCGCCGCCCACGATCAGCGCCCAGACCCGTGTGGACAGCCCGACGACGGTTTCCAGGCCGAGCGCCGCGCCGGTGATGTTGCCGGTTTCGAATGCGGCGGTGCCCAAACCGATCGCGACGACAACGAGGGCGATGACCGCCCAGCGCAGCACCGGCGTGTCGAAGCTCCGGCGCAACGCGTCGCCCAGGCCCAGCCGCGCGACAATGCCCAGACGCGCACTCATTTCCTGCAGCACCAGCGTGGCGAAGATCGAGAACACCAGCGCCCATAGCAGCGCATAGCCGGTTTCGGCGCCGGCCACGCTCGCGGTGGTCACGGTGCCCGGGCCAATGAACGCGGCGGCGACCAGCAGGCCGGGGCCGAATTGCTTGAGGCGAGACGTCCGAAGGCGTTGCAGCATGGCGCGCCCGTGTTTCGACACGGCTGTAAAGACCTGTCGTCGATTACAACACAGTCGCGATGCCGGCGGATTCAAGCCGACATGCCTTCACCATGCAGGCGATTCGTGCCAATCTGAAACGGAATTTCTTTGGGGGACGCCTGCGCGCGCAGCCGCGCCGGCGAACTATTGCATGGATCTGATCATCTCTCTCACCCCGCCGCTGGCTGCGGTGCTGCTCGCGCTCGCCACACGGCGCGTCAATATGTCGTTGTTTCTGGCGATCTGGATCGGCGGCTGGTTCGTGGCCGGCAATCCGGTGGCCGCGGTGGGCCAGACCTTCGACTGGTTTGCCGAGGTGATGACCGACGAATGGAACGCCCGTTTTCTGGTGCTGGTATCGCTGCTGGGCGCCGGCGCGGCGTTCATGTATCGCACCGGCGGCTCGCATGCGGTTTCGCGCTGGCTGTCGCGGCGTATTTCCACCGGGCGCAACGCGCAGTTGCTGACCTGGCTGCTCGGGCTGGTGATCTTTTTCAACGACTACGTCAATTCGGTGATCGTGGGTAATGCCACCCGCGATCTGACCGGCGAACATCGTGTGTCGCGCGAAAAGCTGGCCTATCTGCTGGATTCCACCTCGGCACCCATGGCCACCCTCGGCCCCGTTTCCGACTGGATCGGCTATCAGGTGTCGCTGATCGCGGCCGCGTTCACCGCTTTGAGCCTGACCACGGAAAAGCCCTACATGGCGTTCCTGCAGTCGATTCCGTGGAACTTCTATGCCCTGCTGTGCCTGGTGGCAGTGCCCACGATCGTGATTCTGGGCGACTTCGGGCCCATGCGTGCGGCCGAGCGGCGTGCCGAGGAAGACGGCGACCTGGTCGCGCCGGGGGATACGCCGCTATCGGCGATCGAGAACGATCTCGGCGAAGCGGATACCGAAAACGGCCGGCTTTATCACTTCCTGTTGCCGCTCGGCGTACTGCTCGGCGTGGCCTGCTGGGCGCTGTGGTATACCGGTGGCGGCGCCGAGGGCAAGCCGCTCATGGATGCGCTGGCCGATACCGACGTGGCCGTGTCGCTGTCCTGGGCCGCGTTTGCCATGGTGTGCACAGCCATGGGCCTGGCCCTGCTGCAACGGCATACGCTCGAAGCCTGTGAACAGACCCTGCTGGCCGGTTTTCGTACCATGCTGCCCGCGCTGGTGATCATGGTGCTGGCGTGGACGATCGGTACCGTCACCGGCGCGCTGGATACCGGCGAACACGTCATCGCAGCCACCCGCGACTGGCTTTCGCCGGGGCTGTTGCCGGTGCTCATCTTCGCCATCGCGATGGTGATCTCGTTTGCGACCGGCAGTTCCTGGGGCGCGATGGCCATTCTCACGCCGGTCGCGGTACCGCTGGCCTATAACATCGGCGATATCACGCTCGTGCATATGGCGATCGGTGCCATCTTCTCCGGTTCGATCTTTGGCGATCACTGTTCGCCGATCTCGGATACCACGGTGATGTCGTCGATCTTTGCCGGTTCGGATCATATCGCCCATGTGCGCACACAGATTCCCTATGCGCTGGTGCCGGCAGTGGTGGCCGGACTGCTCTATATCGCCTCGATGGCGGTTTCGTCCGCGTGGGTGCTGCTGGCCGCCGGTCTGATCATCCAGACGATCGCGATCTGGATGATTGCGCGTGCGACGCCGGGCTGAACACGTTCCGCGCGTTCAGCCCAGTGCCAGCCATACGCCGACCGCCATCATCAGACTGCCGGCCACGCGATTGAGCCGCACCACGTTGCGCGGCTCGCGCAAGAAGCTGCGCACCGCATGCCCGCCGCCCGCATAGACCAGTAGCGAACAGAACTCGATAGTCAGAATGGCGCCGACCAGCACCAGAAGCTGGGGCGCCAGGGCGTTGTCGCGGTTGAGAAACGGCGGCAGCAGCGCGATGAAGAAGGCCCAGCCCTTGGGGTTTGCGATTGCGGTCACAAAGCCCTGGGTGATCAGGCCGGCCGGACGTAGTGCGTCGCCGTCCCGGTTGGCGGCCGGCAATGCCGATTCGCCGCTGGCGCGCCACATCGCGATACCCAGATAGACCAGATAGGCGCCGCCGGCGAGTTTGAGCGCGGTGAACAGCGTCGGATAACTCAGCATGAGGGTCGCGGCACCGATCACCGCCGAAACGGCCACCAGCCCCACGCCCACCAGCTCGCCGGCCATCATCCAGAGCGTGCGGCGCACGCCGATGCTCATGCCCAGGCTCAGTGACAGCATCATGCACATGCCCGGCGTGAGCGAGACCAGCATGAAAGTGGGAATGAACACGGATAATTTCGGTAGATCGAACATCGACCCGAGGTCCTGCGGCTTGGGCTACGGCCTTTCGACACAACGGGTTCGATGCGCTCGGCCGACGGGACGGCTCATTGTATCGTTCGTGAGGTCGGCGTTCGAGCATGCCCGAACGCCCTAGGCAGACATCCGGATTGCAGCCGGCGGTAATCGCTGTGACCGTGACCGTCCTGTTTCCCGTCGGGCGATCGCCCCATGGCCAAGAACATTGTCGTATGTTGCGACGGCACCAACAGCCAGTTCGCCAGTTCGAACACCAACGTCGTCCATCTCTACAACGCGCTCGTGGACAGCCCGGACCAGCGCGTGTTCTACGAACCGGGCGTGGGCACCTTCGGCGCGCGCTTTCTTGGCGTGAACGTGGGCGAAACCCTGGGCAAGGGTCTGGGTGCGGCGTTCGGGTACGGCATTACCCAGAACCTGGTCCGCGCCTACCGATTCCTGATCGATACCTATGCCCCGGGGGATCGTGTGTTCCTGTTCGGCTTCAGCCGGGGCGCCTTCGCGGCCCGCTCGCTGGCCGCGTTGATCGATCAGGTGGGCATACTCGAACCCGGCGATCACGCTCGTGCGAAAGAGACGGTGAAAGCATGGCTCGACGGCGATACGTCGGCGGTCGAGCGCTACCAGCAGCCGCTGACCCGCTGTGCGCCGCATTTTGTCGGCGTCTGGGAAACCGTGGGCGCGCTGGGCGTGCTGATCCGGCTGCGAAGCTTTCACGACAACAAGCTCAGCCCTGGCGTATGTCATGCCTTCCACGCGCTTGCGATCGACGAAAAGCGGCGCAAGTTCGAGCCCACGCCCTGGGACGAAAGCGCGCTCAAGCCCGGCCAGAATGCGCGCCAGCTGTGGTTTGCCGGCGTGCATAGCGATGTCGGCGGCGGCTACGACGAACGCGGCCTGGCCGATATCACCCTGGGCTGGATGCTCGAACAGGCGCAGGCCCAGGGGCTGGCTCTCAAGCCGGACGCTTTCGATCGGCTACAGGGCGACCCTGCCGGCACGCTGCACCACTCCTACCACGGCCTCTGGCGACTGCTGGGCCGCTACGTGCGCCGGCCCGGGCGCGACGATGCCTTCCACCCCTCGGTCGGAGCGCGCCTGCGCCGGGTCGGCGACTATGCCCCGGACAACCTGCCGGTCGAGGTGCGCCGCCGCCTTGTCGAGCAGCCGGCCGACGACTGATAGGCCAGGCCACGAGCGGGCAGTGGAGTCTAGTCCTCGCCGCCGCCCGGCTCGTAGCCAAGGTTGGGGCCGATCCATTTTTCGGCGGTGGCGATATCCCAGCCCTTGCGCGCCGCATAGTCCTTGACCTGATCCTTGGCTACGCGGCCGACCACGAAATAGCGCGATTCCGGATGGCTGAAATACCAGCCGGATACGGCCGCACCCGGCCACATCGCCCGCGATTCGGTCAGCTCGATGCCGGTACGTGCCTCGACGTCGAGCATCTGCCAGAGCGTGTCCTTCTCGGTATGTTCCGGACAGGCCGGATAACCCGGGGCCGGACGGATACCGTGGTACTTCTCGCCGATGAGGTCGCTGTTGGACAGGGATTCGTCCGCGGAATGGCCCCAGATTTCGGTACGCACGAACTTGTGCAGCCATTCGGCGAAGGATTCGGCCAGACGATCGGCCAGCGCTTCAACGAGAATGGCGTTGTAATCGTCGTTCTGGGCCTTGAAGCGCTGCACGATTTCGTTGGAACCGAGCCCGGCGGTGACCGCAAACGCGCCCACCCAGTCCTTCTTGCCCGACTCTTTCGGGGCGATGAAGTCGGCCAGCGAGCGATTGGGCACGCCTTCGCGATGCTCGGTCTGCTGACGCAGATTGTGCATGATATGCACGGTTTCGCTGCGATCGTCGCTTAACACGTGGATATCGTCGCCCACGCGCTCGGCCGGGAAGATGCCGGCCACGCCCTTCGCGGTGAGCCATTTGTCTTCCACGATCTGCTTGAGCATGGCCTGGGCCTCGTCGAAGAGCTTGCGCGCCTCGGGGCCCTTGTGGGGGTCGTTGAGGATGTCCGGATAGCGACCGCGCATCTCCCAGGACAGAAAGAACGGCGTCCAGTCGATGGTGTCCACGAGCTGTTCCAGGGGGAAATCCTCGAACACATAGACGCCGGATTCGTCGCTGGCCTCGCCGCTGATATGCGGCGGCGCCTCGCGCAGGGCGTAGTCGGTGGTTTCGGGCAGCTGCGGGCGCGGCGGCTCGTAGTTGTCCCAGTCCAGCTTCACCGCGTTGGCACGCGCAT
Organism: Salinisphaera sp. UBA6602; assembly: GCA_002433465.1. Lineage (GTDB taxonomy): Bacteria > Pseudomonadota > Gammaproteobacteria > Nevskiales > Salinisphaeraceae > Salinisphaera. The sequence continues at coordinate 18,459 of DJIE01000247.1, forward strand.
CGGCCAGGGTCAGGAACTTGTCCTTGCGCTTGTTGGCGTGGCGCTCGCGCAGCTTGTCGTAGTCGTCCTTGAGCTCGGCTTCCAGCTTGGCACGGCCCTCGGCGCTGACCATGCGTGAGGCCACCGGCACGGAACGGCTGGCGTCCTTCACCCACATCACCGCGCCGTCATAGACGGGGTCGATCTTGACCGCGGTATGGGCACGCGAGGTGGTGGCCCCGCCGATCAGCAGCGGCGTATTCATGCCGCGACGCTGCATTTCGGCGGCGACGTTGACCATTTCGTCGAGCGAGGGGGTGATCAGCCCGGACAGGCCGATGACGTGCGCGTTGTGCTTCTCGGCGGCGTCGAGGATGTCGTTCATCGGCACCATCACGCCGAGATCGATCACCTCGAAATTGTTGCACTGGAGCACCACGCCGACGATGTTCTT
>DJIE01000247.1:19199-32428 GCA_002433465.1 Salinisphaera sp. UBA6602
ACGCCGACGATGTTCTTGCCGATATCGTGTACGTCGCCCTTCACGGTCGCCATGATGATGGTGCCGTTGTTCGAGCCCTTGTCGGCCTCTTCTTTTTCTTCTTCGATGAAGGGCAGCAGATAGGCCACGGCCTTTTTCATCACGCGCGCGGATTTCACCACCTGCGGCAGGAACATCTTGCCGGCACCGAACAGATCGCCCACCACGTTCATGCCGTCCATGAGCGGGCCTTCGATCACATCCAGCGGCCGGGTGGCCTGCTGGCGGGCTTCTTCGGTGTCTTCGGTGACGTAGCTGTCGATGCCCTTGACCAGGGCGTGTTCGAGGCGCTTGTTGACCTCGAACTCACGCCAGGCGAGGTCTTCCTTGGAATCCTTCTTCTTGCCCTTGCCTTTGTATTCCTCGGCCAGGTCGAGCAGCCGTTCGGTGGCATCGTCGCGCTTGTTGAGGACGACATCCTCGCAGGCCTCGCGCAGCTTTTCCGGAATGTCGTCATAGACTTCCAGCTGCCCGGCGTTGACGATGGCCATGTCCAGCCCGGCCGGAATCGCGTGGTAGAGAAACACCGAGTGCATGGCCTGGCGCACGGTTTCGTTGCCACGAAACGAAAACGATACGTTCGACAGCCCGCCGGAGACATGACAGCCCGGACAGGATTCACGCACGCGCCTGGTGGCGTTGATAAAGTCCACGGCGTAGTTGTTGTGCTCTTCGATACCGGTGGCGATGGCGAAGATATTGAGGTCGAAGATGATGTCTTCGGGCGGGAAGTCGAGCTTTTCGATCAACAGCTGGTAGGCGCGCTCGGCGATCTCGACCTTGCGATCCTCGGTATCGGCCTGGCCCTGTTCGTCGAAGGCCATGACCACCACGGCGGCGCCGTAGTCCAGACAGGCCTGGGCCTGTTCCAAGAACTTGTCTTCGCCTTCCTTGAGCGAGATGGAGTTGACCATCCCCTTGCCCTGGATACATTGCAGCCCGGCCTCGATGACTTCCCACTTCGAGGAGTCGACCATCACCGGCACCTTGGCGATATCCGGCTCGCCGGCGATCAGGTTCAGGAACTTGCGCATGGCCTCGACCGAGTCGAGCATGCCCTCGTCCATGTTGATATCGATGATCTGGGCCCCGTTCTCGACCTGCTCACGGGCCACCGACAGCGCGGTGTCGTAATCCTCTTCCTTGATCAGCCGTTTGAAACGCGCACTGCCGGTAACGTTCGTGCGCTCGCCGATGTTGATGAAGTTGATTGCTGAGGTCATAAGACGGGTTTATCCGCGGATTGGGAAGATTTCACAGATTTGAAGAAGCGATCAGTCGCCCGATCGGTTGAAGCGCCGGTATTGCAGCGTGGTCTGGCCGAAGTTCAGGAGCAGGCCCACCGAGGCCTCGGACGCCTGCAGATAATGAATCGTCTGCGCCTTTTCGTGATTGGCCAGATCGGCGACCGACCTGAGTTCGACAACCACGTTGTCGTAGCAGATGAAGTCGGCGCCGTAGTCGCAGTCCAGATCGCGGCCCTTATAGCGAACCGGCAGCGCAACATCGCGCTTGAACGGGATATCGCGTTCGCCGAATTCGAGTGCAAGCGCTTCCAGATAGACGCCTTCCGGATAACCATTGCCGAGCGTGCGATGCACTGCCATGGCCGCGCCGATAATGGCGTAGGTTTCCGGATCACGATCATCCATGCGAGCGCACGGCCGGGTTGTGGATCGTTGAAACGCCGTTCATCAGGCCGATGCCGTGAATGGCTCGAGTCCGGACAGGCGCATGGCCCGTTTGATTTCGGGGCGCCGGCGGGGGGCCTTGCCTTCGACGGCCTTGGCGATCGCGCCGATATGTTCGGGCGTGGAGCCACAGCAGCCGCCGGCCATGTTGAGCAGGCCGGATTCGGCCCATTCGCCGATATGTTCGGCCATTTCGTCGGGCGTGAGGTCGTATTCGCCGAACTCGTTGGGCAGGCCGGCGTTCGGGTAGGCATGCACGTAGCAGGGCGCGATCCGCGACATCTCGGCCACGTAGGTGCGCAGCGCATCGGGCCCGAGCGCACAGTTCAGGCCCATGGTCAGCGGCCGCGCATGAGCCACCGAGTTGTAGAAGGCCTCGGTGGTCTGGCCGGAGAGCGTGCGCCCCGAGGCATCGGTGATGGTGCCGGAAATCATCAGCGGCACGTCGATGTTTCGCTCGCGCAGGATCTTGCGGTAGGCATAGATCGCGGCCTTGGCATTGAGCGTATCGAAGATGGTTTCCATCAGGATGATATCGACGCCGCCGTCGAGCAGCGCTTCGGCCGCTTCGCCGTAGGCTTTGGCCAGCTCGTTGAAATCGGTATTGCGCTTGCCGGGGTCGTTGACGTCGGGCGAGATCGAGGCGGTGCGATTGGTCGGCCCGATCACGCCGGCCACCCAGCGCGGCTTGTCCGGCGTGGCGTATTCCTCGGCCACGCTGCGCGCGATCTTCGCGGCTTCCAGGTTCAGCTCTACCGCCAGGTCTTCCATGTGGTAGTCGGCCTGGGCAATGGTCGTCGCCGAGAAGGTGTTCGTGGTGAGGATATCCGAGCCGGCGGCGGCATATTGTGCGGTGATATCGCGGATCAGCTCCGGCTTGGTCAGCGTAAGCAGATCGTTGTTGCCCTTCAGATCGCTTTCCCAGTCCGCGAAACGTTCGCCGCGATAGTCGGCCTCGTCCGGGTCGTGGTTCTGGATCATCGTGCCCATGGCGCCATCGAGTACGAGGATGCGCTGCGCCAGCGCGCCTATCAGATCGCTCATGGATACCTTGAATGTGTGTATGGGCGCGCAGTATATCCGTTTATCCGGATAGACGGGAAGCCGAAGGCGTGTCCGGGTCGCTGAATGCGCGCGGGCGACGCGCAACGCACGGTGGGCGTTGCTTGACGGCGGGGCCGGGGGTGCTAGGCTTCGCGCTATCGCAGGTGTCCGAGCGCGAAAACGCTCGGGTGAAACGGGAAGCCGGTGCGTTGCCACGAAAACTCGTGACGACAAGGCCGGCACTGCCCCCGCAACGGTAGGCGAGTTGGATTCGACACATACGCCACTGGGTCTTGAAACCCGGGAAGGCGTGTCGAAGGCCCGCAAGGGCGCTCGCAAGTCCGGAGACCGGCCTGTGATACGAGGCAGCGACATCGCGGCGGGCGATGAGACGGCAGACCGGCGGCGTGCGTTCGCGTGCGCCGTGTTCCCCGTTTTGTCCCTTTTCGGCGCTATTTCGCGGCTGTATCCATTGCGGCGCGCGGGTGTGTGCGCCAGGGACCATTGGGGGAACCATGTCCATCGATCGTCATTTTCATCGCGCATCAGCGCGCGTCGTGCTGCTGTGCGCGGCATCTGCGGCGTTGCCCGCGGTCGCACAAACGTCTGCCGATACCGGCACGGCCCACGCCATGGCCGGCGAGCGCACGGCCCGGCTCGACGATATCCAGGTCACCGCGACGCGTACGCCACAGCGGGTGAGCAATACGCTGGCCGCCACCACGGTCATCGACCGCGCCGATATCGAGCGTTTGCAGGCCCGTTCGGTACGCGATCTGCTACGGCGAACGCCCGGGCTCACGCTGACCAACAACGGCGGGCCGGGCAAAGCCACCTCAATCTTTCTGCGTGGCACCGAGTCCGACCACACCCTGGTGCTGGTGGACGGCGTCGAGTATCGCTCGGCCACGGCCGGGGCGGCTGCCATCGAAGACCTGGCGGTCGAGCAGATCGAGCGTATCGAGATCGTGCGTGGGCCGCGCTCGTCGCTGTATGGCGCCGATGCGATCGGTGGTGTGATCCAGATCTTCACCCGCGACGGGCGTGGCCAGACGGGCACCCGGCCTTATTTCCAGGTCGGCGCGGGCAGCGACAGCAGCTATGAAGGCCAGGTGGGCGTGTCCGGCAGCGACGACAACTCGCACTACAACCTGAGCGTGAATGGACGCCGTACCGACGGCTTCGATGCCTGTACGCCGGCCGCGGCCGGCACCGGCGGCTGTTTTACCGACGAGCCGGACGACGACGGCTATGACCGGGTATCGGTCGCCTTCAACTACGGTCAGATATTCGACAACGGCGTCGAATGGGAACTGAACTTCCTGCGCGCTGAAAGCAGCGTGGAATTCGACGGCACCTCCCAGAACTCGAGCGATACGATCCAGCAGATCATCGGCACTTCGCTTGCCTGGCGGCCGCTCGATACCTGGCGCACGAAACTGACTTACGGCAACAGCCGCGACGACTCCGACAACTTCCTCGACGGGCGCTATGTCACCGCCTTCGAAACCCAGCGCCATCAGCTGAGCTGGCAGAACGACATCACCCTGCCCAACGATGATCTGTTCACCCTTGGCGTCGACTACAAGCTCGAAAACGTCGACGGCGACAACGACGGCGATCGCCGCAACGACTTCACCGGCGATATGCGCGAAGACAGCCGCGACAACAAGGGCGTGTTTGCCCAGTATCTGGGCGACTGGGGCCGTCATCATCTGCAGCTGTCCGGGCGTGGCGACGACAACGAACAGTTCGGCGAGCATGCCACCGGCAGTGCGGCCTACGGCATCGATTTCGCCGACGCCTATACCGCCAGCATTTCCTATGGCACCGCGTTCAAGGCACCGACCTTCAACGAGCTGTATTTCCCCAACTACGGCAATCCCGAGCTGGACCCGGAAGAATCGGACAGCGTCGAAGTGGGCCTCGACGGCGATCACGGCTGGGGCCGCTGGTCGCTGCATGCCTATCAGACCGAAATCGACGATCTGATCGCCTACGATTCGGCCACCTTCGCCCCGGGCAATATCCAGAAAACCCGAATCCGTGGCGCAGAGGCGAGTGTCGGCACCGTGCTCGCCGACTGGCAACTCAATGCCCAGTTCACCTGGCTGGACACCGAAAATCGCACCGCCGGCCCGAACCAAGGCAACGAGTTGCCGCGGCGGCCTGGCCATACCGCTCAGTTCGACGTCGATCGCGCCTTTGGCCGCTACAGTGCCGGGGCGAGCCTGACGGTGGCCTATTCGAGCTATGACGATGCCGCCAACGAAAACGAGCTGGACAGCTATCAGCTCGTCGACCTGCGCGCCTCGGTCGCGCTCGCACGCGACTGGCTCGCACAGGCCAGCCTCAACAACCTGTTCGACGAGGAATACCAGACCGCGCGGTTCTACAATCAGGACGACCGCAACGTTTTCTTCACGCTGCGCTACCAGCCGCAGTAGCCTCAAGTCGCACGGCCCGTCCGGGCCGTGCGCTACCAACGGAGTCCGTATGAGCGACGAATCCCGCAGCGACGACGACGCCAAGGCCGCACGCCACAAGGCAACCATGCAGAAACAGAAAGCGCGCGTGGATGCGGCTATCGAGGCCGCCGATACCGAACGCGGCGTGCTGTTGCTGCTCACCGGCAACGGCAAGGGCAAATCGTCCTCGGCGTTCGGCATGGTCATGCGCGCACTGGGCTACGGCCACCGGGTGGGCGTGGTGCAGTTCATCAAGGGCCAGCAGCTTTCCGGTGAAGAAATCTACGTGCGCGATCACTGCCCGCAGGTGGCCTTCCATCAGATGGGCACGGGCTTTACCTGGAACACCCAGGATCGCAGCGGCGATATCGCCGCGGCCGAGGCGACCTGGGCCAAGGTCGAGCCGATGCTCACCGACCCCAGCTTCGATCTGGTCGTGCTCGACGAGCTGACCTACATGATCGGCTACAGCTATCTCGACGAACAGACAGTGCTGGATGCGCTGGCCAACCGCCCGCGTGAACAGTCGGTGGTGGTCACCGGTCGCGGCGGCGGCGCGGCCCTGCGCGAGCTGGCGGATACGGTGTCCGAGGTCAAGGACATCAAGCATGCCTTCAAGTCGGGCATCAAGGCGCGCAAGGGCGTCGACTACTAGGCAATGGCGCCTGGCCCGGCTACCTGGCGGCGCTGGTCTGCACGCGACGATCTGCCGTCGGCCGCGGTGCAGAGTATTCCGGCAGCGCTCCTGCTGCCGGGCTGGCAGGCCGGCGTGGCCGATAGCGGGCTGGCGGTTGCTTTCGACCGACCCTGGCATTGTCTGAGTTCGGCCGTGGCCTGCGGCGGCTGGGGCACCGCGCAGGGCTTTGCCAACCGCCACGTCGACGACCACGACCGGGCCGCCTTGAATACACCGCAAACCCTCATCGCCGATTTCGCGGTGCAACGCGGGCTGGCCGCGCCGTGTGTCGGCATGCTTACCGCCGCCTCGATGCGCAGTCTGCGTATCGCCACGGTCGATATCGAGGGCGAGCTTGTGTGTGTGTTCGTGACCGCCGGCCTGGCCAACGCCCGGCGTGCCGGGGATTGTGCGGACCGGCGTGAACTACGGCCCGGCCCCTGCGAAATGGGCACCATCAATCTCGCCCTGGCCACCACGCTCGCGCTTACGCCGGCGGCCCAGGTCGAAACCCTGACGACACTCACCGAGGCCAAGGCCGCGACGTTGCAAGCACTCGATGCGCGCAGCCCGATCTCGAATGCCATCGCGACCGGCACCGGGACCGATGCCACGGCCGTCTTCTGTGCCGATACGGGCGAGGCGCTGCAATATACGGGCAAGCACACTCTGTTTGGCGAATATGCGGCGCGTCTGGTCATCGACGCGCTTGCCGACGCTATCCGCCCACAGTCAGGCTGGGTCGATGGCTGCTAAGACGCTTATGATCCAGGGCACGGCGACCGATGCCGGCAAGTCGACGCTGGTGGCCGGGCTCGGCCGGGCCTGGTATCGGCGGGGCGTGTCGGTGGCCCCGTTCAAGCCGCAGAACATGGCATTGAACAGCGCGGTGTCGGCCGATGGCGGCGAGATCGCCCGTGCCCAGGCGGTGCAGGCCGCGGCCTGCGGGGTCGCACCCACCATCGATATGAGCCCGGTGCTGCTCAAGCCGTCGAGCGATCGCAACGCGCAGGTCATCATCCACGGCCAGGCCGTGGCCGGCATGTCGGCCAGCGACTATCACCACTACAAGCCCACGGCGATGGCTGCGGTACAGGCCTCGTATACCCGTCTAATCAGCCAGTACGAGCGTGTGCTTGTCGAAGGTGCCGGCAGCCCGGCCGAGATCAACCTGCGCGCCAACGATATCGCCAATATGGGGTTTGCCGAGACCGTGGACTGCCCGGTGGTCCTGGTGGCCGATATCGACAAGGGCGGCGTGTTTGCCCAGATCGTGGGTACGCTCGCGCTGGTGTCCGAATCCGAGCGCGCACGTATCGCGGGTTTCGTCATCAACCGCTTTCGTGGCGATATCGCCCTGCTCGAACCCGGTCTGGAATGGCTCGAACGCGAAACCGGCAAGCCGGTGTTCGGCGTGCTGCCCTGGCTCGACGGGCTCTATCTCGAAGCCGAGGATGCCATCGCCCGCGACCAGCGCCTGGATGACGATGCCCGCTTCGTGGTGCAGGTGCCGGCGTTGCCGCGTATCTCCAACCATACCGATCTGGATGCGTTGCGCCTGCAGCCGGGCGTGGATCTGCAATGGGTCGGGCCGGGCCAGCGCCCCGGTGGTGCCGATCTCATCGTATTGCCGGGCTCCAAGAATGTGCGTGCCGATCGGCAATGGCTCACGGCCAACGGCTGGGACGGCCATATCGCCCGGCATCTGCGCTACGGCGGGCACGTGCTCGGCATCTGTGGCGGCTATCAAATGCTCGGCTGCGTGATCGACGATCCCTGCGGCGTGGAAGACACGCCGGGAACGGTCGAGGGGCTGGGCGTACTGGATATCGCCACCGAGATCCGCCGCGAGAAACATCTCGAGAATGTCCGGGGCCGGCTTGTCGTGGCCGGCCTGTCGGACGATCAGGCGGCGGTCGCCGGCTATCGTATTCATTGCGGGGTGACCCGCGGTGCCGATCTGGCCCGGCCGTTTCTCGAGCTCGAAACCGGCTTCGACGGCGCGATCAGCGCCGACGGGCAGGTCGCCGGCACCTACCTGCACGGCCTGTTCGACACGGCCGAGGGCTGTGCGGCGCTGCTTGCCTGGGCCGGCTACGAGAACGCGGTCACCGAAGATGTGGCGGCCGTGCGCGAGCGTCAGTTCGAGCGCCTGGCCGATGCCGTAGAAGCCGCCATCGATATCGAGGCGCTGCCATGAGCCCGCGCCGGCTGGTCTGGCTGCTCGCACTGGCTTTGCCCCTGTGTCTGCTGGCCGCGGTCATGCTCGGCGCGGTGCGTCTGCCGGCGCTGGATGTGCTGGCCGTGCTCGTGGGCCGCGACGAGGGCATGCAGCGGCTGGCGCTGATCGTGCGGCAACTGCGTTTGCCGCGTGCACTGCTTACCGCGCTGGTCGGCGCGCTGCTGGCGATCTGCGGTGCGGCCATGCAGGGGCTGTTTCGCAATCCCCTGGCCGATCCGTCGTTGATCGGCGTGACCGCCGGCGCCTCGGTGGGCGCGAGCCTGGTCATCGTATTCGCGGGCGGGGCGGCCGGCTTTATCGGCCTGTCGCTGGTGTCGCTGGGCGCGTTTGTCGGCGGCACAGCGGCGGTGCTGCTGGTTTATCGGCTGGCCACCGGTCCCCAGGGCACGTCGGTGGCGACCATGTTGCTCGCAGGCATTGCGATCGGTGCATTGGCCGGCAGTATCGGCTCGTTGCTGGAATTTCATGCCGACAACGAAATGCTGCGCCGGATCAGTCTCTGGCGCATGGGCGGGCTCGACGGGGCCAACTGGTCCCGGGTGGCGATCGTGGCTGCCGTGGCCGCGCTGATATTCGTCGTGCTGCCGCGTCAGGCCGATGCCCTCAATGCCTTGTTGCTGGGCGAGTCCGAGGCCCGGCATCTGGGCATCGCCGTGGACCGCATCAAGCGCCAGCTGGTGCTGCTGACGGCGGCCGGGGTGGGCGTGTCGGTGGCGGTGGCCGGCGCGATCACCTTCGTGGGGCTGGTCGTGCCGCATATCGTGCGCATGCTCATCGGCCCCGATCATCGTTGGCTGTTGCCGGCCTCGGCGCTGGCGGGCGCGATTCTGTTGCTGGTGGCGGATACGCTGGCGCGTGTGGTTGTGGCACCGACCGAGCTGCCCGTGGGCCTGCTGACCGCGCTGCTGGGCGCGCCGTTTTTCATCTCCTTGTTGCGGCGTCGCCGCGAGTACGGCCTGTGAATACGCCCCTGCTCGAAGTCGTGGGGCTGACGCTGACTGCTGGCGGGCGCGCCGTGGTCGAGGCCGCCGAGTTCGGGCTCGCCGCCGGCGAGCACCTGGCCGTGATCGGGCCCAACGGTGCTGGCAAGTCGAGTCTGGTTCATGCCCTGATTGGCGATACGACGCCCGCAGCCGGCGCTATCCGTCTGGGCGGACGGGCGCTGGCGGATTGGCCGGCGCGCGAGCGCGCCTGTCGGGTCGCGCTGTTGCCCCAGGCCAGCGCGCTGAGCTTTCCGTTCACCGTGGCCGAAGTCGTACGGCTGGGGCGTAGCCCGCACGCATCGGGCAGCATCGCCGACCGGCAAATCGTGGCCGAAACGCTGGCGGCCTGCGATATCGCCCATCTGCGCGATCGACCCTATACCAGGCTGTCCGGGGGCGAGAAACAGCGCGTGCAGCTGGCCCGGGTGATGAGCCAGATCTGGCGTGTCGAGGACGCCGACGATCGGCTGCTGTTGCTGGACGAACCGGTGGCCGCGCTCGATCTCGGCCATCAGCGCCTGGTGATGCGCCAAGTGGCCGCGCTGGCGGCCCAGGGCGTGGCGGTGGTGAGCGTGCTGCACGACATCAGCCTGGCCGCACGCTATGCCGATCGCATGCTGGCGCTTCGCGATGGCCAGACCATCGCTGCCGGCACGCCGGCCGCGGTGGTCACCGCCGAACGTATGCAACGCCTGTTCGACACCCAGACCCGGGTGATCACCCATCCGGATACGCATACCCCGGTCGTGCTGCATGGCTGAACGCTTCACCGGCCCGCGGAGAACGATATGAAGACACTCGTGCTGGGCGGCACGCGCAGTGGCAAGAGCCGTCATGCCGAAGCGCGGGCCCTGTCGCTGCCCGTAGCGCGCTGGTTCTATGTGGCCACGGCCCAGGCCGGCGACGACGAAATGGCGGCCCGTATCCAGCATCATCGCGAACAGCGCGATACGCGCTGGCAAACCATGGAAGCCCCGCGCGCCCTGGGCGCCTGCCTGCGCCGGCTGGACGGCCCCGACCGTTGTATTCTCGTCGACTGTCTGACGCTGTGGTTGAGCAATTGTCTTGCCGAGGACACGGGCACGCTGACATGGGCCGAGGAACGTGATGCCCTGCTTGCGGCGGTCGACGCCAGCCGGGCGAGACTGATTTTCGTATCCAACGAGGTCGGCTCCGGCATCGTGCCGCTGGGGGCGCTGTCGCGGCGGTTCGCCGACGAGGCCGGGCGGCTGCACCAGGCGCTGGCCGAACGCTGCGATACCGTCACGCTGGTGGTTGCCGGCCTGCCCCTCACGCTCAAGGAGAACGGCGCATGACCGACTGGCTGCACGAGCCGATCGCCCCGATCGATGAAGCCGCCCGAGCCGGCGCGCGCGCCCGCCAGGCCATGCTCACCAAGCCGCCCGGTTCGCTTGGCCGTCTTGAAGGCCTGGCCGAGGCTTTTGCCGGCTGGCAGGGGCAGAGCGTCCCGGTGCTCGCGGATATCGATATCGTGGTGTTCGCGGCCGACCACGGCGTGGCGGCTCGCGGCGTGTCGGCGTTCGATCAGGCCGTAACCGGCCAGATGATCGCCAACTTCGCCGCGGGCGGCGCGGCCATCTGCGTACTGGCACGGCGTCACGATGCCCGCCTTTCGATCGTGGATCTCGGCGCGGTGGCCCCGCCGGCCGACTGCGCCAGCGTGATCGATGCCCGTATCGCTGCCGGCACCGCCGATTTCACCCAAAGCTGTGCGATGCAGGCCGGCGAGCTCGAACAGGCATTGCAGGCCGGGCGCGAGCGTGTGTCGCCGTCGGCGCATCTGTTCATCGGCGGCGAAATGGGCATCGGCAATACCACCAGCGCGGCAGCGATACTGGCCGGCCTGAGCGGCGCCACGCCGGCACAGGTCGTCGGCCGGGGTACCGGTATCGATGCCGCCGGGTTGGCGCGCAAGCAGGCGGTGGTCGAAGCGGGGCTGGCCCGGCATCGCGCAAGTTGGCAGGGCGCTACCGGCTCGGCACGGGCGTTGTCGATGCTGCGCTGTGTCGGCGGCTTCGAAATCGCCGCGCTTACGGGCGCTTTCGTGGCCGCGGCCCAGGCGGGTGTGCCGGTGTTGGTGGATGGTTTCATCGCCAGCGTGGCGGCACTGTGTGCCCGCGAAATCGCGCCGGACTGTGCGAACTGGCAGCTGTTCGGGCATCGTTGCGCCGAAGCCGGCCACTGTTACCTGCTCGATATGCTCGAAGCAAGGCCGCTTCTCGATCTGGACATGCGTCTTGGCGAAGGCAGCGGCGCGGCCCTGGCGCTGGGCGTGATCGGCGACGCCCTCGCCCTGCATGCCGGCATGGCCACCTTCGACGAAGCCGGAGTGACGAACCGCGATGGCTGAAGCCACGACAACGCTCGTCGATCTGCTGCGCCATGGCGAATGCGAAGGCGGCCCGATCTTTCGTGGCAGCCTGGACGTGGCGCTGTCCGAGGCGGGGCTGGCGCGTATGCAGGCGCAGGCCGATGCGCAGCCGGGCTGGCAACACGTCATCGCATCGCCGCTGCGTCGCTGTCGGTTCTTTGCCGAGCGGCTGGCGGCCGCGCGCGGGCTTTCGATCGAGATCGACGCGCGCCTGCGCGAAATCGATTTCGGTCGTTGGGAAGGCCGGCCGGTGTCCGAGGTCTGGCGCGACGACGCCGACGCCGCCCAGGCCTGGTTCGACGACCCCGAGCACAGCGGCCCGCCGGGCGGCGAAGCCCTGCGTGATCTGCGCGACCGCGCCCGGGCCGCCTTCGACGACGCGGTCCATGCCCATGCCGGTCGCCATCTGGTGCTGGTCGCCCACGGCGGGCTGATACGTGCCCTGCTGGCCGACCTGCTCGATATGCCCGGTGCCGCGATGCACCGTATCGAGGTGCCCTATGCCTGTCTCACGCGGCTGCGCGTGGTGCACGACGAGGCGCGGGATTTCATCCAGCTGGTGGCCCACAACATCGACTTCGGCGCGGCCTCGTCATGCGCACGGTGAACGCGTTCTTGCAGCCTCTGTGGCTGGCTTTCGGTCTGCTCACCACGCTGCCGATGGGGCGGCTGATTGTCACGCCGGTAACGGCGGTCGATTCCGGCCGGTCGGTGCTGTGTTATCCGCTCGTCGGGCTTGTCATCGGCGCGGTGCTGGCGGGCGCGGCGGCGGCGCTACAGGCGGTCGATGCCGTACTGGGCGCCGGGCTTTTAGTGGTGCTGTGGGTCGTGCTCACCGGTGCGCTGCATCTCGACGGGCTGGCCGACTGCGTGGACGCCCTGTTCGCCGGCCACGGCCGCAGCGATCCGGCGCGTACGCTCGCCGTCATGAAAGACCCGGCCGCCGGGCCGATGGCGGTGGTCGCGCTGGTGCTGCTGCTCGCACTCAAGAGCGCGGCGCTGATCGCGCTGTGGCCGCAGGTGGGGGCTGCGTTGCTGGTGGTGGCCGTGCTGGCCCGTACCGCGGCCAGTCTGCTCATGGCCAGCACCCGCTACCGCCGTCGCGAAGGCCTGGCCAGCACGATGGCGTTGAATCTTTCGCGTCGCGATGCCTGGGCGATGGCAGCGCTAGTCGTCGTGCTGACCCTGGCGTTCGCGGGTCTGGCGCTCGGCGTTGTCGCAACGCTGGCTGCGCTCGCGGTGGGGGTGTGCTGGCGGGCGCTCTGGCAGCGGCGTATCGGCGGCTATACCGGCGACGTGGTCGGCGCGCTGATCGAGCTGGCGGAAACGACCGCCCTGGTCGCCGCGGCCTTGTGGATAGGCCCGTGGAGCTGACCCTGGCGACGATCGGCGGCCTGGTCCTCGATGCCCTGCTGGGTGAGCCGCGTGTCGGCCATCCGCTGGTCGGCTTTGGTCGACTGGCTGAGGCGCTGGATCGTCGCCTGCCGCGTCGCCGCTGGGCCGGCGGGCTGGCCTGGCTTGTGCTCGTGGCAGTGCCAGCGGTCGCCGGCGGGGTGGCTGTCTGGGTGCTGCCGCCCCTCGCCGGCTGGCTGGCCGCGACGGTCGTGCTGTGGCTGTGTATCGCCTGGTATAGCCTCAAGGCGCATACGCGCGCGGTTGAAACCGCTTTGCAGGCCGACGACGTGGTCGGCGCA
>DJIE01000270.1 GCA_002433465.1 Salinisphaera sp. UBA6602
TTTCTCCAGGGTAGCACGCCGAAATTCCTGACCTTCCTCCAGGCCCGCACCGGCCAGGGCATCCATCAGCATCTCGGTTTCGATATTCTTGTTACCCTCGATCTCAATGGAGGAAATCGACGGGCGTTCACGCACCGACAGAATCAGCACGCCTTCATCACGACTGGCCTGAATATCCGTAAACAATCCGGTCCGAAACAGATCCTTGATGGCGTCGGCCAACCTGGTCTCGTCCATACGCTCGCCGATGTTCACCGGAAAAGCCGAAAACACAGAACCCGCTGAAACCCGCTGAAGGCCCTCTACCTCAATATCCGCAACCGTGAATTCATCCGCCAGCGCTGGCTTTATACCGGTTGCGGTAATTGCGAGGCCAACGGCTACAGCTAGAAGGGAACGTCTCATTCAGTTATTTCGCCTGGTTAATGTGCGGTAAGGAGCCCGCAATTCTCACAACCGCATCAGGTCGTTGTAAAGAGCAAACACCATTAAAGTCAGTATCAAAGCCATACCAATTCGTAATCCGAAGGCCTGAGCCTGCTCGGAAAGTGGTTTCCGCCGAATGGCTTCGATGGTGTAGTACACGATATGACCGCCATCCAGAACCGGAACAGGCAGCAGGTTAAGTACGCCAAGACTGACACTCAGGTACGCCAGAAAGCGTACGAAGTCTTCGAATCCCGAGCTGACACTCGCCTCGGCAACCCGGGCAATGGTGATAGGACCACTGAGGTTGGTCGGCGACAACAGCCCGGTGACCATCTTTTTAATCGCCACCAGGGTCAGACGTGTGTCGGCCCAGGTTTCGTTCACCGCATTGGGTATGGCAGCCAAAGGCCCATAGCGGACCTCCCGCAACAGATCATCGGGCCAGCTCACTGCACTTACGCCGGCACCGACGAAACCAATCACCTGACCATCTTCAAGGGTTCTCGATGCCGGTGTTACCGGTACATTCAATTCATCGCCAGAGCGCTCGATGGTCAGTTCCAGAGTCTGTTCCGGGGCATTCCGAATATGCTCCACCAGAGCGAACCAGTCCGGTACCGGCTCGCCATCAACAGCCAATATGCGGTCACCGCCTTGCAGCCCGGCCGCATTTGCCCGACCATCGGCAGTCACCTCACCCAGCACCGCGGGCACATCCGGCCGCCAGGGGGATATCCCGAACTCCGCCAGCGGGTTCGGAGTATCATCACTCAGGCGCCAGCCGTCCAATGGACCCGCCACAGTGCCCCTGGAACCATCCCGGGAAATCTCCAGCGAAACCTGACCGTACTCCCCCGCCCTCTCGAGCAGCCGCATGTTGACGTCTCGCCAGGAGGTCACCCTATGGCCGTCAACGGTATGGATTTCCATCCCGCTTTCCAGCCCTGCCCGTTCCGCAACGCTGCCCTGGGCCACCTCGCCAACCACCGGAGCGACGGTGGTAACGCCAACAACACTCAACACCCAGTAAGCGAGAATCGCGAACAGAAAATTGGCAATTGGGCCGGCAGCCGCAATGGCGATGCGCTGGGAAGGAGGTTTCGAGGTAAACGCCTGATCACGTAGCTCTTCCGGTACCGGGCCTTCCCGCTCATCCAGCATTTTCACGTATCCCCCCAGGGGGATAGCCGCTACCGCATATTCGGTTCCGTGACGGTCATACCACGAAAACAGAGGCTTGCCGAACCCCACTGAAAAACGAAGCACCTTCACACCGAATCGGCGTGCCACCCAGAAATGGCCGTATTCGTGCACGGCCACGAGCAGACCGATGGCCACGATGAACGCCGGAACCGACATCAGCCAGTCAGACATGTAATTCGTTTCTCCCGAGCGTCGGCGCATACCGCCGGCGTGGATTGGATCACCGGATCGGGCGCAAGGCGCCGATCCGCGGATGCGCTGCCAGTTTACCTGGGTCGCCGCTCAATACGGCGAACGCGCCTAGATGCTGCTGGGAAGCCAGTGCAGCCCTGCCACGAACCAGGGCGCGGCCGCCAGCACGCTATCGAGCCGGTCAAGCACTCCGCCATGCCCGGGAAAGAGCGTGCCGCTGTCCTTGATGCCGGCATGACGCTTGAACATGCTGATGGTCAGATCCCCCACGATCGAGATCACCGCGACCCAGGCTCCGAGCACAACGAACCCCACCAGCCGGGCTTCGCCGAAGCCGAGCACCCAGGCACCCAGGCCTGCAAAAACCATCGCCGCGATCACGCCGCCGACGGCGCCCTCCCGTGTTTTGCCCGGGCTGACGGCGGGCGCCAGCTTGTGCCGCCCGAGCGTACGCCCGGCGATATAAGCGCCGGTATCCGCGGCCCAGACAAGAAAGAAGAAGGCGAGCAGCAGCAGCGCGCCCTGATCGCTCTGGTGCAGATAGGTCACCGCTGCCACGGCCGCCACCAGGGTCAGCAGACCGGTCGCGACGCCGATATCGGTACGCCCCATCACCCGTGCCCAGCCGTTGGGATAACGCACGATCCAACCGATCGCGATCAGCCACCAGAGACAGGCCGCACCAATCAGAAGGTTGTCGGCGCCCACCACCCAGAGCTGGCTGCGTACCAGCGCGAACACGAAAATCAGCAGCGCCGTGGCGAGCACGAGCAGCACATGCCCGCTATCGCCCATACGCAACAGGCCCGCCCATTCCCAGGCACCGAGCAACATGAGCACCGCGAACAACAAGGTAATGGCGAACGTGGGCAGATACAGCATGCCCAGTACCGCCAGCGGTACGAGGACCAGCGCTGTTGCGATGCGGGTGGCTAGCATGCGCCTCAGACGCCCGTGGCCGCGGCCTGCGGCAGTCGACCGAAGCGGCGCTGACGCTGACCAAACCATTCGATGGCGCAGGCCAGACTGTTACCGTCGAAATCCGGCCACAGCTCGTCGGAGAAATACAGCTCGCTATAGGCAAGATCCCAGAGCAGAAAGTTACTGATCCGGCGCTCGCCGCCGGTGCGAATGAACAGATCCGGCGGCGCGTGCTCGGCCAGTGCCATGCGCGCGCCGAGGCTGTGCTCATCGATGTCGTCGGGCCCGAGGCGGCCCTCGCAGCAATCGCGGGCCAGTTGCCGCGCAGCCTGCACCAGATCCCAACGCCCGCCGTAGTCGATCGCGATAATCAGGTTCAGGCCATTATTGTCGCGGGTACGCTGTTCGGCCTGCGCCATTTCCTGCTGTAGCGCCTGCGAGAAATGCTCGCGCTCGCCGATGAAACTCAGGCGAACACCCGAGTCGTGCATGGAATCGATCTCACGCCGGATGGTGCGCCGGAACAAATCGAGGAGCACGCGCACCTCGGTTTTGGGACGCTGCCAGTTCTCACTGGAAAACGCGAACAAAGTCAGAGTCTTGACCGACTGTTCTCGCGCGCTTTCTACGATCGCGCGAACGGCCTGCGCGCCCGAGCGATGACCCGCCGCGCGCGGCAGCCCCCGCCGGTTCGCCCAGCGGCCGTTGCCGTCCATGATGATTGCGACGTGGTCGGGCACAGTCATATTCGCACCTGGCGCTCGAGTCAGATCGACGGTTTGTTCAAACCGTCATGATCTCCTTTTCCTTGTCCTCGAGCAGACTGTCGATCCGGTCGATATGCTGGTCGGTCAGCTTCTGGATCCGCGCTTCGCCGCCATGCTGGTCGTCGGCGCTGATTTCCTTTTCGTTCACCAGCTCCTTGAGCGTGGAGTTGGCGTCGCGACGGATATTGCGAATCGCCACGCGGCCGTCCTCGGCCTCGGCACGAATGACCTTGACCAGATCCTTGCGGCGGTCCTCGGTCAGCGGCGGCAGCACCACCCGAATGACCTGGCCTGCCGTCGACGGATTCAAGCCGAGATCGGCTTTCATGATCGCCTTTTCGACCGGCTGAACCATGCTCTTTTCCCACGGCTGGATGGTGATCGTACGCGCATCCTCCAGCGAAATATTCGCGGCCTGGTTGAGCGGAACCTCGGAACCGTAATAGTCGACCGTCACATGATCGAGCAGGGTCGTGCTCGCCCGCCCGGTGCGGATCTTGCCGAAGTTCTCGCGCATGACGTTGATCGTCTTGTCCATGCGCTGCTGTGCGTCACTGTATATCTCGTCAATCATCCGTTGCTTCTCGTCGTGTCGTTGTCGACCAGCGTGCCCACGTCATCGCCCGCGACGATGCGTGCCAGATCGCCGGCCCGGTTGATATCGAACACCCGTAGCGGCATGCCGTTGTCGCGGCAGAGCACGATCGCTGTGGTATCCATCACGCTCAGGCGCTGATCGATCACCTCGTCGTAGGTGAGATGCGTGTACCGTTTCGCGCTGCTGTCGCGCATCGGATCGGCGCTGTAAATACCGTCGACCTTGGTCGCCTTGAGCATGAGATCGGCGTTTATTTCCACCGCGCGCAGACTGGCTGCGGAATCGGTGGTGAAAAACGGGTTGCCGGTACCGGCCGCGAAGATAACCACGCGCCCCTTTTCCAGATGGCGAATCGCGCGACGACGGATATAGTCCTCACAGACCTGATTGATCCGGATCGCCGACATCACCCGTGCGGTCATGCCGGCATGCTCGATTGCATCCTGCAGACCCAGGGCGTTGATGACGGTCGCCAGCATGCCCATCTGATCGCCGGTAACCCGATCCATGCCGCGTCCAGCGAGCCCGACGCCGCGAAAGATGTTGCCACCGCCCACCACAAGCGCGACTTGAACGCCCGACTCGATCAACGCCTTGATTTCGGCGGCAAGTCGTTCGACCACCTCGGCGGAAATACCGTAATCGGCTTGCCCCATGAGGGCCTCACCGCTGAGTTTCAGCAGAATGCGTTTGGTGGTCGGCTTGTTCTTGCTCATCGAGTGGCGCTGCAGTACGACAACATGAAGCGGCTCCTGGCCGGCAACGATAACTTACCGCCCGATCGTGCGATACGGGCAGGTCAAAAAAAAGCCGGCTGCCTGGGCAGCCGGCCGATTTGCCCTCAGGCTGTTTTTTCGGCTTGCGCCTTGACCTCGGCAGCGAAGTCTTCCTGTTTCTTCTCGATGCCTTCGCCGACTTCCAGACGGGCGTAGTCGGTGACGGTCGCATTCTGCTGCTTGCACAGCTTTTCGACCGTGGTATCGGGGTCTTTCACGAACGGCTGACCCATGAGCGTGATTTCGCCCAGATACTTGCGCAGGCGCCCTTCCACCATCTTCTCGATGATGTCTTCGGGCTTGCCGCTATCGCGGGCCTGGGCCATCAGCAGTTCTTTCTCTGCGTCGCGACGTTCCTGCGGCACATCGTCGGCCGACAGGTGAGCCGGCGCCGTGGCCGCCACATGCATGGCCAGATCGCGGGCCAGTTCGCTTTCGCCGCCGACCACTGCGACGGCGCTGCCAATACGCGCGCCGTGCATGTAGACGTCGAGCTTGCCTTCACCGGCTTCGATGCGACGGAAGCGGCGAATGGTGATGTTTTCGCCCAGCTTGGCCACCAGCGCACGGCGCTTGGCGTCGAGGCTTTCGCCGTCGACCTCAATCGCGGCCAGCGCTTCGGCGTCGGCCGGGGCGTTGTCGAGCGCCGCGCGGGCGGCCAGTTCGGCGAAATTCACGAAATCGTCGTTCTTGCCGACGAAATCGGTTTCGCAGTTGGCTTCCAGCAGGATCGCAACCGTATTGTCATCGGACACGGCCGTTGCGATACGGCCTTCGGCGGCGACGCGGCCGGCCTTCTTGTCGGCCTTGGCCAGGCCTTCACGCCGCATGTTGTCGGCTGCGGCATCGATATCGCCATCGGTGGCGGTGAGCGCTTTCTTGCACTCCATCATGCCGGCACCGGTGCGTTCACGTAGCTCTTTAACCAGAGCAGCACTAATTGCCATGATTCGTTCTCCGCAAAGTTTGGATAGCGGCCGGGCCGGCGCGTCGATCACGCACCGGCCCGGACGAGATTACTTGTCGGCCTGCTTCGGGTCGGCCTGTTCGGGATTTTCCGACGGCACCGAGGCAACGTCGCCCAGCGAGGCGGTGGCGGTCGGCTCGGCTTCACCCTGAGACTCCTGGATGACGGAGTTCTGGGTCGCTTCGCTCGCAGCCTGGGCCGCAGCGGGCTTGCCCGGCTCGTGCTCGGCGCCCTGCGCCTGAACGTCCACCGTGCCATCGTCCTGACCGGTGAAGTCGCCCTTGCTGCCGCGTCCCGTGAGAACGGCGTCGGCCACCATCTCGGTGTAGATACGAATCGCGCGGATGGCGTCGTCATTACCCGGGATCACCACATCGATGTTTTCCGGCGAGCAGTTGGTATCCACCACCGCAATGACCGGAATACCCAGCTTGCGCGCTTCGTCGACGGCAATCTTTTCGAAGCCGACGTCGATGATGAACAGCGCATCGGGCAGGCTGGTCATTTCCTTGATGCCGCCGATGCCGCGTTCGAGCTTGTCGCGCTCACGATAGAGATCGAGCGCTTCGCGCTTGTTGAGCTTGCGAATCGAACCGTCTTCGATCATCTGCTCCAGATCGTGCAGACGCTGGATCGAGTTCTTGACCGTCTTGAAGTTGGTGAGCATGCCGCCGAGCCAACGATGGTTGACGAACGGCATGCCGCAGCGCTGCGCCTGCTTGCCCACGGCTTCGCGCGCGGCGCGCTTGGTGCCCACGAACATCACGTTGCCGCCATTGGCCGACAGACGACTGATGTAGTTGTAGGCATCCTTGAAGAGCGGCAGAGTCTCTTCGAGGTTGATGATATGAATTTTGTTGCGCTGGCCAAAGATGTAGGGGGCCATCTTGGGGTTCCAGTAGCGGGTACGGTGGCCGAAATGGACACCCGCCTCGAGCAACTGGCGCATGCTGATCTGACTCATGGATTGTCTCCGGGTTGTGGCTTACGCGCATCCCATGAAACAACCGGCCTGCGATTGCAGACAGGCACCCCGTTTCATGTGCCGACACGCGTGCGGATTTTCGATATCGAATACGGTCGCAATCGACCGATTTTTAGCGCGTTCTGGGCCTCTGATTGCCGCGAACGCGAGCGGTTTATACCATAGCGACCGTTTCCAGGCTAGCGCCGGTCACGATTCGACCGGCATTTCACGACGACTTTCAAGGATCGAAACGCATGAGCGTGACCATCAAGACCCCCGAAGAACAGGACAAGATGCGCGAAGCCGGCCGCCTGGCCGCGCAGGTTCTGGACATGATCACGCCGCACGTACAGCCCGGGGTGACCACGGACGAACTCAATACGCTCTGTCACGACTACATGGTGAACGAGCTGGGCACCACGCCCGCCCCGCTGAATTACCACGGCTTCCCCAAATCCATCTGTACGTCGATCAACCACGTGGTCTGCCACGGTATACCGGGCGACAAGGCGCTCAAGAAAGGCGACGCGATGAATATCGACGTCACCCTGATCAAGGACGGCTACCACGGCGACAGCTCGCGCATGTATTTCGCCGGCGAGCCCTCCATCAAGGCCCGGCGCCTGTCGGATATTGCCGAAGCCGCGCTCTACAAGGGCATCGATGCAGTACGCCCCGGCGCGACGCTGGGCGATATCGGCGCCACGATTCAGACCTATGTGGAGTCACAGCGTGCGTCGGTGGTACGTGAATACTGCGGGCACGGTATCGGCCTGGGCTTTCATGAAGAGCCGCAGGTGCTGCATTACGGCAAGCCCGGTCAGGGGCTGTGCCTGGAAGCGGGCATGACCTTTACCATCGAACCCATGGTCAACGCCGGCAAACGCCACGTGAAAGTACTGCCCGACGGCTGGACCGTGGTCACCAAAGACCACTCACTCTCGGCTCAGTGGGAACACACGATTCTGGTCACCGAAGACGGCGCTGAAATCCTTACCCCCAGCCAGCTGGGCGCCTGATGGGACAGTCCGTTGATGCCCGTCGCCGCGCACACCCCGATCTCGGCGACTGGGAGGCGTTCATCGCCCGGGCGGCCAATGCCGAGGGCGCATCGATCGCGCAGGCGCGCGAGTATCTGGATGACGGGCGCCAACGCATCGAACAGGCGTTTCGTGCCGGCGCTCACGTGGATGTACTGGTCGATGCACGCAGCACCCTCGTCGATGCCGTGCTGGGCAGCGCATGGCGCGCCCTGGCCGATTCGTCCAGCGCCTGCCTGGTCGCGGTCGGCGGCTACGGCCGAGCCGAACTGTTGCCGCATTCGGATATCGACGTACTGATTCTATATCGCCAAGGCACGCTCGACGCCGTGGGCCCGGCGCTTGAGCGGTTTCTGACCCATCTCTGGGACATCGGCCTGGAAGTCGGCCATAGCGTGCGTTCGCCGGCCGAGTGCGCCGAACAGGCCGAGGCCGATATCACCATCATGACCAACCTCATGGAGTCGCGCGCGCTCGCCGGTGATACGGCACTCTTCGCGGCCATGCGCGCGGCAACCTCGGTGGAACATATCTGGCCGTCCGCCGAATTCTTCAAGGCCAAGATCGAGGAACAGCAGGCCCGTCACGCACGCTACGACGAAACCGCCTACAAGCTGGAACCGAACACCAAGGAGTCGCCAGGCGGCCTGCGCGATATCCAGACCATCGCCTGGGTGGCCAAGCGCCAGTTTGCTGCCCAGACCCTGGACGGCCTCGTCGACTATGGCTTTCTCAGCGAACGCGAGTTCACCGAACTCAAGCGCGGCCAGGCGTTTCTTTGGCGGGTTCGCTTTGCGCTGCACACCCTGACCGATCGTCCCGAAGACCGGCTGCTGTTCGACCATCAGATCCAGATCGCCAAACTGCTCGGCTACACAGACGAGGAAAACAACCTCGCGGTCGAGCAGTTCATGCAGAAATATTACCGCAATATCAAGGCTTTGACTGCCTTAAATGATATTTTGCTTCAGCTTTTCTCCGAGGCGATTCTGCATTTCGGCGACGACGAACGGCCGCGCTCGATCAACGAACGCTTCCAGTCGCGACACGGCTTCATCGAAGTTACCGCCGATGACGTGTTCGTCAAACATCCCAGCGCGCTGCTCGAGATCTTCTATCTCATGCAGACCCGGCCGCGGCTGACGGGCATACGTGCCCATACCCTGCGACTGATGCGACGCGACCGCCACCTGATCGATAAAAGCTTTCGTAATTCAATCCACTGTCGCCGTCTTTTCACGGAAATACTGCGCCAGCGCAGCGGCGTGACCCGGGCCCTGCGCCGCATGAACCGCTACGGCATCCTGGGCCGCTACCTGCCGAATTTCGGCAAGATCATCGGGCGGATGCAGTACGACCTCTTCCATACGCTCACCGTCGACGAACACACCCTTTTCGTAATCCGCAATCTGCGCCGCCTAGTGCTGCCGCGCTTTCAGCACGAGCTGCCGTTTGCCAGCGAGCTGATGCAGTCGCTCAACAAGCCGCAGATTCTTTATATCGCCGGCTTGATGCACGATATCGCCAAGGGCCGTGGCGGCGATCATTCCGAACTCGGCGCCGGGGACGCTCGCAAATTCTGTGCGGACCACGGCATCTCCTCGGACGATACCGAACTCGTCTGCTGGCTCGTGCGCCAGCATCTGCTCATGTCGATGACCGCTCAGCGTCGTGATATCAACGATGTACAGGTGGTCAATGAGTTCGCACGTGAAGTGGGCAGCCGCGAACGCCTGGACCGGCTTTTCCTGTTGACGGTCTGCGATATCCGCGCCACCAACCCGAATCTGTGGAACTCGTGGAAGGAAAGCCTGCTGCTGGACCTGTATACGAACACGCGGCGCGCGCTCGAGCGCGGCCTCGACGATCCGCTCAGCGAAGCGGAACTGGTCGCCGAAACCCGTAGCGCGGCTGCCGCCATGCTCACGCGATCACGGGTTAATACGCCTAAATTCAAGGCGGTATGGTCACGTTTTGATCCGGAATATTTCCTGCGTCACAGCCCGGAAGAAATTGCCCGCCAGACCCGCGCCATCGTGACCCACGACGGCGACGGCCCGCTGGTGTCGGTAGCCGAAATCTCCGACCAGGGCAGCACGCTGTTCGTGTATACCCGCGATCGCAACTATCTGTTCGGCGTGGCGACCGGCGTACTCGCACAGCTCGGGCTGTCGATTCTCGATGCCCGAATCAACACCACCAGCGACGATTACACGCTCGACACCTACGTAATCTGTGAAAGCGATGGCCAACCCATCAAGGAAGCCTATCGGCGCCAGGAAATCGAGGAGACGCTACGCGCGGCCATCGCCAACCCGGAGGTCGAAAGCATCGAGGTCACAAGACGCGCCTCGCGACGCAGCCGTTATTTCAACGTCCCGACCCAGATCTATTTCAGCGAAACCCCCGAGCGGGCCTGTACGATCATGGAGGTCGTCACCGCCGACCGTCCGGGCCTGCTCTCGGTGATCGGCGATATGTTCTACCAGAACGGCATCCTGCTGGAGACCGCCAAGATCGCGACCATCGGCGAACGCGCCGAAGACGTGTTCTTCATTACCGATCGCGACCATGCTCCGATTCGCGATCGCGCCACCCGTGCACGCCTGCGCGAAACCCTGACCAACGAACTCGACAAGAACGGCCCATGAACCCTCGCCTAGACGTCCTGCAGCCGTACCCCTTCGAACGACTGGCCGCGCTGTTACGTGACACGCCTGCCAACAGTGCTCGCGCACCCATTTCGCTAGCGATCGGCGAGCCCCAGCACCCGCCCGCCGAGGTGGCACGGGCTGCGCTGATCGAAGCAATGGACGGTATCGCCCACTACCCGCCCACGAAAGGCAGCGACACGTTACGTGCCGCGATCGGCGACTGGTTGTCGTGGCGCTTTAACGTTGATCGACAAGTAATTGACGATACGAGACATATTCTGCCCGCGGCGGGCACTCGAGAGGCGCTGTTCTCGTTCGCGCAGGCGGTCGTGGACCCGACCCGACCCGGCGCAGCAGTCGCCATGCCCAACCCTGGCTATCAGATCTACGAAGGCGCGGCTCTGCTCGCAGGCGCCGAACCCCTGTACCTGCCCTGCCTGCCGGACACCGGTTTTCTTGCCGACCTCGATGCACTCAGCCCGGCCGACTGGGATCGCGTTCAGCTGCTGTATCTGTGTTCGCCGGGCAACCCCACGGGCGCCGTGGCCGACCGCGCCTATTTCGAACGTGCCCTGGAATTGGCGGACAAGCACGACTTCATCATCGCCTCGGACGAGTGCTACAGCGAAATCTATGCGCACGAGGACGCCCCGCCGCCCGGCCTGCTGGACATCGCCTATGCGCAGGGACGCGAGGATTTCTCTCGCTGCGTGGTTTTTCACAGTCTGTCCAAGCGCTCCAATCTGCCGGGCCTGCGTTCCGGCTTTGTGGCCGGTGACGGCTCGGTGTTGGCGGACTATCTGCGTTATCGCACCTATCACGGCGCCACGCTCGGCCAGCACGTACAGGCGGCCAGCATTGCGGCCTGGCGCGACGAAACCCATGTTCGCGCCAACCGCGACCTTTATCGGGAAAAATACGCGGCGGTCATGCCGCTGCTCGAGCCGCTATGTGACGTGGTGCGGCCAGCGGGTTCGTTCTACCTGTGGCCGGCTTTCCGCGCCAGCGATGAGGATCTGACCCGCGCTGCCCTGCGCGAAGAAAACCTGCGCGTGGTGCCCGGACGCTATCTCGCGCGCGCGGCCGGCGGCGCCAACCCGGGCGTGGGCCGGCTGCGGCTGTCGCTGGTCGCTTCGACCGAAGACTGCGTCGAGGCCGCCACCCGGCTGGCGCGGGTGTGCGAAGCGTTGCCCCGCTGAGTTAAACTCTCGCGCCCCACACCCATTCAAACCGCGCGCTCGCCGACCGCGCAGCAAGGAGCCGCCATGGCCGATACGCAGCAGATCATCGAAGACGCTTTCGAAAACCGAGCCAATATTTCGCCCGAGAACGCCGACGATGCCGTGCGCGACGCGGTACAGAGCGCACTGGACCTGCTCGACTCCGGCGCCGCGCGCGTGGCCGAGCCCAGCGCCGATGGCTGGGTGGTCAACGAATGGCTCAAGAAAGCGGTACTGCTGTCGTTTCGTCTGCGCGATAACGCGCCCATCGACGGCGCCCACACGCGCTACTTCGACAAGGTGCCGTCGAAGTATGCCCATTACGACGCCGACGACTTCCAGAAACAGGGCGCGCGTATCGTGCCGCCGGCCATGGTTCGTCGCGGCGCCCATATCGCCGCCGGCGCGGTGATCATGCCCAGCTATGTGAATATCGGGGCCTATGTCGGCAGCGGCGCCATGATCGATACCTGGGCCACGGTCGGCTCCTGTGCTCAGGTCGGCGAGAACGTGCACCTGTCCGGCGGTGCGGGCCTGGGTGGCGTACTCGAGCCGCTTCAGGCTGCGCCCACCATCATCGAAGACAACTGCTTCATCGGCGCCCGCTCGGAGATCGTCGAAGGCGTACGCGTCGGCAAGGGCTCAGTGATCTCGATGGGCGTATTTATCGGCGCCTCGACCCCGATCTACGACCGCGAAGCCGACCAGATCCTGCATGGCGAGGTCCCCGCCGGTTCGGTGGTGGTCGCCGGCAGCCTGCCGCGCGACAACGGCCGTTACAGCATCAACGCCGCCATCATCGTCAAGAAAGTCGACGAAGGTACGCGTGCGAAGGTCGGCATCAACGAGCTGCTGCGCGGCGCCTGAGCACGATGATTCGTATCTACGGCATCGCCAGCTGCGACAGCTGCCGCAAGGCACGCCAATGGCTGAGCGCTGCCGGCATCGAACACGCGTGGGTCGATCTGCGCGCCGACGGCGTGACCCGCGAGCGCCTGGAACAATGGCGCGACGCACTCGGCGACGCGGCGTTGATCAACAAGCGCAGCAAGACCTGGCGTGATTTCGATGCCGAGCAGAAACAGACCGCCGAAGCCGATCCGGTGCCGGTACTCGTCGACCACCCCACGCTGATCAAGCGCCCGATTCTGGAAACCCCGACCACCACCCTGGCCGGCTTTTCCGCAAGCCGCTACGAGGCAGCCCTGGCCGGGGCGGACTGATGGCCGACGCGCCACTTGAACTGGCCCGCACGCTGATTCGGCGCGAGTCGGTCACGCCGGCGGACGGCGGCTGCCAGAAACTCATCGGCGAACGCCTGGCCGCGGCCGGCTTCGCGATCGAGCACCTGCGCTTCGGCGAGGTAGACAATCTCTGGGCCGTGGCCGGCGATAGCGGCCCGCTGCTGTGTTTTGCCGGGCATACCGACGTGGTCCCGCCCGGCCCGCTCGAGGACTGGTCGCAGGCGCCGTTCGAGGCCGCGGTCGAAGACGGCTGGCTGATCGGACGCGGCGCGGCCGACATGAAGTCCAGCGTGGCGGCCATGGTATGCGCCGCCGAGCGTTTTCGGGACCGTCACCCCGATCATTCGGGACGGCTGGCGTTTCTGCTGACGAGCGACGAGGAAGGACCAGCGGTCGACGGTACCCGTGCGGTCATGGAATGGCTCGGCGAACGGGATATCGCGATCGACTACTGTCTGGTGGGCGAGCCGTCGTCGTCGGAGGCGCTCGGGGACACGGTCAAGAACGGCCGGCGCGGTAGCCTCAACGGACATGCGCGAGTCAGAGGCCGCCAGGGCCATGTGGCCTATCCACAGAAAGCCGATAACGCCCTGCACCGGCTGCTCGCCCTGCTGGCGGATCTGGCCTCGCATCACTGGGACGACGGCGACGAGTTCTTCCCGCCCACCTCTTTCCAGGTGTCTAATCTCGATGCGGGCACCGGCGC
Organism: Salinisphaera sp. UBA6602; assembly: GCA_002433465.1. Taxonomy (GTDB): domain Bacteria; phylum Pseudomonadota; class Gammaproteobacteria; order Nevskiales; family Salinisphaeraceae; genus Salinisphaera. The sequence goes on from DJIE01000270.1 coordinate 13,685, forward strand.
CGAAAACGTCATTCCCGGCGTCGCCGCGGCACGCTTCAACTGGCGCTTCAACCCGCGCCAGAATCAAGACTCGATCCGCGCCCACGTCGAGCAACGCTGCGTGGCCCACGGCATCGATCCGGAATCGATTCAGTGGCGGCTGTCCGGTGCGCCCTTCATCACCCGCGAAGGGGCACTGATCGACGCCACGCGAGCGGCGATTCGCAGCCAGGCGG
>DJIE01000194.1 GCA_002433465.1 Salinisphaera sp. UBA6602
GCGGCTGTCCGATAGCGAAATCGCCGGTAAGGTCCGGCTTGGATTACCCGCGGATTTTGCGCTCTACCTGCCGGAGACGCTGGCATTGTTTGCCGAGCGATACCCTCAGGTCGAGATGGAGGTGCGATCCGAACTGAGCGTGACCCTGGTCAAGCAGGTGACGGCTTGCGAGATCGACATGGCGATCGTTACTCGTGAATCGAGCGCACGGGGCGGCAAGCAGTTACGCCGCGAGCCGCTGGTCTGGGTCGCAGCGCCGGGGTCGGGCGCGTATCTAAGGCGCCCGTTACCTCTGGCGGTATGGCCCCAGGGTAGCTGTGCTTTTCGGTCGGCCGCAACGGCAGCGCTCGACCGCGCGGGGATAGCGTGGCGCTCGGCCTACGAAAACCAGGCATTCGGTGCGCTGCGCGCGACCGTCATAGCGGGCTTGGCTGTCACCGTGGCCATACCCAGCATGGTCGACTCGGAACTTCGGATTCTTCAGCCAGAAGAGGTTGGTTTGCCGGAGTTGCCGACCATCGATATCCGACTCTATCGAAGCACCGGCCGCGCGACACTTGCCGCCACGTCGCTCGCTGATCTTATCGTCGAACGAGTTCAAAACATCGGCAGTTACCTTAGGGATATGCCCGCTCTTGGCCGTTAGCGGCCCAAAGCGGACGTAGTCATCGTGAACTTGCAGGGCGCGATTCCCTTGTCTTCGTCGACGGCTGGTGAGCAGTGCCTATAACCCGTTGATAAAATAACAGAAATAGCGAGGCGCTTTCAGCTTCTGCTTAAAGAACGCGTCGCCTTTTCGTCTCCTCTCAGCAAGCTAGAAGCTATTTTAAAAGTGCACACGCCGCCCGATAAGAGCAGTGCCAAGATCATCCGTTTGCACAAAGTGCGGCAGGCTCAAGCTTGCCAGGCTATCTTGCAAGCACGCGAAGAAGGTTTAAGGCACGAGCGAAACGGTGGCTTGCTCGTCGAACACAAAGGAAGGAATTACCTACCCAGCTCGATGCTACGAAGCGTTATTGCTCGAACGCCCGGAGGGATAAAAGCGGTTGAGGACAATGGCCTTATGATAAACGGCCGCGCCATATGTTAGCGGGTAAAAAAGTGCGAAGTCCCGCCAAGTTGATCCTGCTTGCTTTGATACTCGTGACCATAGGCGGGTGCGCTCAATCAGGTACGGAAGAAAACGACAACACGGTACAAAAGCTCCGGACAAAGTTGAATGATCGATATAGTGAGATTGAGCAACTCTCAAACTATTGTGTCGATTTGCCGGAGCTTTCGAGGATGGAAAGCGATGGGGACTACACCCTTATAAGCTCGGGCATGCAGTTGCGGAGTAATGTCGCGGCATCGATAACTCGTTTGATGAACGAGCTCGATGTCTCGATCCTGCGATGTTCAAAGACGACTAACGACGGTAAAAAGTTATCTGCGTCGCAAATCTACAATGAAGCTACCGGTTTCGTTTTCGCTGGCACAGCGAATGGATTCACGAGGGTGTACGGCGCCCCCCGAAGTACATTCTTCGACGAAGAAACTGGGCAAGGAACATTTATGGCAGATCGCAGCTGTGCCAAAGATTGTTGGTACCTTTTTACGTTCCACTAACAAGACTAGTGTTCGTTACCGTGTTGACGATACTTTGCCATCAATTAGCACGATGATTTGTCGTCGCATCAGGCTTGCGAATCGACAGTTACAAAGGCTGCTTCTGGCCGAAAGCAGACTTGAACTAACTCCCCCGGTTCTCGGTGCCGAGCTGCTCTCCATCAGCTTGGCGCAATCCGCGCGACCGCATCCTGACTGGCCGCATCTCGCGCCGCGCCGGTCAGTTCCGTCAACTGACCGCCGCGCATTTCCAGCAGGCGGTCAGCATGTTCGAAGTAGTGGTCATCGTGGCTGATGGCGAACACGGTATGGCCACGGGCGGCGAAGGCGGGGAGCAGTTCGCGGTAAAACACGCGGCGGAAGGTGGGGTCCTGGTCGGCGGCCCATTCGTCGAGCAACAGGATGTCGCGGGATTCGGCCAGGGCCAGCATGAGGGCCACGCGTTTGCGTTGGCCCTGGGAGAGCTGGGTGTCGAGGATGCGTTCGCCTTCGAGCGCGAGTTTGTTGGTGAGCCCCAGGCGTTCGCGCCAGTCCTGGATGAAGGCGTCGTCCACGGGGGCGCCGTCGCTGGTGAGCAGTTGTTCGAACAGGTGGAAGTCGGTGAATACGGCAGCGAACAGGTGCTGTAGCGATGCGCGCCGGTTGGCATCGATGACGTGACCATCGACAAGAATCTGGCCGGATTTGGGTGCGTAGAGGCCGGTGATCAGGCGGGCGAGGGTGGTCTTGCCGCTGCCGTTGCCGCCGATCAGGAATACCAGTTCTCCGCGGCGCAGGGTGAGGTCGATGGGGCCGATGGCAAAGCCGCTGGGCGTATCGGCTTCGGCCTCGTCGCCGTCGTAGGCGAAGCAGACCTGGCGTAGTTCGATGGTCTGCCAGTCGGCGCTGATGGGCGCGGGTTGGTCGAAGCCGTGGGCGTGTTCGGCCAGGGCCAGCGTGCGCAGCTTGTCGAAGGCGACCTGGGCGGCGATGAGCGTGGGCAGGGCGCCGATGGCACCGATGAGTGGCGTGCGTACGAACAGCAGGGTGAGCGCATAGGTGGCGGCCACGGCCGGCGTCGCCCAGCCCAGGCCGTTGGCGAGGAAGAACACCAGCCCGATCGCGCCCAGCATCATGATGTTGGTGCAGTTGTTGGCCGACAGATGGAAGGTGTCGGCGCGAATGATGTGGCGCTGGTAGCGACGGGCGTTGTCGGTATAGGTTTCGTCGAACAGCCGGCGTGCGCGGGCACGGTTGAGGCGTAGTTCCTTGCGCCCGTGGATGACGTTTTCGTAGTCGCGATAGAGCGCGTCCTCGGCCTCGCGCACGAGCGCGATATGGTGATAGACGCGCCGCACCAGCCAGGCGCCGAAGCCCATGGTGGCGCCGATCCAGACCGCGGTAATCGCCAGAATGGACAACGACAGCCAGCCGAGATACAGCACGCTGGCTACGGTGAGAATGCTGCCCTGCACCAGCTCCGGCAGGCGTACGAAGGCGATGGTGACGTTGCGGATGTCCGACGACAGCGCTGCCAGCAGGCGCGCGCTGCCCAGGCGCTCGATACGCTCGATATCGGTATCCAGTATCTGTTTGACCAGGCGCGAGCGCAGATCGAACACGAAACGATGGCCGAGCGTGGTTAGGCCGAGCTGGGAGGCCAGCGAAATCGCCAGCAGCAGGACGATGAGGCCGAAGAACTGGGGCAGGGCCGACAGCGCACCGCTGCCTGTTTCGATCAGCCGCGAATTAATGAAGGCGATCACGCCGATGCCCAGCCCCGCGCTGGCCATGCTGCCGACGAGCACGGCAATGAAGGCAGCGCGATAGTCGCGCCAGATCAGGCGAAGCAGTTCCATTCGGGCGTTATCCGGTAGCGCGGTCGGGTTCGGCGCGGTGCATGGCGCGCGGGCAGTTGGAGCACAGATCCCAGCGCGAATCGAGATCGCGCATGCAGCACAGCCGGCGACACTGTTCCACGGGTTCGCCGTTGCCGTCGAGGGTGCCGGGCGGGCAGCGTTTGTGGATGCGGTGAAACGGGTTGAAGCCGCCGTCGGGGCGTTGCCGGCAGGTCATGAGCGCACGCACGGCAGCCAGGCGTTCGGGCGGAATGCGCTGCTGGCGTTCCAGCTCGCCCAGTGCCCAGTCGAAGTAAACGCCGGCATTGCTCCAGAACACCCGCGTGGAGAGCCGGCAATGCTGGGACAGCGTGGCGATGACCGGGGCAAAGGCATCATCCACGAGCGCGCTGAAATCGTGCCCCGGGCGGTCGCTCACGGGCGCACTGCCGGTCGCGAACAGAAACTGGGCCGCGGTCCCGTCGTCGTCGCAGACGACACGCATGCTGTTCAGGTCGAAATCCAGCGCGCGGTCGCTGGCCAGCTGCGCGACCAGGGTGGCGATGCCCAGCCGGGCAAAAAAGTATTTTGACCACTGCGATGCGCGGGCACGCGGCTCCGTGCATTCGTGGCGTTCGCCAAAATGCGTCAGCAGCAGATCGAGCCGGGCCGGATCGGTCAGGGCGACGGCCTCGATCGTAGCCGCCGACGGCGCTGCCTCGGCGTGCAGGAGCACGTCCGAAAACGAGGCGAGATCATCATGAAAATGGTCAGCGAACATCGCAGCCGGGCCGGTGGCTAGAGGTCTTGTGCGCCGCGCTCGCGCCAGACGATAGGAATGATTATCAATACGTTAACGCGGGCGGGCTACCCCTTGCCAGTTTATGCGGTAAGCTAGGCCAGGCTAATCTGACATTGCGCCTTGTCAGAAAGAGCGGAAATTGATATTTTTGAAGTCCGCCAGACCGCTGGCACCCACTTGCACCGCCACGGAGCGCCCCATGGCCGTTACCGAACTCGTGTCCCGCTTCAATCCGCTCACCTCCCATCCGAAGATCGATACCGATATGCATATCGCGATCATCGGCGCCGGGTTTTCCGGTCTGGGCATGGCCATCCGGCTCAAGGAAGCCGGTGTGGACAGCTTCACCATTCTGGAGCGCGGCAGCGAGGTCGGCGGCACCTGGCGCGACAACCACTATCCGGGCGCGGCCTGCGACGTGCATTCGCATCTGTACTCGTTTTCTTTCGAGCAGAGCGCGACCTGGTCGCGCAGCTTCGGCCAGCAGCCGGAGATTTTCGACTACATCAAGCGCTGTACGGACAAGTACAAGCTGCGCCAGCACGTGCGCTTCAACACCACCATCGTGGGCGCCGATTTCGACGAAGACACCGGCATCTGGAACGTGCACACGGCCGACGGCGAAACGCTGACCGCCAACGTCGTGGTGTCCGCCGTCGGCGCGCTGGCCGACCCGGCCTGGCCGCGGATCGAGGGCCTGGACAGCTTCACCGGCAAACTCATGCATACCGCCCAGTGGGACGACGACTACGATCTGGCCGGCAAGCGCGTGGCCGTGATCGGCTCCGGCGCGAGCGCGATTCAGGTGGTGCCGGAAGTGGCCAAGCAGGCCGAGCATCTGACCGTGTTTCAGCGCACGCCCAGCTGGATCATGCCCAAGCCGGATCGGCCCATCAGCGCCGAGAAGCAGGCCGAATACCAGGAATCGCCGTCCAAGCTGCATCGCCGGCGGGCCAAGATCTACTGGATCAACGAACTCTTCGCGCCTTTCGTCATTTCCGACTTCGGCCCGTTCAAGCGCGTGGCCGAGAACATGGCCAAGGGCCATATCAAGAAGCAGGTCAAAGACCCGGCCATGCGCAAGCAGGTTACGCCGGACTACAAGATCGGCTGCAAGCGCATCCTGATCTCCAACGACTGGTATCCGGCGTTGCAGCGCGACAACGTGGAGCTGATTTCCGACGGCCCGGCGAAGATCACCGAAAACGGGATCGTCACCCAGGACGGGCGCACCATCGAGGTGGATGCCATCGTCTGTGCCACCGGCTTCAAGGTGCCCAGCAAGGCCGCGCCGTTCCCCACCAAGGGCCGCCAGGGCGTCGACCTTAACACCGCCTGGGACGATGGCGCGGAAGCCTACAAGGGCGTGACCGTGTCCGGCTTCCCCAACCTGTTCTTCCTGATGGGCCCGAACACCGGCCCCAGCCATACCTCGGTGCTGGCCTTCACCGAACAGCAGATGGACTACATCCTGCAGGCCATCGCCCACATGGCGAAAAAGAAGCTGCGCTTCATCGACGTGAAGAAGTCGGTACAGGACAAGTTCAACCGCGGCATCCAGTGGCGCATGAAATACACCTCCTGGACCTCGGGCTGCAACAGCTGGTATCTGACCGATTCCGGCAAGAACACCACGCTGTATCCCGGCTTCAACTGGGAGTACAAGCTGCGCCTGATGCGCTTCAAGCCGAGTGAATACGAAGAGGTGAAGCAGAGCGCCTCGAAGACGGCGCGTTCGCGCAAGAAAGCGGCCTGACGGCAGGCTTTCACTGATTGAATCGACCCCGAGCGTTGGCACAGCGCTCGGGGTTTTTTATGAGCACTGCCGGGTACGCCGTATCTGGAACAATGCCGCGCTGCCCGCGCTGCCCGCGCTGCCCGCGTAGGTTGGCTTAGGCCACAGGCCGTAAGCCAACGCGGAATAGCCGTCGTTACCGATTTGGAACAGGCGGGTTGAATCAACACCGCCGGCTGCGTTCGGTGTTGGATTACGCTGCGCTAATCCAACCTACGTGTCGGAAGAGCCGGCCGAGTGAGTGCCGAAAGCCTCGTCGTTTGAGGCCTTCGCTTTCTGAATGAACTGCCGGGGCGAGTTTCGACTTAGGATTTCGCGCTGATGCGCGAGCCACTTCTCTTTGTTTGCCCAAAGAGAAGTAGCCAAGAGAAAGGGCACCCTGTCTTGCGCCGATGCTGCGCGTCGGTTCCCTGCGCGGCTGCGGCGTCAAGCGGGCCAGCCGGAAACTCGCTTCGCTCAAACATCCGGCTGACTTGATCCGCTTGTCGCCTCCACTGCTCGGCGCTACGC
>DJIE01000129.1:0-4119 GCA_002433465.1 Salinisphaera sp. UBA6602
CGCCGCGCACACGCGCCGTCGAGCTGCCCGCTCAGACCGAAGTAGCCGTGGCAGCGCGTATGCTCAACATGTCCGAGCAGGATCTGCGCCGTCTCAATCCGGCACTGCAGCGCTGGGCCAGCGCGCCCGGCAGCGGCGCGACGCTACTGGTGCCGGCGGGCAAGGCCGACGCGTTCAAAAAGGCGCTGGCCGAAGCCTCGCCAAGCATGCTGGTGCAACGCAGCACCCATACCTACACGGTTCGACGCGGCGACGTGCTGGGCTCGATCGCAGCACGATACAACATGAGCGTGGCCGCCCTGCGCCAGGCCAACCGCCTGCGCGGCGATCGCATCCGGGTAGGTCAGAAGCTCACGGTTCCGCGCGCCGGTGATGCCGGCGACCCGGCCCCGGTGGCCGAACCCGCGGAAACCTATGTCGTGCAAACCGGCGATTCACTCTGGGAGATCGCGCAGCGCTACAACGTCGATGTAGCGGCGATGCGCAGCAGCAACCCGGGCGTGAGCGCCTCGCTGAGCCCGGGCCAGAAACTCACCATCCCCGGCTCGGCGTCGCCGCCCGCCCCCAGCACGCATATCGTCAAAAACGGCGACTCGCTCTGGGACATTGCCAACGCCAACGATGTAACCGTGGCCGACCTGCGCCGCTGGAACCGGCTGGAACCGAATACGCGGCTGCAGCCAGGGCAATCGATTGCCGTTGATGGCCCCGCGCCGTTGCCGGACTTCTACGAGGTCGAGACGGGCGACTCGCTGTGGTCCATCGCCGCACGTTTTTCGATGCAGGTAACCACCCTGCGCAGCTTGAACGATATGTCGTCGGGGAGCACCATTCGTCCAGGACAGCGGTTGCGCCTGCAGCCCGTGTCTTCGAGTTGATGGCAACCCGTTCGGCTTGACGCTTAGAGGAGAAGACATGGGATTTCTAGAAGGCAAGAAAGCAGTCATTACGGGCCTGGCCAGCGAGCGGTCGATTGCCTACGGCATCGCTCAGGCCATGCGCGCCCAGGGCGCCGAGCTCGCCCTGACCTATCAGGGCGACAAGCTCAAACCGCGGGTGGACAAGATGGCCGAGGAACTCGGCGCATCGATCGTACTGCCTCTGGACGTGACCCAGGACGAACAGATCGATGGCCTGTTTACATCGCTGAGCGAACACTGGTCGCAGATCGATATCCTGGTGCATGCGATCGGGTTCGCGCCGCGTGAGGCGCTCAACGGCAGCTATCTCGACACGCTTACCCGTGAAGCGGCCAACATCAGCCACGATATCAGCGCCTACAGCTTCGCGGCGCTGGCCAAGGCCGGGCGTTCGATGCTGTCGGAGCGCGCATCGCTGATCACGCTCACATATCTGGGCTCGACTCACGTCATGCCCGGTTACAACATCATGGGCCCGGCCAAGGCCAGCCTTGAGTCGAGCATGCGCTTCATGGCCGCCGAACTGGGTGCCCAGGGCATACGCGTGAACGCCATCTCGGCCGGGCCGATCAAGACCCTGGCAGCGGCCGGTATTCGCGGCTTTCGCGACATGCTCTCGCATGCGCGCGACGGCGCGCCTTTGCGTCGCAACGTGACCCAGGAAGAAGTCGGCAACGCGGCTGCCTTCCTCGGTTCGGACCTGGCATCCGGCATCACCGGCGAAGTGTTGTACGTCGACGCGGGTTATCACATCATGGGCGCTACCGCGGGCGCGTAAGCGGCCAACCCTCGACAAATGGAAAAAGCGGCCAACCGGCCGCTTTTTTTTGCCCGTCGTGCAAGACGGGCGGCCTGGCACGGCCACGATTCCCCATCCAGGCGCCATATCGCCGTCGGCCTTTCGCCAGCGCGTGCCAACGCAGACCCTGCCAACCACGCGCGCTGAAACCCGGACATAAAAAAGGCCGCAGCGCTGGATACGCTGCGGCCTTGTCGCATTCGCCGCCTCAAACTAGCACAGCGATCAGGCGACTCGGATCAGTTGATACGATCCTCGTTCACCTCGATATCGGTCTGGGCGCGCAGGTACTGGCCCAGCACCGCGTATTCGAGACCGGCGATGTACTCGCGCTGCTGACTGGCAAAGCGTTCGCGCGGGGTACCCGCCTCGTTCGCGGGCGCCTCCCTTACAGCATCCACCGCCACCAGCGCGACGCGACCGTCACGGGTCGCGGTCACCCGGTAGCCGGGGCTGTCTTCGCTGGGCTGCGGGATGTTGAAGGCCGCCTCCAGAATGCGCGGGTCGATATCGCGGTTCGAACGCTGTACGAAGCCCTTCTGCTCGAATGTGGCACCGCTTTCCTGTGCCAGCGCAGACAGCGCCGTACCCGACTTCACCTTGTCCAGAGCTGCGTTGGCGGCGTCCTGGGCCTTCTGGCTCGCCTGCCGGGCAATCACGCGATCACGAATATCATTCTTGACTTCATCCAGCGGCCGACGCTTGGCCGCTTCATGTTCGGCTACACGTACCACCACCTGACGCTCGGCACCGAGCTGAATAGGCGTGCTGTTGAGCTTGTCCTTGAGCACCGCGTCGGTGAACGCCGCCTTGCGAACCGCGTCGTACTGGCCGATACCCGGCCCTTCATCGCGTGTGATCCATTCGGTCGTCTGAATCTCCAGGCCCAGCTCGTTGGCCAGCGTATCGAGATCGTTGGGCGCTTCATAGGCAAGCGATTCAAGCCGGCTACGCTTGTCAGCGAACGCCTGCTGCGCCTGCTGCGTGCTCGCCATCGCCTTGAGCCGAGACTGGACTTCGGGATCGTCGAAAGCCGGCTCGCTGGCCGCCGTAACGTTCGCCAGATGCACGAGATACCACGCCTGGGCACCCTTGACCGGCGTGGACGTCTGACCGGGCTCCAAGTCGAACAGCGCCTCGGCTACGGCCTGTGGCAAATCAGCGCGGGCGGCGTTGTCGATGGCTTCGTAATCGCTGTCCTCACCGGCATCAGCACGGGTTTCAAGATCGTCGGACCCGCTCGCCAGCGCCTGAATCTTATCGCGTGCTGCGTCGGCGTCGTCGCCGATGGGCACCCGTACAAAACCGCCGCTGCGGCGCTCGGGCTGGCCGAACTGCTGCTTGTTGTCTTCGAACAGGGTACGCAGCGTCTGTTCGTCCGGCTCCCCGGCGTCGGCGGTGGCATTACTGCGATCAAGCGACACGTAGCGCAGCTTGACCCGCTCCGGGCGTTTGAAGGCGTCCGGATGTTCGTCGTAATAACTCTGAATCTGGGCATCGTCCACGTCGATGCTGTCGCGATAACTCGCGGGATCGAACGCCAGATAGCGCAACTGCCGCTGCTGGTTGGCCAGTCGATAAGACTGGTCTACTTCGGCAGGCGCCGCGAACGCGCTCTGCGTGATTTCGCCGCGCAGCTGCTGGCTGACCAGGTCCTGGCGCAGGCTGGCTTCATACTGGGCGGGCGCAATGCCTGCCTGGGCCAACAGCGCGCGATAGCGCTGGTTGGAAAACTCGCCGTTCTGCTGGAACTGCGGATTGCCGCGGATCGCGCCGAGCAACGCCCGATCGGTGACGCGATAGCCCGCCTGCTGGGCGTACTGGTCCATCACCTCGCGGTTGATCAGACCGTCCAGCACCGTCTGGCGCAGCCGCTGCGGGTCGAGAATGCTGGGATCGAAGTTGTCGCCCATCATCTGGCGCAGCCGCTGGTAACGCTGCTGATACGCGTTCTCCAGCTGATTACGGGTGATATCCGTACCGCCCACATTGGCAACGACGGGATCCGCCGAAGGGGTGAAGTATGAACCGATCCCCCACACACCGAAAACCAGCGTGATGACGGCAACGACGACATAGGCCAAGGGGCCGCTGGCGTTGTCGCGGATTCTCTGCAGCATTGATCGCGCTCCGGCGGATGGAATATTTCAAACGCAGCACCAAGCCCTGCCCTGTGCGCGCTTTATGCGAAGCCGCCATTGTGCCGCATACGCGACGCCCATGGGAGGCCCGACCTGCAACATCGGCCGCGAATCGCTCGCCAAGAACGACACGCATAAAAAAAGGCCCTCCGGAGAGGGCCTTCATTCTGTCCAGGCCAACGCGCACGTCGACAAAGACTGGCGGAGCGGACGGGACTCGAACCCGCGACCTCCGGCGTGACAGGCCGGCATTCTAACC
>DJIE01000129.1:4444-4622 GCA_002433465.1 Salinisphaera sp. UBA6602
AACCAGCTGAACTACCGCTCCTGACCTATGGCTGGCCGGCTACCGATGCGATGCACCGCGAAACCTGCCCCAGCACTCATACAACAAAGAACAAAAAAGACCCTCGAAACGAGAGGGTCTTTTAGTGTCCTGGCCGACGCGTACGTCGACACGGATTGGCGGAGCGGACGGGACTCGA
>DJIE01000129.1:4958-13813 GCA_002433465.1 Salinisphaera sp. UBA6602
CGTGACAGGCCGGCATTCTAACCAGCTGAACTACCGCTCCGAAACTTTATCGTGGTGGGTGCTGACGGATTCGAACCGCCGACATTCGCCGTGTAAAGGCGACGCTCTACCAACTGAGCTAAGCACCCTCTCCGGCGTGTTCGGTGTAACCGTTCACCCAGCGAAGGGGCGCTAGTTTACAGCGTCTTTCAACGCTTTACCAGCCTTAAAGCCGGGCGTTTTGCCGGCCGGGATCGTGATCGACTGACCGGTCTTGGGGTTGCGGCCCTGACGAGCGGCGCGCTCGCGCACAGAGAACACACCAAAGCCGACCAGCGACACCTTATCGCCTTTTTTCAGGGCGTCGGTCACGGCGTCGATCATGGCGTCCACGGCACGCGAGGCGTCGGCCTTGGACAGATCAGCGTCATCGGCGACCGCGTCGACTAGTTCGGTTTTGTTCATAGCAAGTATCCCCTGAGGAATGAAACGAAAATTCTATGTAGTGCCGACCGAGTCGGCACCTTGGCATACGCCCGATCGCGAACGCGTCGCCAACCTTGCGTGCTCACGGCGGCGTTTTCAACGCCGGACCGCGAGCAATAAGCCGCTTTTATACCAAGCGGCTGTTTGTACCGTCAACAAAGGCTTAGCCCTGATCACGGGATGCTGTCACGAGACCACTAATGCGCCCGCAGGCCGGCCGGATCGCTCTTGCCCGGCGCATCCGCGGCAGCGGCATCGTCGGCAAGCGGCTGGGGCTGACGCGTGAGCGCAATTTCGAGCACCTCGTCGATCTTGCGAACCGGTCGCACATCGAGTCGATTCTTGATGTTCGCCGGTATCTCCGCGAGATCCTTAGTGTTTTCGTGCGGGATAATAACAATTTTAATCCCGCCACGGTGGGCTGCCAGCAGTTTTTCCTTGAGCCCGCCAATGGGCAGCACGTCGCCACGCAGCGTGATTTCACCGGTCATCGCCACATCGGCACGCACCGGAATCTGGGTCAACGCCGAGATCATCGACGTGCACATCCCGATGCCCGCACTGGGCCCATCCTTGGGTGTTGCGCCCTCGGGCACATGAACGTGCAGGTCGGATTTCTGCATGAAATCGCGCTCGATGCCCAGCGTGGCCGCGCGCGAGCGAATGACGGTGAGCGCCGCCTGAATCGATTCCTGCATGACGTCGCCGAGCGAGCCGGTATGCAACGGCTTGCCCTTGCCGGGCACCGCCGCGGACTCGATCGACAGCAGCTCGCCGCCGACTTCCGTCCACGCCAGACCCGTGACCTGGCCCACGCCGTCGGTTTCCTCCGCACGGCCGTAGCGGAACTTGGGCACGCCAAGATACTTGTCGAGGTTGCGCTTGGAGACCTGGACCGAACCATCCTTCTCGGCGCTGATCAACTCCTTGACCACCTTGCGACAGATCTTGCTGATATCCCGCTCGAGATTTCGTACCCCGGCTTCGCGCGTGTAGCGACGAATGACGTCGGTGAGCGCGTTGTCGGAAATAGCCAGCTCTTCGTCCTTCAGGCCGTTCTCCTTCATGGCCTTGGGTACGAGGTAGCGCTCGGCGATATTGACCTTCTCGTCTTCGGTATAGCCCGACAGCCGGATGACTTCCATGCGATCGAGCAACGCCGGCGGGATGTTGAGCGTGTTGGCCGTGCACACGAACATCACCTGCGACAGGTCGTAGTCGACCTCAAGGTAATGGTCACCGAAGCTGTTGTTCTGTTCCGGATCCAGCACCTCCAGCAGCGCCGAGGCCGGGTCGCCGCGGAAGTCCTGGGCCATCTTGTCGACTTCGTCGAGCAGGAACAGCGGATTGCGCACGCCGACCTTGGCCATGTTCTGGATGATCTTGCCCGGCAGCGAGCCGATATAGGTGCGCCGATGGCCGCGGATTTCGGCCTCGTCGCGCACGCCGCCCAGGCTCATGCGCACGAACTCGCGGTTGGTGGCCTTGGCGATCGAACGGCCCAGCGACGTCTTGCCTACGCCCGGCGGGCCGACCAGGCACAGGATCGGGCCCTTGATCTTCTTCACGCGGCTCTGCACTGCGAGGTTTTCGATGATGCGCTCTTTCACCCGCTCCAGGCCGTAGTGGTCGGCGTCGAGCGTTTCCTGCGCGGTCTTGAGATCGATCTTGGTCTTCGAGCGCTTCTTCCACGGCACATCGACCAGCCAGTCGAGATAGTTGCGCACCACCGTGGCTTCCGCCGACATCGGCGACATGCTCTTGAGCTTGTTGAACTCGGTGGTGGCCTTTTTCTTGACCTCTTTGGGCATGCCGACCTTCTCGATCTTCTCTTCGAGTTCGTCGAGATCGTTCGGCGCGTCGTCGATTTCACCCAGCTCTTTCTGGATGGCCTTCATCTGCTCGTTGAGATAGTACTCGCGCTGGCTGCGCTCCATCTGCTGCTTCACGCGGCCGCGGATCTTCTTTTCGATCTGCAGCACCTCGATCTCGGCGTCGGTCTTGGCGACGATGTGTTCGAGGCGTTCCTGCGCGTCCGCAATCTCGAGCACGTCCTGGCGTTCTTCGAGCTTGAGGTTGAGATGGGCAGCGATGGTGTCGGCCAGGCGGCCGATCGAATCCATGCTCGACAGCGAAGGCAGCAGCTCGGCCGGCACCTTCTTGTTGAGCTTTACATAGGACTCGAACGTGGAAATGGCCGAGCGCATGAGCGCATCGGCTTCCGCGCTGTCGTCGGCGGCGTCGTCGATCACGTCCCAGCTGGCCACCAGGCTGCCGTCGGCTTCGTGCAGGTTGTGCAGGCGCGCGCGGTCTGCGCCCTCGACGAGCACCTTGACCGTGCCGTCCGGCAGCTTGAGCAGCTGCAGGATCGAGGCCAGCGTGCCGACTTCATAGATATCGTCGGCGCCCGGATCGTCGATATCCGCCGAGCGCTGGGCGACCAGAAGAATCTTCTTGTCTTCCGCCATCGCCGCTTCCAGCGCTGTGATGGACTTTTCGCGGCCGACAAACAGCGGGATCGCCATATGAGGAAAGACGACGACGTCCCGTAGTGGCAGAACAGGTACCAGGGTGTTGTCCGTCATTGGACCCTCGCTTAAAAAGCGGCCGGCATGGTGCCGGCCACTGTGTATTTAACTATCTAGAATGCGGCTGGCTGCGCCGTTTTCAATCAACGCGTGGGCGAGAACCGCATTGCGCGGGACGGCGCCTTGCACGCCGTCCCTGCCGCTTCAGGCGCCCGCCCGGGTCGCATCCGCGTTTTCATAGACGATATACGGCTGGGCATCGCCCTTGACCACCGCCTCGTCGACCACGACCTTGGAGACGTTCTCCATGGCCGGCAGCTCGTACATGACGTCGAGCAGGATCGATTCGAGAATCGTGCGCAGGCCACGAGCGCCGGTCTTGCGTTCCATCGCGCGGTGGGCGATCGCCCGCAGGGCATCATCGCGCAGTTCCAACTCGCAGTCTTCCATTTCGAAGAGCTTGGCATACTGCTTGGTGAGCGCGTTCTTGGGCTCGCGCAGAATCGAGATGAGCGCGGTTTCGTCGAGCTCCTCGAGCGTGGCGATCACCGGCAGACGGCCGACGAACTCCGGGATGAGCCCGTACTTGACCAGATCCTCGGGCTCCACCGTCGCCAGCATGTCGCCGAGCGAACGCTGGTCGTCCTGACCCTTGACCTCGGCCGAGAAGCCGATGCCCGAGCGTCCCTTGCGGGTCTGAATGGTCTTGTCCAGACCGGCGAACGCGCCGCCCACGATGAACAGGATGCCGCCCGTATCCACCTGCAGGAACTCCTGCTGCGGATGCTTGCGCCCGCCCTGCGGCGGCACCGATGCGGTCGTACCCTCGATGAGCTTGAGCAGCGCCTGCTGAACACCCTCGCCCGACACGTCACGGGTAATCGACGGGTTTTCGGACTTGCGCGATATCTTGTCGATTTCGTCGATATAGACGATGCCGCGCTGCGCTTTTTCCACGTCGTAATCGCACTTCTGCAGCAGCTTCTGGATGATGTTTTCCACGTCCTCGCCGACATAGCCGGCTTCGGTGAGCGTGGTCGCATCCGCGATCGCGAACGGCACATCCAGCAGCCGGGCCAGAGTCTCGGCCAACAGCGTCTTGCCGCAGCCGGTCGGCCCGATCATGAGAATATTGGACTTCTGCAGTTCCACTTCGCCTTCGCCGGTTTCGGCATTGAGGCGCTTGTAGTGGTTGTACACGGCCACGGCGAGAATCTTCTTGGCCGACTCCTGACCAATGACGTAATCGTCGAGCACATGCTTGATTTCCTGCGGGCTCGGCAGACCTTTCTTGGACGGCTTGCTCGCCAGTTCCTCGCGCATGATGTCGTTGCACAGATCCACGCACTCGTCGCAGATGAATACCGACGGACCAGCGATCAGCTTGCGAACCTCGTGCTCGCTCTTGCCACAGAACGAGCAATAGAGGGTGCGGCCGGAGTTGGAATTCGAACCGCCGTTGCTGTTGGAGTCTTCCGCCATGTTCTAGGACCTCTTCAGTCTGGGCCTGCCATACACCCTGTATGGCATACCGGATAAACGCTTGTCACGGCTTTGCTGCCGTGGGCGAACAAAGCGCTTACTTGTTCTTATCGGCCGTCTCGCTCGAAAGTGCTGCCCGCGAACTCAACACGCCATCGATCACGCCGTATTCCTTTGCCGATTCCGCGCTCATGAAAAAGTCGCGCTCGGTGTCGTGCTTGATCTTGTCCAGCGGCTGACCGGTGTGATGCGCGAGCACTTCATTGAGCCGTTCACGCGCATGCAGGATTTCCCGGGCGTGGATTTCGATATCCGTGGCCTGGCCCTGGAAGCCGCCCAGCGGCTGATGGATCATCACCCGCGAGTTCGGCAACGCATGGCGCTTGCCGTGGGCGCCGCCCGCCAGCAATACCGCGCCCATGCTTGCAGCCTGACCCAGGCACATGGTGGCGACATCGGGCTTGATGAACTGCATCGTGTCGTAGATCGACATACCGGCCGTAATCACGCCGCCCGGCGAGTTGATATAGAGCTGAATATCCTTGTCCGGGTTGTCGGACTCCAGGAACAGCAGCTGGGCGACGATGAGGTTGGCCATATGGTCGTCGACCGGGCCCACACAGAAGATCACGCGCTCCTTGAGCAGACGCGAATAGATGTCGAACGAGCGCTCGCCGCGGGCGGTCTGCTCGATGACCATCGGGATGAGCCCCAGGTTCTGGGGCTGCATGTTGTCGTTAGGTTCTGACATAGACTTTGGCTTTCCTTGCCGCGTCAGCAGCGTCGAGGCGCAGCCTCGATCAGCCGTTCTGACGCTGTGCGTTGAGTAGTTCGTCGAGCTCGGTCTCTTTCTCGGTCACGGTCGCGCCTTCAAGCAGCGTATCGACCACCTGCTCTTCCATGACCATGGCCTGCAGGCCCTGCATCAGCTGCGGGTTCTGCTGGTAGTAGGCCTTGACCTGTTCGGCCTGATCACCATACCCCGAAGCGACTTCGTCCATCTTCTGGCTGACCCGGTCCTGGTCGAGTTCGAGCTCCTTTTCGGAGATGATCTCGGCGATCAGCAGGCCCAGGGCGACGCGACGTTCGGCGTTTTCGCGCAGCACTTCGTCGGGCAGCAGCTTCTTGGCCTGCTCTTCGTCACCCTGCATTTCGCGGGGCATGCGCTGCAGTGCTTCCTTGCGCATGCGATCGATTTCCTGAGCCACCATGGACTCGGGCACTTCGATCGGGTTGGCCGCATGCACGCCGTCCATGATCTGCGTCTTCACGCTGGTATCCACCGCGTGCTTGGCTTCCTGTTCCAGCGATTCGCGCACTTTGTCTTTCAGTGCGTCAATGCCGCCTTCCTCGATGCCCATCTGCTTGAGGAATTCGTCGTCGATCTCGGGCAGCTTGGCTTCCTTGACGGCCTTGACGGTGACATCGAAAGTCGCGGTCTTGCCGGCCAGGTCCTTGGCGCCGTAGTCCTCCGGGAAGGCCACGTCGACATCGAAGTTCTCATCGGCCTTGCGACCGACCAGCGCACGCTCCAGATCCGGCAGGAACTGCTGCTCGCCGATATTGACTTCGATATCGTTGCCGGTGCCGCCTTCGAAGGCTTCGCCGTCGATACGACCGACATAGTCCACTACGACCTGATCGCCGTCCTGGGATTCACGCTCGACCGCCTCGTAGGCCTTGTTCTGCTCACGAATGCGTTCGATGGTCTTGTCGATATCGGCGTCGGTGACTTCCACCACCGGCTTTTCGACGGTCAGGCCGTCCAGGCCGGTGAGCTCGATTTCCGGATAGACGTCGAAGCTGGCCGTGAACTCGAGTGGGCCGTCTTCGTTGACTTCGCCCAGCTCGATCTGCGGCTGGCCGGCCGGCTTGAGCTCGGCCTTTTCGATCGCTTCGGGATAGACGCTCTGGATCAGCTCGCCGGCCGCTTCCTGACGCGCCTGGGCGCCGTAGCGCTGGTAGAGCACCTTCAGCGGCACCTTGCCCGGCCGAAAGCCCGGGATCTTGGCGTGCTGACCAACGCGCTTGACCTTGGCGTCCACCGCTTCGCTGACCCGCTCGGCCGGGATCTGAACCTTGAGGCGACGGGCCAGCCCACCGGGATTCTCAACAGAAACGTCCATTAACTACCTCTATCCAATCGTCTGGTATGTACAGGGCCGCCGGATTGCGGCCGCTGCTGCGAATGTTGACCCACGAGTATATCAAGGCTGGCCAGCCCGCTCGTGAAACTGCAAATATCCGTTATCTCTCTCGTGCCGGCGGCGCCATGAATTCCGGCCCCACCGGATCGACCACATGCCGATCCACGATCGTCTCGATCTGGGTGCGAGCCGCCTCGTCCAGCTGCCAGCCCCAGACATTGTCGACCGCCTCGAGCTGTTCGGGCGTGCGTGCGCCCCACAGTGCGACGCTGTTCGGATACTGATCGAGCACCCAGCGAATGGCCAGATCGAGCACATGCTTGCCGTAGTTATCCTGGGCAAACTGTTCAAGTTCGTTGACCGCCGCAAGATACTGGTCGAAGCGCGGCTGCTGGAACTTGGGATCGTTGTTGCGCAGATCGTCGCCGGGAAACTCGCGATCGGCATGCATCCGGCCGGAGAGCAGGCCGCGGCAAAGCGCGCCGTAGGCCAACAGCCGGGTGTCGTGCTCGCGGGCCCAGGGCAGCACGTCCTCGTCGATCTGGCGCTCGAACAGGTTATAAGGGTTCTGCACCACGTCGATCGCGGTCACTTCGCTAAAGGCGTCGAGCTGGTCGGGGGTGAAGTTGGACACGCCCACGGCACGCACTTTGCCCTGCTCGCGCAGCGTGGCCATCGCGCTCGCCGTCTCGTACATATCCACGTTCGGATCCGGCCAGTGAATCTGGAGCAGATCGATATAGTCGGTGCCCAGCCGCCGCAGCGAGTCGTCGGCCTCCTTGAGAATACGATTCTTGGTGGCGTTGCGTGCCACGCGCTCTTTCGCGTCCCATTCGAGCGCACACTTGGTCGCCAGCGCCACCCTGTCGCGCAGACCGCCCTGCTTGACCGCCTTGCCGACGATCTCCTCGGAACGGCCGAAGCCGTAGACCGGCGCCGTGTCGATGAGGGTAATGCCGTGGTCGGGCGCGCTCTGGATGGTCCGGATGGATTCGGCTTCGTCCGTGCCGCCCCACATCCAGCCACCGATTGCCCAGGTGCCCAGACCGATACGCGATGCCACAACGCCGTTGCCGTTCAGATCGAGTGTTTCCATGGCCGCAACTCTTAGTCCTTTCGGATGTACAGCAATGGAAATGGGTGCGCTGGGCCGGCATTCAACAGCGCCACGGAATCGATATCTACGCGGAAGACGGAATCAAGAAGGTTGGCCACGGCTCGATGCGCGCAGCGCCGCCAAAGCGGGGACCAGCGAGGCTTGCGCAAGGAATTGGTGGGCCGTGAAAGATTCGAACTTTCAACCAATTGATTAAGAGTCAACTGCTCTACCGTTGAGCTAACGGCCCATCCGTGATCCGGCGCTGCCGGAACTTTTGGCGATCGGGCGATCGCCGGACGCCATCATAAGCGTCGATTCTGCCTTCGCCAACCTGCCCGTGGCAGGGATGGGGTGGACGATGGGACTCGAACCCACGACGACCGGAATCACAATCCGGGGCTCTACCAACTGAGCTACGCCCACCATCGAAAGCATCCTGCGTGATCCGTGACGATCAAGGATCGCCGACGGCGCAGGCGGCGTATTCTAGTCATGTTCGTGGCGCGATGCTACCCCCTGCATGCGCAATCGCGGTATTTATCCGCGACCGGCCCGGATCTGCCGCGTCGGGCGGGCGGTTGCGGCGACCGGTCCAGGCAACCACCGGGCATTACCGGCTCGCGCGCATCTGTGAAACCCACATCGTTCACGGGTCGCTGGTTCGAATGCTAGTTGGATAGGCCCTTGCCAGAGCACGCCTGCGGCGCACTCTGGCAATGGCGCGCCCGGCTGGATTACTCGCGGCTGCGCCGCTCGCCCTTCGGGCCAGTGCGGCTGACGCCGCCCTGTTCGGATGCGCTACGCGCATCCGTCGAACCATGATCATTTATTTGTCGCTGGTTCGAATTCTAGTTGGATAGGCCCTTGCCAGAGCACGCCTGCGGCGCACTCTGGCAATGGCGCGCCCGGCTGGATTCGAACCAGCGACCAATGGCTTAGAAGGCCATTGCTCTATCCCCTGAGCTACGGGCGCCGAGGCGGCGAATGATGGGCCGGATGCCGGTGACCGATCAACGCCATGGCTGATCCGGCCCGGGCTGACCCGGTGCATTCTGGAATTGGTCGGGGCAACAGGATTCGAACCTGTGACCTTCTGCTCCCAAAGCAGACGCGCTACCAGGCTGCGCTATGCCC
>DJIE01000067.1:0-8997 GCA_002433465.1 Salinisphaera sp. UBA6602
GGCCAGCAGCGTCTTGCCGGTACCCGGAGAGCCGACCATGAGCACGCCGCGCGGAATCTTGCCGCCCACGCGCTGGAACTTGCCCGGCTCGGACAGGAATTCAACCAGTTCCTGAACCTCGGACTTGGCTTCTTCCACACCAGCCACGTCGGCGAAGGTGATCTTGACCTGGTCGGCCTGCATCATGCGCGCCTTGGACTTGCCGAAGGACATCGCGCCGCGGCCACCGCCGCCGCCCTGCATCTGGCGCATGAAATAGATCCAGACGCCGATCAGCAGCAGGAACGGGAACCAGGAGATGAGAATCTGCTTGAGGAACGAGCCCTGATCCGGCGGCTCGCCCACGATCTCGACGTCGTGCTGGCGCAGCGTGCCGATCATGGCCTTGTTGTCGGACTCGGGGCTGAACGTCGCGAACTTCTGGCCGGACTTGAGCTGGCCGCGGATCCGCTGATCCTCGATATTGACCTGCGACACGCTGCCGTTTTCGACCTGGTCGAGGAACTGCGAGTACGGCACCTCGTTGGCGTTCGACGTCGACGGCGCGAAGCTCGAGAACACGCTCATCAGCACGAGCGCGATCACGACCCACAACAGCAGATTCTTAGCTAGTTCGTTCAAGATCTACATCCTCGACCGCGATCCTGCGGTCGTATGATTGGTGTCCGACCTGGTAGCGGACAGTATAAACAATCGGCCTGTCGGCCTGCTGCTTTATCCCACAGCTTCATGTACGCCAGCCCTGGCCCAACAGATACATTTCGCGGCTCGCATCGCGCGAGGCCTTGGGCTTGCGCACCGCCACGCGTCGAAAGCGTTTGCGCATATCGACCAGCATTTCGTCGAAACCCTCGCCCTGAAACACCTTGATGAACAGATCGCCTTCAGCGTCCAGCACCGAAGCGCACAGATCCAGCGCGAGTTCTGCCAACTGCATCACGCCGGCCTGATCGGCCACCATGATCCCTGTCAAATTGGGGGCCATGTCGGAAAGTACAAGATCGACGCGGTCGCTGCCCAGCGCCTGCATCAGGCTATCCACCCCGGCCTGTTCGGCGAAATCGACGTTGAGAAAATCCACCCCGTCGATCGGTTTCATATCCAGGCGGTCCAGTGCCACCACGCGCGCCTGTGGACGCTGGCGTCTACAGTACTGGCTCCAGCCGCCGGGCGCCGCCCCAAGGTCGACGATGCACTGCTTGGATTTGAGCAGCTGGTCGCGCTCATCGACCTCGGCCAGCTTGTAGACCGCGCGCGAGCGGTAATTATCCTTCTGCGCTGCCCGCACGTAGGGATCGTTACGATGCTTGTCCAGCCAACGGCGTGTATCGCTGCGCTTGCTCATGGGTCGTATACTGTTGCGCTGTTTTCAGCCAGCTGTCGTGAAACCGCCAATGCCCCTAGACCTCGATGCCGCATCCCGCCGCGCACTCAAAAAACAGGCTCACCACCTCAAGCCTGTGGTGCAAACCGGCGCAGCCGGATTGAGCGAACCTGTACTGGCTGAAATCGATCGCGCCCTGTTCGATCATGAGCTGGTGAAGGTCAAGCTTGCTACCGAAGAAAAACAGGATCGACGTGCCGAGGTCGAACAGATTTGCGAACGCCTCGAGGCGGCCTGCGTACAGCAGATCGGGCGTACCGCAACGCTGTATCGTCCCAACCCCGAAAAAACGTAGTCGGGACGCTGCCGCGACGCCCGGTCACGGCAGCGCTAGCGCGATCAGATATAGCGCACCTCGACGATTTCGAGCGTGCGGCGCCCGCCCGGCACCTCGATATCGACCACATCGCCTTCGGTCTTGCCGATCAGCGCACGGGCAATCGGCGAGGCGAACGACAGAAGTCCTTTCTTGATGTCGGCTTCATCTTCGCCAACGATCTGGTAGGTGAACTCCTCGCCGCTGTCCTCGTCGGCCAGGTCCAGCGTGGCGCCGAACACCACGCGACCGTTTGCCTGGGCACCCACGCGGGCGACATCGATAATCTGCGCGGTGGCAAGCTTCGACTCGATCTCGTTGATACGACCCTCGTTGAAGCCCTGTTCTTCCTTGGCTGCGTGGTACTCCGCGTTCTCCTTGAGATCGCCATGAGCACGCGCCTCCTCGATCGCCGCCACGATGCGCGGGCGCTCGGTCTTCTTGAGTCGCTTGAGCTCATCACGTAGCGCGTCGGCGCCGGTCTGCGTCAGCGGTGTCTTGTCCATCGCTCCACCTCGGAAAAACAACGCACCCGAAAACAAAACGGCCGCCGTTACGGCGACCGTTTCTCGTTTGCGGATGCAAGAATCGGTTGTGTCTGGGCCGGCCTCAGCCGGACAGGCTCAGGCTAGCAGCGCTTTCGCCTCAAGTCGAGACGGCGCGTTCTATGCCTTGTGCAGCCACCCTGCCCAGATGCGCGATCTGTTCGGGCGTAATGACGTAAGGCGGCATGAAATAGATCACGTCGCCCAGCGGGCGCAGCAGTGCGCCCTGACTCAAGGCATGCTGATAAACGCGAATCCCGCGGCGCTCGCGCCAGTCGAACGGGGTCTTCGTGGCCTTGTCGGCGACCATTTCGATGGCTACGACCATGCCGGTCTGGCGCACTTCGCCCACGTTCGGATGCGCGGCCAGCGGTGCGACTGCGTCGGCCATGTGCTGCGCCAGCTGGCGATTGACCGCGATCTGGTCGCGGCGCTTGAACTCGTCTAGCGTGGCCAACGCGGCCGCACAGGCCAGCGGGTTGCCGGTGTAGGAATGCGAATGCAGGAACGCGTTGAGGTTGGCGTAGTCGTCGTAGAACGCTGCATAGATGTCGTCCGTGGTCATGGTGATCGACAGCGGCAGATAGCCTGCCGTCAACCCCTTTGACAGACACATGAAATCCGGCGAAATACCCTCTTCGCCTGCCTGCTCGCAGGCAAACAGGGTGCCGGTACGGCCAAACCCCACCGCGATTTCGTCGGCAATGAGATGTACGCCGTAGCGATCGCAGGCCTCGCGCAGCAGCTCCAGATAAACCGGGTGATACATCCGCATATGGCCGGCGCATTGCAGCAGCGGCTCCACGATCACGGCACAGGTTTCGTGCGCATGCTCGGCCAGCAGCGCCTCCATGTCCGCGAAAACCGCCCGGCTGTGCTCTTGCCAGCTCACGCCCGGCTCGCGCTGGTAGCAATCGGGCGAGCGCGCGGTCAGCGGCTTGAGCAACAGCGGCTCGTAGGTCTTCTTGTAAAGATCGACATCACCGACCGCGAGCGCACCGAGCGTTTCGCCGTGATAGCTGTTGCCCAGGTTGATGAATCGAGTCTTTTCGCCGTGGCCGGTGTTGCGCCAGTAGTGAAAGCTCATCTTGAGCGCGACTTCGACCGCGGCCGAACCGTTGTCGGCATAGAACGCGCGGGTGAGCCCGGCCGGCGTGAGATCCACCAGCCGCTCGGCCAGCTCGACCGCGGGCTCGTGTGAAAAACCGGCCAGCATGACGTGTTCGAGGGTATCCAGCTGACTCTTGATGCGGTCGTTGATGGCCGGGTTGGCGTGGCCGAAGATATTCACCCACCAGGAACTCACCGCATCGATATAGCGATTGCCGTCGAAGTCCTCCAGCCATACGCCCTCGCCGCGCTTGATCGGCACCGGCGGCATGGCCTCGGTGTCCTTCATCTGGGTACAGGGATGCCAGACGACTTTCAGATCGCGCGCGATCAGGTCGGCGTTACTCATAGACGATTACCGTATGCATGAACAGACAAGCCAGCGCTTGGGGCCGGCCTTTGATCGAAGGCGGTCGACGAGCGCGCGAACGCACCCTAGCGAATGGCGAGATCGGCGACAACGCCGGCAAAGATGACCCCGCCCAGGATGTTGTGCTGCATGAACGCACGAAAACAGGCATCGCGCTCGCGATGACGTGCAAGCCACTGATGATTGACCGCCATGGCCGCACCGCCGGCCAGTCCGAGGTAATACAGCCAGCCCAGCTCGAACGCGCCGCCGACCGCGATCAGCAAGGCGAAGAACAGCAGCTGGAATACACCGATTACGGCCCGATCGTAGCGCCCCCACAGAATAGCCGTGGATTTGACCCCGATCTTGAGATCGTCGTCGCGATCGACCATGGCGTAGAAGGTGTCGTAGACCAGCGCCCAGATGAGCGTGGCCACGAACAGCAGCCAGCCGCCCCACGGTACGAAGCCGGCCTGTGCCGCGAACGCCATGGGCACGGCCCAGCCAAAAGCGGCGCCCAGAAACATCTGCGGCCAATGCGTCATTCGCTTGGTAAACGGGTAAAGCACCGCCAGCCCCGCGCCCACCACCGACATGGCGATGGTCAGGCCGTTGAGCGTAAGCACCAGCACAAAGGCGGCCAGACACAGCACGACAAACAGAACCAGCGCTTCGCGCGCACTGACTTCGCCCGTGGCCAGCGGGCGCGCCCTGGTACGTCGCACGTGGCCATCGATCTTGCGATCGGCGAAATCGTTGATCACACAGCCGGCCGAGCGCATGAGGATCGCGCCGAGCACGAAAACACAGAGCACCCAGGGATCGGGCATGCCATCGGCCGCCAGCCACAGCGCCCAGAGCATGGGCCAAAGCACAAGGAAGATGCCGATCGGCTTATGCAATCGCGTGAGCCGGAACAGCGCCTCGATATGGGCCGATTTGGAGGTGGCCGTACTCATGATGAACTCCAGACAAACGCGCGCGGCCGCGCCGGCGCTCGAGCGCGGATTGCGCGCGCGGCCGCTCGTGCACCTGCGCCGTGTATTGAATGCATTCGCCAACTATCCCGGTCGATGCTTTTTAACGTTACCATGCGCCAAATTCAGACTGCAGCATGATGCGCGCGGCCCGCGGCCCGCGATCATGACCGATTGGAGAATCCATGTCGGCGCCTTCACAATCCGGCGGCGCGACGATCACGGATCGCCGCCAGCTCATCGAATACTTCGAAAACGCCTGCAAGCCGCCGAGCCGTTGGCGCCTGGGTACCGAACACGAGAAGTTCGTGTTCGATCGCGACACCCTCAGGGCGCTGCCCTACGAGGGCGAGCGCGGCATCCGAACTTTCCTGGAAAAACTGCAGCGCTTCGGCTGGCAGCCAATGACCGAGAACGGCAACCTCGTCGCGCTCGAACTCGGCCGTTGTCATATCACGCTCGAACCCGGCGGCCAGCTCGAACTTGCCGGCGCGCCGCTGGATACGGTCCATGAAACCTGCGACGAGATCCACGTGCATCTCAAACAGGTCAAGGAAGTCGCCGCCGAGCTGAATGTCGGCCTGCTGGGGCTGGGTTTTCAGCCCAAATGGGCACGGGCCGACGTGCCGTGGATGCCCAAGCAGCGCTACGACATCATGAAAGCCTATATGCCCAAGGTGGGCACGCTCGGGCTGGACATGATGCTGCGCACCTCCACCGTGCAGGTGAATATCGACTACGGCTCCGAAGCCGACATGATCCAGAAATTCCGGGTCGGCCTGGCGCTGCAGCCCGTGGCCACGGCGCTGTTCGCCAACTCGCCCTTCACCGAGGGCAAGCCGAACGGCTTCGTGTCCTATCGCAGCCAGATCTGGACCGATACCGACAACGACCGCTCCGGCATGCTCGACTGGGTATTCGACGACGACATGGGCTTCGAGCGCTATATCGAGTACGCGCTCGACGTGCCCATGTACTTCGTCTATCGCGACGGGCGCTATATCGATGCCTCAGGCCAGTCGTTTCGCGATTTTCTCGCCGGCAAGCTGCCGGCCCTGCCGGGCGAACTGCCCACGCTGTCGGACTGGGACGATCATCTGACCACGCTGTTTCCCGAGGTGCGCCTGAAGCGCTTCATGGAAATGCGCGGCGCCGACGGCGGCCCCTGGCGGCGTCTGTGTGCGCTGCCCGCCCTCTGGGCCGGGCTGTGTTACGACAGCGAAGCCCTCGACGCCGCCTGGCAGCTATGCCGCGATTTCAGTGCCGAAGAACGCAATCGCCTGCGTCGCGAGGCGCCGATCCATGGCCTGAAAACGCCGTTTCGCGACGGCACCCTGCAGGATGTCGCGCGCGAAGTGGTCGCCATCGCCCAGGGCGGGCTGGAACGGCGCGCACGCCTGGACAGCCAGGATCGCGACGAACGGATGTATCTCGACCAGCTGGCCGAAATCGCGGACACCGGGGTCACGCCGGCCGAAACGCTGCTCGATCTGTATGCCGGCCGCTGGAATGAATCGGTCGACCCGGTGTTCACCGAGTTCGCCTATTAGCGGCCAGGGTAGCGGCCAGGGCTGTTAGTTGAAGGCAGCCGCAGACGACGCCGATCAAGCCGATGTATTGACTCGGCCGTGGTGGGCGATCACCTGTCTTGGCGCCTGATCTTCGGTAGCACCGGCGATAAGGAAAAGTCCGCAGATCACACAGATCGAAGCCAGGAGATCATGATCGTTCGCCGCCGACTGGCGCATGCACGGCGCTCGCTCATGCGTGTCATCGGCGAAATCTGCGGCTCCCCTGTAGAAGAGCGCACGCGACGGCTGCTTGGACGACGCCGGCCGCTCGGTCGCGTTTCAAGCCGCGCCGCCGTCGTGATCTGCGGCTTTCAGACTGTTCGTTGAACGCGTCGCACCGCCAGGGGCGGCGGATTTCAGGCGCGATTACTCGTGGCGCCGCGTACGTTGGGGTGCGCCGTAGAGCAGCCGGATTTCGGCAATCGGGCTGATCTCGCGGGCGATGACGTCGAAGGCAGCCTGATCGCGCTCGTGGAACGGTACCCGCGCCAGGGGTAGCTGGATCTCGACTTCTATGACGTCATCGAGATAGTGCAGCGTAACCCGCTGGATCGAGCCGGCGGCCGGCAGGCCCTGCCAGGCGCGTTCCAGCTCCGGCAGAATCTGTTCGCGCAGCGGTAGCGCATGGGCCGCGTCGGAATCGGCATGGCCGTCCGGCTCGATATGCACGCAGATATCGGCGATTTCGTCGACGTGACGTACCAGGCGCGACGTGATCGCCTCGCTGATACGATGCGCTTCGGTAAGACTCACGTACGGATCGACGAACACGCCCACATCGGCAAACGCGTCGTGACCGCCCATCGTACGGGTACGCAGACGGCGCATATGCCGCACGCCGGGGACGGTGGCGATCTGTTCTCGCACCACCTGAATACGGTCGGCTTTCAGCCCCGTATCCACCAGCTCGCGAAAGCTCTGCCAGCCATAGCGCAGGCCGATGAACGCGAGCATAAGACCGATCAGAATGGCGCCGAGCGCGTCGAGCGCCGGATAGCCAAGCATGGCCCCACCGATAGCCACGAGTGCCGCGATCGAGGAGAGCGCATCGCTTCGGTGGTGCCAGGCGTTGGCCTCGATGAGCTGTGATTTTGCCTGGCGCGCGACCCGCAGGGTGTACCAGAACAGACCTTCCTTGAGGCCCAGCGACACAAGCGCGACGGCGAGCGCGAGCCACGTCGGCGGCGTGCTCGGCGCGTCGGTGGCCAGATGGTGAATACCGTCATAGGCCAGCGCGCCCGCCGTGATCAGCAAAAACAGCGACACCAGCGACGTCGCCGCGGTTTCCATGCGTGCGTGGCCGTAGGGGTGGTCATGATCGGCCTGCTGCATGCCCATTTGTACGGCGCCGAGCACCACCGCATCGCTGAGCAGATCGGCCGCGGAATGCACACCGTCGGCGATAAGCGCCTGCGAATGCCCGATCACGCCTACCAGCACTTTGATCAGGGCCAGCGGCAGATTCACCAGCGCACCGACAATCGTCGCCCGGCGCTTGGCGCTGAAGTCCGAACGCGCCTGGCGGTGCGCGGCAGCAGAATGCACGTGGGGACGCGTCATGGCGACATTATAGCGAGCGGGGTCGTAAGAAGGGCGTTAGCAGGGGCGCGCCGACACGCGGCGATTCAGTCCGAGCTCCGGTCGAGCGTCGGGTATTCGCCGCGGCCCGGTACGTTCGCGCTGCGAATCGCCTCGCGGCCATAGAACTTGATGCCCTTCTGAATTCGCGGTCGGCCGGTCGCGGTGCGATGCCGGTTGGTATCGCGCAGGCTGTACACGCAGCCGCAATACTCCTGCTGGTAGAACGCCTCGCGCTTGGCGATTTCGATCATGCGTGCCGCCCCGCCCTGCTTGCGCCAGTTCAGCGTCCAGTAGGTGACATCGTCATAGCGATTGGCCGCGCGTACGCCCGCTTCGTTGATCTGGGCCATGTTCTTCCAGCGCGAGATGCCCAGCGTGCTGGAAACCAGACCATAGCCGTGCTCGGCGGCATACAAAGCGGTACGCTCGAAACGCATATCGAAACACACGGTGCAACGACGCCCGCGCTCGGGTTCGTTTTCCAGGCCGCGAATACGGTCGAACCAGTTGTCGGTATCGTAATCGCCGTCGATATGCGGGATGCCGAGCTGTTCGCAATAACGGATGTCTTCCGCCTTGCGCATCTCGTATTCCTGAACGGGATGGATGTTCGGGTTGTAGAAATACACCGTGACATCAATACCGGCCGCCTTGACCGCGGCCAGCACCTCGCCGGCACAGGGCGCACAGCAGGAATGCATGAGCAGCTTGGCATCGGTTTGCGGCGGCTCGAGTTCGGGCCGCTCGTAATTGTCGAGGCTGTGACGATTCATGGCGATTGGCGCTCGGATGCGATAATCGGCGCCATTGTCCGGCTTTGACCGGCATTCGTCCATGCAAGAAAGGTAAAGACCGAATGAAACAAGGCAGTATCGTCATGGCCATGATCTGGATGGCCGTCCTCTCCCTGCTGCTGTTCTGGCTGCCCCTGCTCGGCCCGCTGGTCGCAGGCTTTGTCGGCGGACGTACCGCAGGTAGCGCCGGGCGCGGGCTGCTCGCCGCCGTACTGCCCGCAGCCGTGCTGTGCTTCGTACTGGTCGGCTTCGGTACTGCACTGGCGGGCCTGCCGCTGATCGGCATCATTGCCAGTGCGGGGCTGTTCGTGCTGATCTTGGCTCAGAGCCTGCCGCTGCTTGCCGGCGCGCTCGTGGGCGGGCTGAC
>DJIE01000067.1:9393-10565 GCA_002433465.1 Salinisphaera sp. UBA6602
CGCGCTGCGATGCCGGATCGCGCGCCTTGCGTGATCATGCAGGGCCCGCGTCCCGATGGTCGCGTCGGAAAAAATCCGCCATGCAGCGTTGCACGTGGTTGATTTGGCTCACCCACATCTTGCCTCCCGCCTTGCCAGGCGAATTTCCGGAAGGCAGCGCAACGCTTGACGTTAGCAGGCTCTGGAACGCCCCGCCCGGCAGACGCTACGCATAAAAAAAGCCCCGGTCTTTCGACCGGGGCTTTTTCGATCCGTACTGATTACGCGATCCAGGTCGCGTGATCAGTCTTCCGGCGGCACATAGGCGCCGTCTTCATCATGGATCTCGCGGCCCGTGACCGGCGGATTGAAGGCACAGACGAGCTTCATTTCCGTCTTGGCCTTGAGCGTATGCTTGTCATGGTTGTCCAGCGCATACACCGTGCCCGGCTCGATCTTGTGCTCTTCACCGGTGTCACGATTAACGATCGTGCCTTCGCCCTGATAGCAGAACACCGCTTCGAGGTGGTACTTGTACCACATGTCGAACTCGAGCCCCGGGGGGAACGTCGTTTCGTGGAACGAAAACCCCATGCCGTCGCTCTTGAGCAACCAGCGCACGCTGGTCCAGCCGTCCGGGCTGATGACTTCGCGATCGGTGCCGCGCAGGTCTTCGGTACGCACAATCTTCATATAAGACTCCTAGCGTCTTGTGATGATCCACACCCCTGCATCCTACAGCATGTGTGCAGGATTGCAGTCAAAACGAACGATCAGGCCGCGCTGTTGAGCAGGCCGTGCCGTTCGAGCACGGTGGCGAGCGCCTTTTCGATGATATCCAGGCCTTCGGCGATGTCTTCATCGGTGCTGATCAACGGCGGCATGACCTTCATGACGTTGTCGTCGGCGCCCGCCGTTTCCAGAATCAGGCCGTTCTGGAAGCATTCGGCAGCAATTTCGTCGGCCAGCTCTGCGTTGGCGCAGTCCATGCCGATAAAGAAACCGCGGCCGCGAATTTCGGCTTCGAAGGAAGGCTGAGCGTCGACCATGTCGTTCAAGCGCTGCTTGATGGTTTCACTCTTGCGCAGCGTTTCCTTTTCCAGCTTGTCGTCGCTCCAGTAGGTCTTGAGCGCCGCGTTGGCGGTAGCAAAGGCGTGATTGAAGCCACGGAAGGTGCCGTTGTGCTCGCCCGG
>DJIE01000067.1:10869-14033 GCA_002433465.1 Salinisphaera sp. UBA6602
GAAGGTGCCGTTGTGCTCGCCCGGGCTCCAGATGTCGAGATCCGGACGAATCATGGTGATCGCCAGCGGCAGGCCGTAGCCCGACAGCGACTTCGATACGGTAATGATGTCCGGCTTGATGCCGGCCGGTTCGAACGAGAAGAACGGACCGGTACGGCCGACGCCGGCCTGGATATCGTCCACGATGAAGAGCATGTCGTGCTCGTGGCAGAGCTTTTCGACCTTCTTGAGCCAGTCGAAGCTGGCGACGTTGATGCCGCCCTCGCCCTGCACCGTTTCGACGATGATCGCCGCCGGCTTTTCCAGGCCGCTGGAGCTGTTCTTGAGCATGGCTTCCAGATCGTCGGCCGTGTCGCGGCCTTCGCCGAAATAGCCGCAATACGGCAACGGCGTCGCGCCCGGCATGGCAACACCGGCACCGCCGCGCTTGGAGGCATTGCCGGTCACCGCCAGCGCACCCAGCGTCATGCCGTGATAGGCGTTGGTAAAGAACAGCACGCCCGGCCGCTTCTTGACCTTGCGCGCGATCTTGAGCGCAGCTTCCACCGCGTTGGTGCCGGTCGGCCCCGGGAACTGAATCTTATATTCCATGCCGCGCGGCTTCATGATCACGTTCTCGAAGGTTTCGAGGAACTTGACCTTCTCTGCCGTGGCCATGTCCAGGCCGTGGGTCACGCCGTCGGACTGGATGTATTCGATCAACGCGGCTTTCATGGTCTCGTCGTTATGACCATAGTTGAGCGCGCCGGCGCCGGAGAAGAAGTCGAGGTATTGGCTGCCGTCCTCGGCCTTCATGCGGTTGCCCTTGGCCCAGGTGAACACCTTGGGGAAGGAGCGGACATAGCCGCGGACTTCGGATTCAAGACGATTGATGATTTCCATAAATACTCCTGAGCTGTTGCTCGGATAATCGATGACCTGCGGCCGCATGGCAAGCGGCCGAGCGATCTTATTCGGTGTCGTGCGCGATCACGCTCGCGCGGTCGAACGGACCGATGCGGAACAGAATTTCCGGCTCGTGGGGCTCGTCGTCGAAATCGCCGAACATTTCGCTGGAAAACAGTTCGCTTTCCTCGACGCCGGTTTCCAGGCGACGCGCCAAGCCACGGAACAAGGCGATCGACGGATCGTTGCTCGGCCCGATGGTGGTATCGAGATAGCGGACATTCTCGCAGGCTTCGCGCTCAAGAATTTCAAAGAGCATGCGCGTGGCCAGACCGCGGCCGCGACCGGCTTCGGCAACGCCGACCTGCCAGACGAAAACGATGTCGGGCTGCGCCGGGAGAATGTAGGCGGTGATGAACCCCACCAGTTCGCCGTCGATTTCGGCGACCACGCTGGTCGCCGCGTGATGCTCGCCAATGAGCATGTAGGCGTAGGCAGAGTTGACGTCGAGCACGCCTAGGTCGTGCACGAGTCGGAGAATGCCGGCGCCGTCCTCTTTGCGGGGCGGGCGAAACCGGACTTCGTTTGCAGAATGTTGGTCGCTAATGGCTACAGTCTGAGTTTTGGTTTGGTCGCATTATAACGAGTTCGCAGACTTTTTTCGGGGGTTGGCCGTAAGCCGCCCGTCCAGGCCCGTGCTTGCGCGTGCAATCGGCCGGCGCCTATCCCAGGCCTGGTGCGGGCTACGCGCCCGCACCCCCGGCTCGCTGCAACCGCTAGGCCGGGATCGCCGCCTGAATGGATTGCAACGAGTAGACCTGCGCCGTGCGCCCATCGGCCAGCGCCGTGCAGCTGGCCTGCGCGCCGGCGATAGTGGTGAAGTAAGCCACCTTGTAGCGTAGCGCGGTGATTCGGATCGAGCGCGACTCTTCAATTGCGCGCTTGCCTTCCGTGGTGTTGACCACCAGCTGGATTTCGCCGTTTTTGATCATGTCGACGAGATGCGGGCGGCCTTCCTTGACCTTGTTGACCACCGTGCATTCCACGCCCGCCTCGCTGATCGCCGCGGCCGTACCATGCGTGGCCACGATCCGGAAACCGGCTTCGCAGAGCTCGCCTGCGAGCTTGACCGCATGCGGCTTGTCGCCGTCGCGTACCGTAATCAGGGCGGTGCCGCCTTCCGGCAAGCCGACGCCGCCGGCCAGCTGCGACTTGGCAAACGCCTCGCCGAAGGTAAGTCCGACACCCATGACCTCGCCGGTGGACTTCATTTCCGGGCCGAGCAAGGGGTCGACAGTCGGGAACTTGGAGAACGGAAACACCGCTTCCTTGACCGCGAAATGCTCGATCTTGCGCTCTGCGCCGATATTCTGCTCGGCCAGCGTCTGGCCGGCCATGCAGCGTGCCGCGATCTTGGCCAGCGGCACGCCGGTGGCCTTGGATACGAACGGCACGGTACGCGAGGCGCGCGGATTGACTTCCAGCAGATAGACGTCGCCGCCGCGAATGGCGAACTGGACGTTCATCAGGCCCACCACCGACAGCCCGCGCGCGAGCGCGGCGGTTTGGCGACGCACCTCGTCGAGCACCTCGGGACCGAGGCTGTAGGGCGGCAGCGAACAGGCCGAGTCGCCCGAATGCACCCCGGCCTGCTCGATGTGTTCCATGATGCCGCCGATGAACACGTCCGTGCCGTCGCAGATGGCGTCCACGTCCAGCTCGATCGCGTCTTCCAGGAATCGATCCAGCAGCACCGGCGAATCCGGCGAAACCTTGACCGCGGCAGTCATGTAGCGCTGCAAATCCTCCGGCTCGTAGACGATCTCCATCGCACGGCCGCCAAGCACGTAGGACGGACGTACCACCATGGGGAAGCCCACTTCCTCGGCCAGGCGCATGGCCTCGGCTTCAGAGCGCGCGCTGCGGTTGGCCGGCTGCTTGAGCCCGAGCTTGTTGACCAGATTGAGGAAGCGATCGCGATCCTCGGCCAGGTCGATCGAGTCCGGCGTGGTGCCGATGATCGGCGCGCCGGCGGCTTCCAGACGACGCGCAAGCTTCAACGGCGTCTGGCCGCCGTACTGCACGATCACGCCCTTGGGCTTCTCGACGTCGATGATCGACATCACGTCCTCGAAGGTCAGCGGCTCGAAATAGAGCCGGTCCGAGGTGTCGTAGTCGGTCGAGACCGTCTCGGGGTTCGAGTTGACCATGATCGTCTCGAACCCGTCTTCTCTCAGGGCGAAGGAGGCGTGGCAGCAGCAGTAGTCGAACTCGATGCC
>DJIE01000172.1 GCA_002433465.1 Salinisphaera sp. UBA6602
CGCCATCGCCGGACTGCGCCGATACTCTTCGGCAACACAGGTACGGCCGATTTCGAGAAAGCGCCCCTGGCAGGCAAGCACCGCGTCGAGCTCGAATTCGCTGGACGAATAAAAGCCGCCGGCGGCGACGGCTGCTTCGTGCGTGAGAACCCGGGTGCTGGCAACCGCGCGCCCATCGCGGGCATCACGAACCAGCAAATGCAGGCAGAAGGCGTCCATGGCATCGGCTTCAAGGCCACTGCCGGCCAGCGTGGCCTGGGCACCCATTTCCTGTACGAATACGCGATAGCGCAGGGCCAGGCTGTCGTCGATCTCGTTCTGGGTCCGGGCAAAGCTGTAGTAGAAACGGGCACCGCGCTCCTGCGCTGCTTGTTTGGTCGTCGTTGCGGTCATGGCGGGCATCTCGATCGCGAATCAACGACGGCAATTCTCCGAGCCCTGTGTGATACGCAAATGACCCAACGGTGACGCCTGTATGACGCAGCGGAATGTAACGATTGCGTCATTTCAAGCTGCTATCCAGTAGCGATAACGCTCGCTCCAGGACAGCAACATGTCGGATACCAGCCTGCTACTGAGGCTATGGCTGACCAAGCCGCGCCAGATCGCCACCTGGACGCCGACCGGGCGCGCCGTGGCCCAGGCTTTTGTGGATGCGCTGGACGCCGCCCCCGGTGAGGGCCACATCGTCGAGCTCGGCGCCGGCACCGGTCCGATTACCGCCGCCATGCTGGAGGCCGGCATCGATCGCCGCCGGCTGTGCGTGGTCGAATACGACAACGACCTCGTTGCCCTGCTGCGGCAACGCTTTGGGCATGGCGGCATCGTCCAGGGCGACGCCCGGGCGCTGGATTCACTGTTTGCCCAACAGGGTATCGACCAGGTGGCCGCGATCGTATCCACCCTGCCGATCCTGCATTTTTCCCGCGCCGATCAGCGCCGCGTGCTCGACGGCTGCTTCGCACGCGCCCTGCCCGGCACGCTTTTCACCCAGATCACCTACCTGCCCGGCTCGCCCGTGCGCCAGCGGGCGCTGGAGCGCTGGGGCTATCGCGCCGACCGCTTTCGGCGGGTCGCACTTAACTGGCCGCCAGCGACGCTGTGGCAGTATCGGCCCGACGTCGGCCTGTAACCCCGCCCGAACGCCACGCGCAGCAACGTTGAACGATCGCTTGCACGATCGTTCAAGATCGCCTTGACGTGTCCGCTTCAAGCTTGTCGATACCCGTCCGCCTGTTCGTCGACACGCCATGGAAATCGCGATCTATACCTTCTGCGTGATGTATTCGCCGGGGCCCGTCAACCTGCTTGCCTTCAACACGGCGCTGCACCGCCCGCCGGCCACGCTGGCCGGCTATTGCGTCGGCGTGGGCGTGGCCATGCTGAGCGTATTCCTGGTGTTGGGTTATACCGGTGCGGCCCTCGTTCGCGACGCCCTGCTACCGTGGCTGGCCGGCGCCGGCAGCGCCTATATCCTTTATCTCGCCTATCATCTTTTTACCGCGGACACGAACGCGGCAAAGGCGGCCGAACCCGCCACCGACCTGCGTTTTCGCCAGGGCTATTGCCTGCAGCTGCTCAACCCCAAGGGCTGGGTGCTGGTGCTGCCGGTAACGACGCTCATGTTTCCGGCCGCCGGATTGAGCGGCAGCGGCATACTCGCCTGTGCTCTGCTTATTTCGCTGGGTGCTGTTGGCGCGCCGGCCTGCTATGCACTGCTCGGCCGGCTTGCCGGCGCGCGCATCCATCACGGCCGCGCGCTGGTCATCGCCAACAAGGTGATGGCCCTGTGCCTGGTCGCCGTGGCCGCTTCAATCGCTTACGATTTCTTTATCGCCACCGGCAACGGCATCGCATGAGCGCCGCGACTTACGAACACGACTGGTTCATCCACTCGCCCACGCCGCGCCTCGAACGCATCGAGGCCTATTTCGGCAGCCATGCCTACGACCCGCATCGCCACGATACCTATGCGATCGGGGTCACCCTGGCGGGGGTGCAGAGCTTTCATTACCGCGGCTCGCATCGACACAGTCTGCCCGGGCGCACGATCGTGATTCATCCGGACGAAGTGCACGACGGCCATGCCGGCGATATTCACGGCTTTCGCTACCGCATGGTCTATGTTCCGCCGACCGTGTTCCAGGACATGCTCGGTGGTCAGCCGCTGCCGTTTCTACCGGGCGGCATTACCACCGATGCCCGTATGGCCGAGAGCGTGCTGCGGCTGCTGCGCCCGATCGACGACGCGCTCGAATCGTTCGAGGAAGACGATGCCCTGTTCGATCTGATCCGTGCCATGAACGCGCTGGCGGGCACCCAAACCAAACCGCGGCGGGTCGACGCCGTGTCCGCACAGCGTGCACGCGCGTTCATCGATGACAGCCCACAGGGGCGCATCACCCTCGATCAGATCGAGGCCGTGACCGGGCAGAACCGCTGGCGGCTGTCGCGGGATTTTCGGGTGCTGTTCGGCACCAGCCCCTATCGTTACCTCACCATGCGCCGCCTGGAGCGCTGCAAACGCAGTCTGGATGCCGGCGACGGGCTGGCCGATGCATCGCTGGCGGCCGGCTTCGCCGACCAGAGCCATATGACCCGACAGTTTCGCGATGCCTACGGCATTTCGCCTGGTCGCTGGCTCAAGCTCACCGCCCAGGCCACCGGCCAAAGCCGCGAGCGCGGCTAGCGCAGTGCCAGTTCGCCGTATTCGAGAATGCTCGGAATCACGATTTCCTCTTCATCAGCCAGGTGCTGTTTAACCAGCAGCAGCAGACGGTCCGCGCGCTCGGCATAGGTGTCCACGCGGTAGCGCAGCGCGTCGTCGCCCACCGCGAACGCCTGCAGCAACGACTGTGCGCTATCTACGACCGACAGCAGCTGTTCATGAATGATTTCATGATCGTTCTCCAGCAGATCGAAGCCGTAGATCAGGCGCTCGTCGAGGTTTCGAAAGCGGGGAAAGTAATGGGCATCCTCGATTCGGTGATGCCCTTCCAGATGCTGGAGATAGGCCCGCAGACGCGGCGCGAACGCGCGCTCAAACGCCGCGATGTCGGTGCGCCCCTCGCGAAAATCCTCGCTAACCCGGGCCAGGGCGCCGCCCTCGGCGCGCAGCGCATCGTGAACCTGCAGCCAGAAGGCGGCCAGTTCGCCGTAATTGGCGTGCGCCGGCCATTGCGGTGCCGGATACTTCGCCCGCAGCAGCGCGATCTCGGCCGGTAGCGCGGCGCGTTGATCCAAGCGCAGGTCGTCGGAAATCGTGTGCATCACGCAATGATAACGCGAAGCCGCAGCCGCTTTGCCGGCGCACAGCAACACGTCTGCAGGCCTCGGACCCGACAGGCGCAGCCTGCCGGGCCCGGTCCAGGGGCTTAGTCGGCCTGAATCGGCGGGATGATGCGTTCGGCAGCCAGCCGATCGAACAGATCGAAGAACGACGCGCGCGTTTCACGGTGGTCCATGAAGCCGAAGTTGCGCGACTTGTTGATATCGTTCACGCATTCCTGCTCGCGACCCAGATCGCCGTCGCTGTGCCACCAGGACGCCAGGCGGCCGATATCCGACTCCACCAGGCCGTGAGTTTCGGCCAGTTCGGCCCAGGTGGATTCGATACCCTCCATCTGCTGCTCGAGCGGATGCGGGGTTTCGTCCGGGCCCTCGGCCTCGAGCCCGAAGTATTCGCCGATCTCCCGCCACAGACGACGCCAGCGAAACACATCGCCGTTGACCGAATTGAATGCCTGATTCTGGGTGCCGGGCGAAATGGCCGCCCATTCCATCTGCCGTGCCAGCAGCAACGCATCGGTGAGGTCGGTGAGCGCGTTCCACTGCGTCTGCGAACCGGGGAACTTGAACGCACGACCGGTGGCCTTGCAGATCGACGCATAGGCCGCGAGCGTCACGCCCATGTTCATGGCATTGCCACGCGCATAGCCGATCAGGGTATGCGGTCGATGCACGTTCCAGCTCAAACCGTAACGCCGGGCGTTTTCGAACAGAATGTCTTCGAGTACATAGTAGAAGTTGGGCCCCGGCACACGTTCGGCGGATTCACGAAACGGCGTTTCCACGTTGCCGCTGCCGTAGGCTTCGAACGAACCGAGATACTGCTTGGTGCCGGTCACCAGCGACGCATGGCGCAGTTTCGTTTCGTCCAGCGCGTCGAACAGGTTGCGCATCATCGCGCCGTTGGCTTTTTCGTTTTCCGCCTCGGAGTCGCGAGCAGTCCACGTGCAGAAGAACACGTGAGTGATCTTGAGGCCGGCCAGCGCTTTGGCGGTGGCCTGCGCGTCGAGCAGATCGGCCTGGACCGGAATGACCCCGCCG
>DJIE01000248.1:0-1931 GCA_002433465.1 Salinisphaera sp. UBA6602
CCTGGGTCGCGACCGGATTGGATAACGAGTTCGCGAATCGCATCGCCAGCGCCAACGCCGGCGGCGGCATCATGGACGTAGTGTCGCTGGCCGAGGAGCGCGGGCGCGATATCGAATCCGTGGCCGCGCTTTATTTCGCGGTTGGCGACCTGTTGTCGGTGGACTGGCTGCAGGATGCGATTCATGGCCTGCCCGCGGACGGTCGCTGGGCGGCACTGGCACGCACCAGCCTGCGCGGCGACAGCTACCGGATTCATCAGCAGATCGTCGCTCAGGTGCTCGACGTGGCCGGCGACGAGCCGCTGGCCGCATGGCAGGCCGCGAACGAGCGCACGCTTGCCTTCATCGTCGCGCGTATGGACGAGCTCAGGGCCATCGATCAGCCCGGCCATGCGCACCTTACCGTGGCGGTACGCGATATGGCCCGGCTGGCTACTGCCCGGCCCACCAGCCTGGGAGGCGCTGCCTGAACGACTCCGCGCGGCCGGCGTCCGGGCTGCCTGCAGTCACGCCGCCTTCGCGCATGGCGTGCGTGCTGGTGTTCGGCGCCATGCTGGTGTTCGCTGCGGCCGGCTTTGGTGTCCAGTATCTGCTGTGGCCGTCGCCGATCGGCTTGAGCAGCTTCAACGCTCTGCATTTCGAGATCAACTATCTCGACCATGGCTTTGTCAGGCGGGCCCTCGTGGGCACGCTGTTTCAGGCCGTGCCGGAAGCTGCGCGCACGAACGCGATTGTCGTCTTCGGCTGGGCGGTCATCGCCGCTCTGGCCGCGCTCGTGACCGCCGTACTCCATGTCCTGCGCAGGCGCATGAGCGGTGATTCGTTGCGACTGCTGGCCATGCTATGGATCGCCGCGCCGTGGACATTCCTGAATTTCGGCTACGACTTCGCCCGCCTGGATCAGCTCAATCTGCTGCTGCTCGCGGTGAGTCTGTGGCTGGTCTATCGAAACCGCGTTATCTGGCTGGCGCTGGTCAGCGTGTTCGGCCTTCTGATTCACGAGGCCTATCTCTTCTATGGCCTGACCCCGGTGCTGGCCTACGGCTGGGTGCGGTATCGCGCCACTTCGGCAACCATCGCCTGCCGGCGGCTGGCGCTGCCGATTGTGGCCGCGCTGACGACGCTGGCCACGATCGCCCTGATCGGTCGCTACGAAACGGGTCGCGCGCGCCTGATCGAAAGCCTCGAGCCGCGTCTGGCCAATCCGAACCACAACGCGCTCAACGTCTGGCTGCGCAGCGGGCTGGAAAATCCCGAATACGTGGTCGCCCGGCTGGGGCAGGGGTTGTTCGGTGCGTTGGAGCTGGTCGCCATGGCCGGCATGGTGCTGGTGACGGCAGCTGCGCTTGTTGGCCTGTCGTACACGAACGACCGTCGGCCCGATCCGTTCCTGTTGTCGCCGCTGGCGGTTGTCCCGCTGTTTTGCTTTGGTATCGACTACGCAAGATGGGCCGGGCTGATCGCGATCCTGGCGCTCGTCGTCGTGACCACGCGCCTGCTCGACGGCAAGTTTTATGTGCAGCACGGGCGGCATTCGGCATATCTGTATGGCGGGCTGTGTTTGGCGCTGCTGGCTGGGCCTCTGGGCACGGTCCATGCGTTGCCGTTATGGGGGCCGTGATGGGTTCGATAATGCCTGTA
The DNA here is from genome assembly GCA_002433465.1 of Salinisphaera sp. UBA6602. Taxonomy (GTDB): domain Bacteria; phylum Pseudomonadota; class Gammaproteobacteria; order Nevskiales; family Salinisphaeraceae; genus Salinisphaera. The sequence continues at coordinate 1,642 of DJIE01000248.1, forward strand.
TCAGCCGTCGGCGTAGGCCGGCGCGCTGCGCCTACAGTGGCGGCGTCGCCAGGCGAGCGGCGTGATGCCCGTCCAGCGTTTGAACGCTCGCTGGAAGGCGCTTTGTTCGGAAAATCCGAGCCGGTGGCTGATATCGCCGATGCATAGCCCGGCGTCGGCCATATGACGCAGGGCAAGCGTATGCCGGGCTTCGTCAAGGCTGCGCCGGAAGGTGGTGTTCTCAAGCTGCAGGCGGTGTTGAAGCGTACGTTCGTTGAGAGCCAGCGCGATGGCGGCTTCGCCAAGCGTCG
>DJIE01000248.1:2226-6552 GCA_002433465.1 Salinisphaera sp. UBA6602
CCAGCGCGATGGCGGCTTCGCCGAGCGTCGGCGGCGGCGAGCCGATACGCTTCTGCAACCAGGCGTTGAGCGCCTGCAGGGTGTCGAGCGAGGCGGCCCGGCGCAGGCTCTGGTCGAACTCGGCGCGTATATGGGCGGTCAATTCGGAATCGCCCCGCCGCAGCGGTAGAGCCAGCAGGGCTGGATCGAAGCAGATCCGGCAGGCGTCACGGTCGAAGCGTACCTCGCAATTGAAGAATCGGCGATAAATCGCGGGATCGCCCTGGGCGCGATGGCTGAACTCGACGCTTTGCGGCGATTCGTTTTCACCTCGTGCCCAGCGCGCGAAGCCCAACCAGGCGGCAAAGGCTTCCTCGATCACTGCCGGCATGACGCGCCGGCTGCTATGCCATTCGATAACCACATCGTTGGCGCGCTGCAGCAGACGTCCTTCGCCGATCGCGTTGACCAGGTGTGCAAACCGCGCCTGATAGGACAATGCCTCGCCGAGGGTGGCGCAATGGCGCAGCAGAAAACCCAGGCGGCCCCAGCGGGCAGGCTCGGCGGCCATGCCGAATTCGAGTCCGAGCAGGGGGTTGTGCAGTCGTGCCATGCCCTCAGCCAGGAGCCGCTCGTAATAAACGGCCTCGATACTGCGTTGGGGCGATACGAGCCCGGCCGGCTCGAGTGCGACGTGTTCAAGCAGCCGGCTGCGATCGAGCCCCTGGGCTTGCAGATAATCGAGCAGGGCGCGAATCAGCGATGCGGCGACCGTGGCTGGCATGCGATGTTCCCGGGTTTGCGCCATGCGTATTGTGGCCGGGTTGCGTTTAGAGTCAATTTTTTTGACGCGAAATTTAGCTACTTTCGACATATTGATCGACAACCGGCACGACTCGCATGAGGCGATGGAATGGATGGGGCGACGACACCGTTGCCAAGGAGCTGCCGACCACGGCCCGCGCTTTTCTCGAATCGCGGCTGGGGCGGGGGCAGGTGCCGCCGGACGAGAGCCTGGCCAATGCCTGTGCCCAGGTGCCCGAGTCGCGCCTGGCAGGTATTCCCGGCTTCGACTGCTCGGCCGAGGCGCGGCTGCGCCATGCGCACGGCCAGAGCTTTGCCGACTGGGCCGCGCTTCGTCATGGTCATGTCGGCCCGTTTCCGGATGCGGTGGCGTGTCCGGAAACGCATGAACAGACCCGGTCGGTGGTCGATGCCGCGCGCGAAGCCGGCGCCGTGGTCATTCCCTACGGCGGCGGTACGAGCGTGGTTGGTCACCTGAAGGTGGTCGACGACGGGCGTCCGGTGCTGAGCGTGGACATGAGCCGGCATGCGCGTCTGCTCGATATCGACGTCATCAACCGAACGGCACGCATCGGCGCCGGGGCCGCCGGGCCGGTGCTCGAAGCACAGCTGCGCGCGCACGGCTTCATGCTCGGCCACTACCCGCAATCGTTCGACTATTCCACGCTGGGCGGCTGGGTGGTCACGCGCTCTGCCGGGCAACAGTCGCGCCGCTACGGCCGTATCGAGAATCTGCTCAACGGGGCACGGCTGGTCTGTCCAAAGACGGATTTGGACGTCGGCGGGGCGGTGGCCTCGTCGGCCGGTCCGGATCTGCGTCAGCTGGTGCTGGGCAGCGAAGGCCGGCTGGGTATCGTCACCGAAGCCGCAGTGCACATCATGCCCGTGGCCGAACGTGAAGCGTTTCATGCCGTGTTTTTTGCCGACTGGCCCTCGGCACTCACGGCAGCGCGCACGATTACCCAGTCCGGGCTGGCGGTCTCGATGCTGCGTGTTTCCAACGAAGAAGAAACCGATACCCAGCTGCGTATCGCCGGCCACGATTCGGCGATCGCCTGGCTGCGCCGCTATCTTGGCGTGCGCGGCATCGGTAACCGCCCGGCGCTGATGATGATCGGGGTGACCGGCGATCGTCGTCAGGCATATCGGCTGCGTGCCGATGTGCTGGCGCTGGCCCGGCGTGCTGGTGGCGTGCACGTCGGTCGGGCGATGGGCCGTATCTGGGCGAAGAATCGCTTCGCCGGCGCCTATCTGCGCAACGGTCTCTGGGACGCCGGCTTTGCCGTCGACACCATGGAAACCGCGGTGCCCTGGTCCCAGGCCACGACCACGATGAGCGCCATGCAGCAGGCCGCGCATACGGCGCTGCAGGCCTTCGACGAACGGGCACTGGCGTTCGCGCATCTGTCCCACGTCTACGGCAGCGGCTGCAGTATCTATATGACGGTGGTCTGGCGTCGCGGCGCGGATTACGCCACCGATATGGGCCGTTGGCGTGCGCTCAAGCAGGCGGTGAGCAGGGCGATCGTGGATTGCGGCGGCACCATCAGTCATCAGCACGGCGTTGGCACCGATCATGCACCGTATCTGGCCGCCGAGAAGGGCGAGGCCGGTATCGACCTGATTCGCGCGGCCCTTGCCGAACTGGATCCGCAGGGCATGATGAACCCGCATAAACTGATCGCGAAACAGGCCTAGCGTATGTGGACACAAGACTGGCGATCGCAGTTCGAGGCGGCCGCCGAGCGGGCATTCGACGTGCTGATTGTCGGCGGCGGTATCACCGGCGCCGGCGTGGCGCTGCAGGCTGCGCGTGCCGGCCTGCGCGTCGCGCTGATCGAACAGAACGACTTTGCCTCGGGCACCTCGAGCTGGTCGTCGAAGCTCGTACACGGCGGCCTGCGCTATCTGGCCAGCGGCGACTGGCGGCTCACCCGTGAGTCGGTGCAGGAGCGCCAGCGCTTGATGCATGACCTGCCGGGGCTGGTCACCCCGCTCGATTTCATGCTGCCGGTCTATGCCCACGACAAGCCGGGGCGCTGGGCGCTGCAGGCCGCGCTGGGCGCCTACGACTTCATGGCGCGCAAGCGCTATTCGCACTACATGAAGCCGGCCGAGTTCGGCGCCCATATGCCCTATCTCAACCGCGATGGCCTGAAGGGCGGCTTCGTCTATCGCGATGCGCTCACCGACGATGTCCGGCTGACCCTGCGCGTACTTATCGAAGCACGCAGCCACGGCGTACTGGCGGCCAACTATGTCCGGGCCGAGCAGCTGCTTTTCGACGGCGATACCGTCAACGGCGCCCGCGTGGCCGATCGCGAAACCGGTCGCTGCTTCGATATACGGGCCGCGGTGGTAGTGAATGCCACCGGGCCCTGGAGCGATCGGCTGCGTGCCCAGGTCGAAGGTGCGGCCCAGCTGCGCCCGCTGCGCGGGTCGCATTTCGTATTCCCGTTCCATGTGTTGCCGGTCGGGCGGGCGATCACGCTGTTTCATCCGGACGATCGCCGCCCGCTTTTCGCCATTCCCTGGCAGGGCGCGACCGTGTTCGGTACCACCGATCTCGATCACGAGAAGCCGATGGACGAGGTGCCCCGCATGAGCGCGGCCGAGTCCGATTATCTGATCGCTGCCGCCCGGCATTATTTTCCTGCCCGCAATATGCAGGCAGCCGATGCGCTGTCCTGTTTTGCCGGAGTACGGCCGATCGTGCGCGGCGAGCCGGGTGCCTCGGCCTCGCAGGAATCGCGCGAATCCTCGATCGAGCGCGAACGGGGGCTGATTACCGTTACCGGCGGCAAGCTGACGACCTTTCGTGTAACCGCCAACGACGTGCTCGAACAGGTCGGCCAGGCTCTCGGCCGGCGCTTCGTGCGCAACGACAAGGCACCGATTATCCATGCCGTGGGCGCCGACGCGCAGACGCGCGGAGGCGTGCGCCATGGTCCAGCGTTCGCCGGGATGTTCGCACGGGCCGACGACGCGCGCGCGCTCGGGACCACCGACTATCGTTTTCGTGAGCTGCGGTTTGCGTTGAGTCACGAAGCAGTCGCCCATCTGGACGATCTGCTGCTGCGGCGTACGCGCGCCGGGCTGCTGCTCGAGCAGGGCGGGTTGGCCGAACTGCCCGCTCTGGAACCGCTGGTGCGCGATACGCTCGGCTGGGACGCGGCGCGCTGGAACGACGAAGTCGAGCGCTATCGAGCCCATTGGCACCGGGTACACGCGCCGGTATGAGCGATGGCGACCGACTGCTGGCCATTGATGTCGGCACCCAGAGCGTGCGCGCGCTGGTGTTCGACGGTCAGGGCAGGCTGCATGCGCGTGCCCAGATCCCGATCGAGCCGCCTTATCACGCGCCGCAGCCAGGCCATGCCGAACAGGATGCGCGCGTTTTCTGGCAGGCCATGGTCTCGGCCTGCCAGCAGCTGCATGCGAACGATCCCGCGCTCGCCGGCCGGATTGCGGGCCTCGCACTGACGGCGCAACGTGCCACCAGCGTGTTCGTGGACGCCGACGACGAGCCGATCGGCCCGGCCA
>DJIE01000248.1:6848-23782 GCA_002433465.1 Salinisphaera sp. UBA6602
CGTGGACGCCGACGACGAGCCCATCGGCCCGGCCATCTCCTGGCTCGACAAGCGTCGCGCAGCGCATGTCCCGTCCCTGCCGTGGCTGTGGCGGGGGCTGTTCGCCGGCCTGGGGCTGACTGCCACCATCGATGCCTTCCAGCGCGCCGCCCCGGCGAACTGGCGTGCGGCGCATGCACCGGAAGCGCATCGGCGCACGCGCCGGGCGGTCTTGTTGTCGGGTTATCTGGTCCACCGGCTGATCGGCGAATGGCGCGATAGCGTAAGCGCGCAGGTGGGCTATCTGCCGTTCGACTACAAGCGGCGACGCTGGGCCGCCGCGCGCGACTGGAAATGGCAGGCCGTGGCCGTCGAACGAGAACAGCTGCCCGAGCTGGTCGAGCCGGGCGAACCCCTCGGCGAGCTCAGCGCGTCGGCGGCCGAGGCCCTGGGGCTTGCACGCGGGCTGCCCCTGTTCAGCGCGGGCGCCGACAAGGCCTGCGAAGTGCTTGGCTGCGGCGCCATTACGCCTAAAACGGCCTGCGTATCGCTGGGTACCACCGCGACCATCAATACCTGTCGCGACGTCTATCGCGAGGTCACGCGCTTCGTGCCGGCCTATCCGGCGGCCATGCCCGGCCATTTCACCGATGAAATCCAGATTTATCGTGGCTTCTGGCTGGTGTCGTGGTTCAAGCAGGAATTCGCGCCGGATACCGTCGATGCGGCCGCCCGCGAACAGCGCGCCGCCGAGGCGCTGCTCGACGAGCGTATCGCGCCCATCGCGCCGGGCAGCGACGGACTCATCGTGCTGCCGACCTGGTCGCCGGGTGTGCGCATACCCGGGCCCGAGGCACGCGGTGCGATCATCGGCTTTACCGATGCCCACAGCCGTGCCCATGTCTACCGGGCAATCCTCGAAGGCCTGGCGTTTGCCCTGCGCGAAGGCCGCGAACGTATCGAAAAGCGCAGCCGCACGCCGATCACGCGGCTGCGGGTTTCCGGTGGCGGTTCCCAGTCCGATCAGGCCATGCAGATACTGGCCAACGTCTTCGCATTACCGGCCGAGCGCACGCATACGCATGAAACCAGCGGCCTGGGGGCCGCGATCAACGCCGCGGTGGGCCTGGGCTGGTACGCCGATCATGCCAGCGCGGCGCGAGCGATGGTGCACGAGGGCGAGCGCTTCGAGCCCGAGCCGGGCGCGGTCGCCCTCTATGAACGCCTCTACCGCGACGTATTCACCGGTCTCTATAACCGCTTGAAGCCGGTCTTCATTGGTATCCGGGACGCGTTGTAGCGTCTACAGCCGTTCCGGTTGTTCCCGCCGCCCGCGGCCGCGCAGCCAGTGCAGCGCCCGCGCGGCCATCACCGCGAGCGTGGCGGCGATGAACGGGTTCACGGAAAAACGAAAACGCTGATTCTCGTCCACTTCGAAGGCGTTGCCGATCACGCTCACGTACATGATGTTCAGCCACAGAAAGATCAGCGTGGCATCCACGGCGCTGACCCTGCGTCGCAGCAGGCAGCGCAGCAGGATGAACAGCCCGTAAAGCACCGCCAGCGTATAGCCGATGGCAATCAAGATACCGATCTGGCCGGTTTCGAGATCGAATTCCGGCTCGGCCGGGTACTCGGGCTGGCCGGCCAGCAGCAGCGAAAACGCACGGCTGTAGGGCTCGATCGCGGCGCGGTTGTTCTTCAGGAACGGGTAGTCGCTGGAGGGGCGCATGAACATCAGCCAGGCCGTGCCCATGGATCGCAGATACACCTCGGGGTGGATGCGTACCGAGGCAATCGCGTCTTCCAGCGCCTGTTCGGATACATCCGCATAGGCGAGGTGGTTGTAGTTCACGTGGCCGGTGGACTTGCGCCTTTGATCGAGCACGGTAATGCCGGTGGGCGCCACATCGTCGAAGATGTCGGCATAGGCCTCGGGCGTGTTGAAGGGAAAGTCCATCAGCGCCATGTCGGAGAGTTCGCCGGCCTCGACCAGACGCTGGCGTTCGGGTTTGTCGATGGCGAGCGTGGTGAGCTTGGACAGGCTCATGCCCATCCAGTCCGACGTGGCGAAATGACCGGTCACCATGACGTTCTTGCCGTAAAGCGCGAACACCAGCGCCAGCGGCACGATCGCCGCCGCGAACACCGCCTTGCGATAGCCCGGCAGTACCAGGCCACAGAACAGGGCGAGCACCACGAACCACTGCCATTGAAACATCGAGCGCGTGTAGATCAGCGCCGCCATGGCAAAGAACATGACCAGCGCCCGGACGAACGTGAAGCGCTCCATGCACAGATGAAACAGCCAGGCGATGGTGCCCAGCAGCGCCAGAATCATCAGCGTGTAATAGGGGATCGCTTCGTAAAGTACGAGCGCCGGGGTGAGCATGAACAACGCGGCCACGCCGAACGCCAGCTTTGCGTTGTCGGTGAGCTTGCGTACCAGCGAATACAGCAGCAGCACGCTCGCGATGGCCAGGGCGCTATAGAGCGTACGAAACGCGATGGTGAGCGTGAGCGGATCGTCGCCGAGCTTGAGCACGAGTCCGATGACGAGGTTGTACAGCGGCGGCTGACCCGGCATGTAGAACAGGCTTTCGGCCAGATTCTCGCGTAGCAGTACCGGATCGAGGATCTGCCAGGAGGTCGCGATCGGCTCCAGGTCGAAGCGCACGCCGGCCGCGTAGAAGCAAAGCCGCGACAGCGCATACAGGCCGACCAGCCAGAGTGCCGGCTTGGTCGACGGGTAATGAAACGCGTCTTTCTTCATGGGCCCACTCATAGCCCGGTTCGATGAAAGATCGCGCGGGGGAGCGCCGTGATGATGGTCATGATCAAACGCCAGAAGCCCGGCGTGTAGCACACCGCCGTGCCCTTCTCGATGGCCCGGTGAATATCGCCGCCGACCTTTTCCGGGCTGGCGAACAACGGGCCCTTGTCGAAATCGGCCGTCATGGGTGTGTCGACCATGCCCGGGCGAATGGTCACCACCTGCACACCGGCCTTGAACAGCCGATGGCGCAGGCCGTCCATGAACGCGTTCAGGCCGGCCTTGGCGCTGCCATAGACATAGTTGCTGGCGCGGCCGCGATCGCCGGCCACCGAGGAGATCGCGGCGATCGTGCCGTGGCCCTGGCGCTCGAAACGATTGGCGATATCGGTGAGCAGGGCAACAACGCTCACCGCATTGGTATGCCAGGCGGCAACAGCGGCGGCGGGATCGGCCGCGCAGGCCTGCTGATCGGGCAGGGTGCCATAGGCGACCAGCACCGTATCCAGGCCGCCAAGCGCGGCCTCGGCGGCATCGATCATCGGTGCATGGGCGGCCAGGTCGTCGGCGTCCATCACCTGCGTGGCCACGGTGGCTGCGCCGCGTACTTTCAGGTCGTCGGCGATAGCGGTCAGCCGGGCTTCGTTGCGCCCGGTCAGAAACAGCGCATCGCCGCTGGCGGCAAAACGACGGGCGGTCTGTTCGGCGATGGTCGAGGTCGCGCCGACGATCAGGATCTTTCTCATGAAGGGCTCGTTGTTGTCGACGTCACGCGTCGCCAGAAATTCGAGGAAAACGCCGGGTCGACGAATCCCCGGAAGCGTTCCAGATTGGGGAAATACTCGCTGAACGCGGCCGCGCTCATGCGCGCGTCCTTGGCCGGATACACCGCCCCGCCGGCCGCGCGTACGACATCGTCGAGCGCCTCCAGCAGTTCGAACGTCTCGCGTCCGCGGTTGGGGAAATCCAGCGCCAGGGTCACGCCGGGGCGTGGAAACGACATCAGCCCCGGCGACTGCACATCGCCGAACACCTTGAGCACCGACAGGAACGACCCGGCACCGGCGGCGGCGATACGTTCGAGCAGTTCGGCCACGGCGGTGCGGGCATCCGCATGCGGAACCACGCACTGGTACTGCAGAAACCCGTTCGGGCCGTAGGCACGGTTCCAGTGCTTGATGCCGTCGAGCGGATAGAAATACGGCTGGTAGTGCTGCGTATCGCGGCTGCGCGCCTTGAACTTGCGCCGGAAGTAGAGCGTATTGAGCGGACGCAGGGTCAGCGGATTGATCATCGACACCGGGGTGACGAAGGGAAACGTCGGTCCGCCGCGTTTGCGCGGGTCCGGCTGCTGGCCGAGCGCCGGCTTGTGATTGGCGCGCATGAACCAGCCACGGCCGAGATTGGCGCCGCGCGCGCTGCAATCCACCCAGGCCACGGTGTATTCGTAGTCGCGATCCGAGGCCGCGGATAGCGCGAAGAATTCGTCCAGGTTCGAAAAGCGCAGCGTGTCCACGTCCATGTACGGGCCTTCGATCCGCTTGAGCGCGATCGTGGCCCGGGTGAGCAGGCCGGTCAGGCCCAGTCCGCCCACGGTGGCCGCGAACCATTCGGGGTTGTCATCCGGCGTGCAGACAAGCGTGCTGCCATCGGAGCGCAACAGTTCCAGTTCGCGCACATGGCAGCCGAAGGTACCGGCCACGTGATGATTCTTGCCGTGCACGTCGTTGGCGATCGCGCCGCCCACCGAGACGAACTGGGTGCCCGGCGTAACCGGTAGAAACCAGCCCTGCGGGACCACCAGTTCGAGAATATCGGCGAGCAGCACGCCCGCCTCGCATTCGATGACGCCCGTGGCCGGATCGAAGGCGATGAAACGGTCGAGGCTGCCCATATCCAGCAGCGTGCCGTCGTTGTTCAGACAGCTGTCGCCGTAGCTGCGACCGTTGCCGTAGGCCAGCAACGGCGTATCCGTGGCCGGCAGCACAGACGGGCGCGCGCCCGGCCGCTGGACCTGTGCCGGGCGGCTGGCCGGGTAGCGACCCCAGGATGGATGGCTCGATGCGGTCATGTCGCTAGCCTATAAGTTCATCAGATCGCCGAGAACATGATCAGCGCGCCCAGCAGTACGCACACACGGCTGCCGTTGTCCTTGGCGGCGAATACGATCGGGTCGTCGTGCATCTGCCCGCGCAGAGTCTTGAGCCAGATCCGGCTGATCCAGTACAGCACCACCGGGCACAGCAGCCAGATACGCGCCGGGTGCGCATAGTGATCGGTGATATCGGGGCTGTTGATATACAGCGCCAGGATGACCACCGCGGTGTAGCCGGCGGCCGTGCCCAGGCTACGCAGCGGCGGCAGATCGTCGGCGATATAGCCGCGCCCGAGCGGCGCATCGCCGCTGTGTTTTTCCATCACCAGCAGCTCGGTACAGCGCTTGGCCATGGCCAGGCTCAGGAATATGGACATCGACAGCGCCAGCAGCCAGAACGACAGGGGAATGCCGGTGGCCGCGCCGCCGGCGATGATGCGCAGCGTATACAGGGCGGCCAGGGTCAGCACGTCGATGAGCGCCAGCTGTTTCAGGCCGAGCGAATAGGCCAGGGTGACCAGGTAGTAGCAGCCGAGCACCAGCCAGAAGAACGGCGGCAGAAACGCAGCTATGACCACCGCAGCGCCAAGCAATACGGGAATCGCCATCACCCCCTGTGCGATGGGAATACGCCCTGAGGCAAACGGGCGCTCGCGCTTGCGCGGGTGCTGGCGATCGTCGCCGAGATCGACCAGATCGTTGAGGATATAGACGCTCGAGGCGAGCAGGCTGTAGGCAATGAAAGCCAGCACCGCCATGCCGACCATGGTCGCGTCTGCATACTGATGTGCCGCCAGTAGCGGTACGAAGATCAGCACGTTCTTGGCCCACTGATGCACGCGCAGGGCCTTGGTCCAGGTCCGCCAGCTGGTCTTTTCCGGTGGAAAGCTCGCGCCGACGTCGTAGGCGGCATTCGCGCTGCGCTCGAGCTTGTCGCTGGCGTTGACCAGCACCGCCTGGCGGGCATGGGCCCAGATGGCGTTATCGACTTCGTGATCGCCGGCATAGTCGAACGGCTTGTTGCCGACTTCGGCCTGGATGGCCGCCAGCTTGTCCTTGCCGGATAGATTGGTGCGGGCATCGCTGGCGAGCACCACGTCGAACAGCTGCAGATGGTCGGCCACCTGATGGGCGTATTTCTCGTTCGCCGCGGTCGCCAGGATCAATTGCCGGCCTTTGGCTTTCTCTTCCTTCAGATAGGCGATCAGGGTTTCGTTGTAGGGCAGATGTTCGATGCCGAGATCGGCGCGATCGGCGATTTCTGCCTTGAGCGTGGCACGGCCGGCGCGCAGCCATCCGGGCAGCCTGACCAGGCTTTGCGGCGAGCTTTTGGCCAGCACGAACGCCGATTCCACCAGCAAGTCGGAATGCACCAGCGTACCGTCGATATCGACCACCAGCGGGATATCGGCAATCTGTGTTTCGGCCGCTGATTCGGAAAAAGCCTGCGAACTCATTCGAAAGACCCTGTTAAAAATGGAGCGCTTTGTGCGTCGGTTAGCTAGGCAAGACCGCACGACGGCGGTCGAGTTCGATCGCGGCCAGGCTGATCAGCCCGAGCAGGACCGCAAACCAGAGCGTGGCCACCCGCGCGATCAGCGTAATCGCCAGTGCGGTGGTCGCATCGACGCCGGAGAGTTTGAGCAGCAGCACCATCACCGCCTCGGTGCTGCCCAGCCCGCCGGGGATGAACGACAGCGCGCCCACCAGCATGCTCACGGCATAGATGCCGATGGCGGTAAAGAACGCCAGCTCGATATCCAGCCCATGGGCGATGACGTACAGCGACACGCCTTCCGCGGCCCAGGCCACCAGGCCGATCAAAAGCCCGACATAGAGTGGTTTATGCCCGAGCAGGGCAAAGGCCTGATCCCAGGCCGACACCGCGCCGTGCAGCAGGTTCTGCAGCTTGCCCTCGGGGTTGGCGGTGCGCCGTTGCATGTAGACGAGCAGCCGGCGCTGTCGAATCGCTATCAGCAGCGCGGCCAGTCCGGCCAGGGGCACGACGACCCACCAGATGTAGTTGGAAAAGGCGATCAGCACCAGCGTGGACAGCAGCGCAATCGCCAGCAGATCGATGAAACGCTCGGCAAAGAAGGCCGCCAGGCTGTGGGCGTAGGACACGCCGTGACGCACCAGATAGACCGAGCGCATGCCTTCGCCGGCCTTGCCGGGCGTGGTGGTCAGCGCGAAGCCGGCGATATAGATGAAGGCGTCGCGCCAAAGCCCTACGCGGTCGCCCAGCCAGTACAGATAGCCGTGCCAGCGCGCGAAGCGCAGGGCATAGTTGAACAGCGACAAGGCGAGAATCGCCAGCCACCAGTGCGCCGCCAGCTTGTGCATGGCCGCGAAGGTGCGCTCGGCGTCGATACCGGCGATCAGGGTGAAATACAGCAGCAGCGCAAGGGCAAGCGACAGCGCGATGGTTCGTTTACGGGGCAAGGCACGGCCTCATGGCGAAGCCGCCGATAACCGGCGGGCAAGGATACTGGTAGCGACACGCTGAGCGATATGGATAGCCGCACAGCCGAACACGCGCTCGACGCGCGCTTTGTCTTGATCCCCGATCGTGCCTCGAACCCAGGTTCGAATACGTATAGCTTAGCGCAAACCGACCGGCTCGCATCAAGTCGTATGGCGGGCGGCGCCGTCATATCGCCTGCGACAGGCTGCCCGTAACGGCGCTTTCCCCTAAAATGCCGGCTTTGGTCGACGGCCGGCGGGTCGTCTTCTTCGTTTCAACCGCGAGACTCACTATGGCCGAATACCGTGCACCCACCCGCGACATGCTCTTCGTGCTCAACGAAGTACTGGACGACCAGCGCATCCGCAACCTGCCCGGTTACGACGACTACGAGCCGGAAACCATCTCGGCGGTGCTCGACGAGGCCGCGCGCTTCGCCTCCGACGTACTCTCGCCGCTCAACTGGCCGGGTGACAGGGAAGGTGTCCACTGGAGCGAAGACGGCATCGCTGCGGCCGAGGGCTTTGCTGCGGCTTACAGCCAGTATGTCGAAGGCGGCTGGAACGGGCTGACCGGCTCGGCCGATCACGGCGGCATGGGCATGCCGCGGGTGCTGGGGGCTGCGGCCATGGAAATGTGGAACGCCGCAAACATGTCGTTCGCCCTGTGCCCGCTGCTCACCGCAAGCGCGGTCGAAGCGCTGGAAAACCACGGCAACGACGAACTCAAGCAGACCTATCTCGACAAGCTCGTGACCGGCGAGTGGACCGGCTGCATGGATCTGACCGAGCCCCAGGCCGGTTCCGATCTGGCCCAGGTGCGCAGCAAGGCGCAAGCCGACGGTGACGCCTATCGGCTGTTCGGCCAGAAGATCTATATCACCTGGGGCGAGCACGACATGGCCGACAACATCATCCATTTCGTGCTCGCGCGGCTGCCCGACGCGCCCGCCGGGGTGAAAGGCATCTCGCTGTTTCTGGTGCCGAAATACATTCTCGACGAGAACGGCAACCCCGGCGAGCGCAACGACATGCGCTGTGCCTCGGTCGAGCACAAGCTTGGCATTCATGCCTGCCCGACCTGCACCATGACCTTCGGCGAAGAGGGCAAAGGCGCGCTCGGCTATCTCGTCGGCGAAGAGAACAAGGGCCTGGCGCATATGTTCACGATGATGAACGCCGCGCGTCATGCCATGGGCGTACAGGGCCTGGGCATCGCCGATCGCGCCTACCAGCGCGCGCTGGCCTATGCCCGGGATCGCCAGCAGGGCGGGCGTGCCATCGCCGAACACGGCGACGTCAAGCGCATGCTGCTGTCCATGCGTGCCCAGACCGACGTGCTGCGTGCGATGTGCCTGGACTCGGCCAGCGCCCTGGATATCGCGGAGCGCAGCGACAACGACGACGAGCGCGCCGCCGCCCAGGCCCGGGCGGACGTGATGATTCCCGTGGTCAAGGCCTGGGGCACGGAACTGGGCGTGGATATCGCCAATACCGGTATCCAGGTGCACGGCGGCATGGGCTTCGTAGAAGAAACCGGCGCCGCCCAGTACCTGCGCGATGCGCGTATCGCGCCCATCTACGAGGGCACCAACGGTATTCAGGCCATCGACCTGGTCGGGCGCAAGCTTATTCGCGACGAAGGCCGCGGCATGCGTGCGCTCATCGCCGATATCCGCGCCACCGCTGACGGCAGCGCCGAGGGCGCGAACGAGCATCCGGCCTTGTCCGATGCCCTGGACCTGCTTGAAACCGCGACCAACACTCTGCTTGAAGCCGGGCGCGATGCGGCCATGGCCAATGCCTTCAACTACCTCATGCTCTGCGGCACGGTGTTCGGCGGTTGGTATGCCGCGCGTATCTCGGACGTGGCGAAGAAGGCGCTGGATAACGGCACCGACGAGCCCGACTTCTACGAAGCCCGTCAGGCCTGTGCCCGTTTCTATGTACGCCAGATCCTGCCCAAGGCGCGCGGCTATGCGGCCATGGTCGAGGGCGGCCCGGACGCCATCGACAGCGTCGACGCCCAGCGCCATCTCTAAACCGGGCGGGCGCGTGCCGGCACGAGGCATCGGCCGGCACGCGGCGCCCTGTATCGATTCAGGCGCTACTGGCTGAGTTCGGGCAGTGACCGCGGATGCGGCCGGCGCCAGTCGTGGCCGCGCAGCATCATTTGCCAGTACATCATAGGGAAGACGTGGCGCTTGAATAGCCAGTGCAGGCGCCGCGGCTGGCGCGGGTCGAGCGGAAAGCTGGATACCACTTCCTGGTCGTAGCGAAATTCCGCCAGCAGCACGCGCCCGTGTTCGACCGTGAGCGGACAGGCGCCATAGCCGTCGTACAACGGCGCTTTGCCGCCGAGTTCGAGCGCGTTCAACACGCCGTCGACCACCGTGGGTACCTGTCGGCGTACGGCGGCCATCGTCTTGGCGTTGGGCGTATCGGTGCAGTCGCCCAGGGCGAAGACGTTGTCGTAGGCGGTATGCGCCAGACGGTGGCGATCCACGCTGACCCAGCCGGCGGCGCCTGCGAGTGAACTGTCGCGAATCACTGCGGGCGCGGACTGAGGCGGCACCACGTGGAGCATGTCGAAATCACGTGTGACCTCGCCCTCGGCGGTTTTGAACGTCGCCTGCTGGCGCTCGCCGTCCACCGCGATCAGGTCGTGGCCGAAATAGGGCGTCGCCCCGTAGCCGGCGATCACCTTGTCCAGTTCGCGGGCATAGACCGGAACCCCGAACATGCTCGCGCCCTGATTGTAGAACTCGACGCTGGCATTCACCCGGCGCCGGCGCAGCGTATCCGCGGTGAGATAAAGCGCCTTCTGCGGTGCGCCGGCGCATTTGATGGGCATGGCCGGCTGGGTGAACAGCGCGCGCCCGCCGGCGAGCGTGCTGGCCAGCTCGTGGGTGTAGGGGGCGTAGTCGTAATGGTAATTCGAGGTGACGCCGTTGCGCCCCAGGGTTTCGACAAGCCCGTCGATGGCATCCCAGTTCAACTGCAGGCCCAGCGCGACCACCAGGACGTCGTAGCCGTGCTGGGCACCGCTGGCCAGCGTGACGCGGCTTGCCTCGGGCTCGAAGCCGGTGATCGTGTCCTGTATCCAGCGGGCGCCCTCGGGCATTACGTCCGCCTGGGCCCGGCGCGTATGTCGTTGCGGCATGTCGCCGCCGCCGACCAGCGTCCAGCCGGGCTGGTAGTAATGGTCGGTATTCGGTTCGATCACGCTGACGTCGAGTTCGGGGTAGCGACGTAGCAGCGCCGAGGCCACCGACAGACCGGCGGTGCCCCCGCCGGCTATGAGAACGCGGTGGTGGGCGGCAGGGGCATTCGGGGCGTCGATCATGGCGAAGTCTTCTGCTGAGCGGGTGATGCAGGGCTACAATTCCTGCAGTTTGGTTATGAGTTAAATACTTTAAGTTATTAAAAACGGCTCTAAAGCGCCGGAATGTTATCAGCGAAGCGAGCTTGTCAATGGATATGGATCAACCCGAGGTAGTCGGTTTCTTCGATCACAAAACCTTTAGCGTGCAATATGTTTGTATCGACCCTGCCACCGATCGCTGTGCGATCATCGATCCGGTGCTCGACTACGACGAAAACGCCGGACGTACGCGAACCGACTCGGCTGATGAAATCATTGAGTTCATCGGACGCCGCGGGCTGACGGTCGACTGGGTTCTGGACACCCATCCCCATGCCGACCATCTATCGGCTGCGATCTATCTACAGCAACGCTTCGATGCGCCCCGTGCTATCGGCCGACAGGTGGTCGAGGTACAGAAGCTCTGGAAAGACATCTACAACTTCGGCGACGATTTCTACGCCGACGGTCGCCAGTGGGATCGCCTCTTCGACGACGGTGATCGTTTCAAGATCGGCGGCATGGACGCACGAGTGATGTTCTCGCCCGGGCATACGCTGGCCTCGATCACCTATGTGGTGGGCGACGCGGCCTTCGTGCACGACACCCTGTTCATGCCCGATTTCGGCACCGCCCGTGCCGATTTCCCCGGCGGCGATGCGGCCACGCTCTATCGCTCGATCGAGCAGATACTCGCGCTGCCCGACGATACGCGCCTGTTTACCGGCCACGACTACATGCCGGATGGGCGCGAGCCGCGCTGGCAGTCCACCGTGGCCGAACAGCGTGCGAACAACCCGCATTTGCAGAACATGGACGAGCGCGCCTATGTGCAACTGCGCAATCGTCGCGACGCCGAGCTGCCTTTGCCAGCGCTCATGCTTGCCGCGCTGCAGATCAATATCCGGGGCGGTCGGCTGCCCGAGCCGGAAGACAACGGGACCGCCTATCTGAAGATTCCGCTCAACGCGTTCTGATCGGCATCGATCTGCCCACGAAGCCTGACCGGCGCGTTGGCAGTGCGCGCGCTCAGAGCGAAGGCTGGTTGACCCGCTTCGAAAGCGCTTCGGGGCTTTCCACCCGTTCGGAATAGCGGTCGGTGAGGTAGTCGTTGTGGTCGCGCAGCAGCAGGGTGCACTTGATCAGTTCTTCCATGACGTCGACCACGCGGTCGTAGAACGGCGAGGCCTTCATGCGTCCGGCCTCGTCGAATTCGTTGAAGGCCTTGGGCACCGACGACTGGTTGGGAATGGTGACCATGCGCATCCAGCGCCCGAGTATGCGCAGGTTGTTGACCACGTTGAACGACTGCGAGCCGCCGCAGACCTGCATCACCGCAAGGGTACGGCCCTGGGTGGGGCGCTGGCCGCCGATCGATAGCGGCAGCCAGTCGATCTGGCTTTTGAACACGCCGGTGATATTGCCGTGGCGTTCCGGGCTGCACCACACCTGGCCTTGCGACCAGAACGACAGCTCGCGCAGCTCGGCCACCTTCGGGTGCTCGGCATCGGTCTCGTCGGGCAGGGGCAGGCCGCGCGGGTCGAATATCCGCGTCTCGGCGCCGAACGCCTGCAGCAGGCGTGCGGCTTCCTCGGTCAGAAAACGGCTGTAGGAGCGTTCGCGCAGCGAGCCGTACAGCAGCAGGATGCGCGGCGCCGGGCTTGGCAGGCGCGCGCCCAGGGTGAGATGTTCGCGGGCGACATTCGGCAGATCGTTCAGGGCATCGTCATTCATGGCAGAGCTTCCAAGGCGAAATCAGCGGCCGATGAGCGCCAGCCAGCCGGCCAGCGCGGTGAGGGTTACCAGCAAAACCGGCAGGGTAAGCACGATGCCGATCCGGAAATACTGGCCCCAGCCGATGGTCAGCCCTTTGCGGGAGAGCACGTGCAGCCAGAGTAGCGTCGCCAGGCTGCCGATCGGGGTGATCTTGGGCCCCAGGTCGCTGCCTACGACGTTGGCATAGATCATCGCCTCTTGGGCCAGCCCGGAGACATGGCTGGCGTCGATCGACAGCGCGACCACCAGCACGGTGGGCATATTGTTCATCGCCGACGACAGGAAGGCGGCCAGAAAGCCGGTGCCCACGGTGGCGACCCAAAGCGATTGCTCGCCGAGGGCGTTCAGCAAACCCGCCAGATAGGCGGTCAGCCCGACGTTCTGCAGCCCATAGACCACCAGATACATGCCCAGCGAGAACACGACGATATCCCAGGGCGCACCGCGAACGACTTTCATGTTGTCCACCACCGGTCCGCGCTGGGCGATAGCGAGCAGTACGGCCGCGCCGATACCCGCGACCACGCAGACCGGTATGCCGACCAGTTCGGCAACGAACAGGCCCGCCAGCAGCAGGCCGAGCACCCACCAACCGGCCTTGAAAACGGCCAGGTCCTTGATGGCGTCGCGCGGCTCACGCAGCTGGCCGGGGTCGAAGCGCGCCGGAATTTCGCGACGGAAATAGGCGTACACGATCGCAATGGAAACGACCACGGACACGATATATACCGGCGCCATGACCGCGGCATAGCTGCCAAAGCCCAGGCCGAAGAAATCCGCCGAGACGATATTGACCAGGTTGGAAATGACCAGCGGCAGGCTGGCGGTATCGGCAATAAAGCCCGCGGCCATCACGAAAGCCAGCGTCGCCCCGGCAGAAAACCCCAGTGCCAAAAGCATTTCGAACACGATCGGGGTGAGGATGAGCGCGGCCCCGTCGTTGGCGAACACCGCCGAAACCAGCGCGCCCAGCAGCATGACCAGGACCAGCAGTCGCGGCCCGCGCCCGCCGCCGCGGCGCGCCACATGCAGCGCGGCCCATTCAAAGAAACCGGCTTCGTCGAGTACCAGGCTGATCAGGATGATGGCGACGAAGGTGAACGTCGCATTCCAGACGATGCCCCAGACCGTGGCGATATCGCCGATATCCACCACGCCGGTGGCCAGCGCAACCAACGCGCCGGCCGATGCACTCCAGCCGATGCCCAGCCCGCGCGGTTGCCAGATCACCAGTGTGAGCGTGGCGACAAAGATGAGAATGGCGAGAATTGTCATGCAAGAAACGGCGGTTGGGCAGGCACTTCGCTCATGCCGGAGGCCATGAGCATTTCGCAGGCGGGTTTGGGCGGCAAGTCAGTCGGTTGGCAGTTCAGCCAGCAAGGCCTCGACGCGTTCGCGAATCGCGTCGCGTGTCGTGGCGAAGACATGCGTGATCTGTTCGGGGCCGCCCTCGGCACGGGCCGGGTCGTCAAACGCCCAGTGCAGCTTGCGCGTACCGGCGGGCATGAGCGGGCAGTGCTCGTCGGCATGGCCGCAGACGGTGACCACGATATCCGCCCAGTCGATATCCGCATCCGCCAGAATCGAGGACGGCTGGGCCGAAATATCGACGCCGGCCGCCTGCATGGCCGCCACGGCGTTCGGATTCAGCCCGTGGGCTTCGAGGCCGGCCGAGCGCACGGCCACGCGTTCGCCGCCCAGGTGTCGGGTCCAGCCTTCGGCCATCTGCGAGCGACAGCTATTGCCGGTGCATACGTAAAGAATATTCATGCGTAATGATTTCCGATCAGCCGGGGCAGCGATCGCCGGGGCGATCGGCCATGGTGGCCAGGCGTTGTGTATCGCTGATGAAGGGTTCGCGCTGGGCGTTGGCCTGCCATGTGCTGTTGATCACATCGCCGATCCAGGCCGGTAGCTGTTCACGGATGCGGTAATACACCCAGATGCGCTCGCGGCGATCGGCGAGCACGCCGGCATCGCGCAGCAGTTTCAGGTGGCGCGAGATCTTGGGCTGGGACAACTCGAGCGCATGCACCAGCTCACATACGCACAGCTCGCCGTGCGTCGACAGCAGCATCAGGCAGCGCAGCCGTGTGTCGTCGGCCAGTGCCTGAAATATTTCGTGGGCGACCGGTTCGTTCGCCACTCGTTCGGTTTGCGCAGCCATTACATTCGATAATCCGTATATACGAAAAATAGCATATACGGATTATCGAATGAGTCAATAACGCGTGTAGCGGTTGTGTCGCGGGCGACCCGGCACGCCGTCATTCAGGTATGGCTTACAGTCCCTGGGCACCCCGACGCAGCCAGTCGTGCACGAAGGTGAGCTTGCGCCGTGCCGCCTCCGACAGCGCGAACGGATACAGATCCGCTAGCCCCATGGAGCGGTTGATGTGGTTTACGCCAATGGCAAGCGAGGCCGCGATATGAATCAGCCGCTCGGAATCCGGCTCTGCGTACGGATCCCAGCCGCGGTCGGGCAGATCCGGCGACGAGAGTCCCGCAGCCACGAAGCTGTCGGTGATATCGGTCAGATGCAGCAGATGGGCCACGGTTTCGGCCCAGTCCTCGTGCGGATGCGCAGAGGCATAGGTGGTCAGAAAACGCAGCGACCAGTCCGGTGGCGGGCCGTTTTCGTAATGGCGTTGCAGCGCGGCGGGGTAATCGGCGCGTTCGTCGCCGAACATGTCGCGAAATGCATCCAGGAAGTCATCGCGCAGGCTCAGCCGCCACCACAGCATGTGTGCGATCTCGTGGCGCATATGGCCGATCATGGTGCGATAGCGTTCCTGGAGCGCCTGGCTGCGGGTGGCCCGTACCACCGGGTCGGCCTCGGTCACGCTGATGGTGACCACACCCTGGGCATGGCCCATGGGCACCGGCGCCGTGTCTTCGGCGAGCATGTGGAATACCGGGCGTGTGCCGGGGTCTTCCGGGCGGAACCAGTGCCAGCGCCCGAGATTATCCAGCGCCCAGCGTTTGGCGGCCTCGGTTTCGGCCCAGTTTGCCATTGCGCCGTCGATGGCCGGATCCGGCGCGAGCGCGGTCATGGCACAGGAGCGACAAAAGGCCCCCTGTTCCGGGGCGATCCAGTTGCAGCCGATCACCTCGCGGTTGATACAGAAGGGCGGCATCGGCACGAAGGCGCGTGCCTGCGGGTCGTAGGCGACCGGGGTGCCTTCGGCGGTGGTGAGGTTGTCGAACCAGAGTGAACCGGAACCGACCGGGTTGGTGAATACGCGCATGCAGCGAAAGCTCCGAAAGCCACGGTGGAAAATCCTGGGACACGTTCGGCTGTTACCGGTTGCAGGTCAACCGCCGCGTATCCAGTGAGCGAGCGCGGGGGCCGGCGTAGCGCCGCAGCAAACGAAAAAGCCCGACCTGCGATGCAGGCCGGGCTCAATACGGCAAGCGTCGTCGATCAGCTGTTCTGGAGCAGCTGCCGGCGCAGGTCCAGCTTGCTGAACTTGCCGGTCGAGGTGCGCGGAATCTCGTCAACGAAAACATAGTTTTCCGGGACCATCCACTTTTCCATGCGTTCGCGCAGGAAGTTGGCCAGATCCTCGGACGACAGCTCGCGGCCTTCGCGCAGCACGACCGCCGCCAGCGGGCGTTCGCCCCATTTCTCGTCGGGCTGGGCAACGACCGCGGCCTCGGCCACGTCTTCATGCCCCATGATGGCGTTTTCCAGCTGCACCGAGGATATCCACTCGCCGCCGGACTTGATCACGTCCTTGGTGCGGTCGGTGATGTTGATATAGCCGTCTTCGTCGATGGTGGCGATATCGCCGGTACGCAGCCAGCCATCGGGGGTGAACTTGTCTTCGCTGTTTTCCAGTCGATAGTAGCTGCCCGTGATCCAGGGGCCGCGAACCTGAATCTCGCCCATTTCCTTGCCGTTCCAGGGCAGCGGCTGGCCTTCATCGCCCACGATGCGGGTATCCACGAACGGTACCGGCGCACCCGCGGTGGCGCGGATCGCGTACTGCTCGTCTTCCGAGCGCTTCTGCACCTTGGGTTTCAGGCGTGCCGCAGAGGCCAGGGGCGAGGTTTCGGTCATGCCCCAGGCCTGGATCACGGTCAGCCCGTACTTGTCGAAGCGCCGGATCATGGCTTCCGGCACCGCCGAGCCGCCCACCGTCATGCGCATTTCCGGATGCAGCTTCCAGCGGTTCGGTTCGGCGTCCAGGGCGTTGATGATGCCCATCCAGATCGTGGGCACGCCGGCGGTCACGTTCACCTGTTCGGATTCATACACATTGAGCAGGCTTTCTGCGTCCATATGCGGGCCCGGGAAGACCTGCTTGGCGCCGGTCAGCGTCGATACATAGGGCAGGCCCCAGGCGTTGACGTGGAACATCGGCACAACCGGCAGAATCACGTCGTTGTACGACAGGTTCAGCGTGTCCGGGGTGGCCGAAGCCATGGCGTGCAACACGCTCGATCGATGCGAATAGACCACGCCCTTGGGCTTGCCGGTG
>DJIE01000248.1:24087-29362 GCA_002433465.1 Salinisphaera sp. UBA6602
CACGCCCTTGGGCTTGCCGGTGGTGCCCGAGGTGTAGCACATGCCGCAGGCGTCGTATTCGCTCTTTTCCGGATACTCGAATTCGCCCTGGGCCGAGGCCAGGAAGTCGTCGTAGCCGATCATGCCGTCCGGTACCGGCTTGCCGGCCAGCGGTACGACGATGATCTTTTCGAAATTCACCTGGTCGGCGAACTTCTCGTAGAGCGGCAGCAGCACGTCGTCGATGATCAGGATGCGGTCTTCGGCGTGGTTGACGATCCAGGCCACGTCGTCCGGCGGCAGGCGCAGATTGAGCGTATGCAGTACCGCGCCGGTGATCGGGATACCGAAATAGGCTTCCAGATGCGCGTAAGTGTTCCACGAAAAGGTCGCCACGCGATCGCCGTTCTTGATGCCGGACTCGATCAGCGCCTGGGCGAGCTGCTTGGCGCGCTTGACCATGTCGGCATAGGTGTAGCGGTGCAGGCTCTTGTCCGGCTGGTGGGTGACGATTTCGACATCGCCGAACTGCGTGCCCGCGCGCTCGAGAATATCGTCGAGCAGCAGCGGACGGTCCATCATCGTGGATTGCATGGGATCTCCTCTAACAAAGGTTGGCGCCGGTATACGGCGTTGTTCTACTTGCCTCTACGAGCATCGCATTGGCGCGGTCGCAGCGTCCATCTTCGTTGGCCTATACCGATATTCCGAAACGCCAGTCTGGAAATGCCCGCGGTGGCAGGGCGGCGTGCGAGCCCGCGTGAAACGGGGTTTTGATCGGCCGGCGGCGGAACACGGCGACCCGTTCAGCTGCCATACGTTCTCAAGCGTACGCTCGGAGCAAGTCGATTGTCTGCGCAATGCGTAACGCTCGATTCGGAATGAAGAAGGGGTATGGCTATGAATAAGCGTCTGTTGTCCGTATTGGTTTCCGCCGCGCTCGCGATCGGCCATGCCGGCGGCGTAATGGCCGGCGATCTGACCGTCGATGAGGTGCAGGCCGAGCTGGATGCCGCCACGCCGGAACAGCCGGCCGATTTTTCCGGTCATGATTTGCGCTATCTCGATCTGTCCGGCATGGATCTGTCGGGCGCCAACCTGGCGGGTGCGAATCTAAGCGAGGCACGGCTGGAAAATACGTGCCTCGAAGGCGCCAGCCTCATCGGCACCAACCTCGACCACGCCTGGTTGGCCGGTGCGGATCTTTCCAACGCCAATGTGTCGGGAGCGACGCTCAGGCAAACGCAGCTGAGTGGCGCGCGGCTAGCGGCGGCGGATTTCACTCAGGCCGATCTGAGCGACGCAACGTTCGCCGACGCGACGATGGCCGAGGCCGATTTCACCGGCGCGCTGATACAGGGCACGGATTTCGCCGGCGCCGAACGCAGCAGTACGCGCGGCTTGAACGTGCCAGAGAGTGTTGTTTCGTCGACCGGCTGAACAACTGGCACGGCCTTGGCATGTAGCGGCAAACCCCATGTCGAACCACGCAATCGATGAATCTCAACAGCGGCGATCTGGAACGGCTGCGCGTTTTCTTCGCCATCGTTCAGGCCAACGGCATTGCCAACGCGCAGGGCGTGCTCAACAAGGATGCATCGACGATCAGTCGAGCGCTCACCCAGCTCGAAGAACGTCTGCAGCTTCGCCTGTGTGAACGAGGGCGGCAAGGCTTTGCCCTCACGCCCGAGGGCCGGGCGGTACACGCCCGGGCGAGGGAACTGTTCATGTCGCTCCGCGGCTTCGAACAGACCGTCGACAGCGTGCGCGGCATTGGCGGTGGCACGCTGCGCCTGGCGATCATCGACAACATAGTCGCCGATAACCAGTGCCCGCTAGTGGCCACGCTACGGGATTTCATGCAGCCGCAGGCGGGTCGCGATATCGACTACAGCCTGAACGTACTCGCGCCCCAGGCCATGGAGAAGCAGCTTCTCGACAAGCGCATCGATCTGGCGCTGGGCGTATTCGAGTCACCGCATGATCTGCTCGAATACACGCCGCTCTACCGCGAAACCGATTATCTCTATGCGGCGGCGCGGCACCCCGCCTGCGCGATCGGCGACGATGCACCTGCGCTGGCCGAGGTGCTGGCGACCGCGCGCTTTGCCTCACGCAGTTTTCTGGACGACGCCGAGCGAGCATTGCTCGGCCTCGATATCCGTACCCGAGTCAGCCACGCGAGCAATCTGGAAGCGCTGCTGGCGCTGATCCTGTCCGGCCAGTACGTCGGCTTCATGCCGACCCACTATGCCCAGCCGTGGGTCGAAAGCGGCACATTGTGCCGCATCGATCCGGCCCGTTATGCGCGCCGCTCGACCCTAAAGGCCGCGATCCATCGCGACAGCACTTCGCGTGCCGTCGTCACCGAATTTCTGGCCCTTCTATGCGAACGCGGGGCCGATACACGTGAACCTGCGGAACGCGTCATGTAAGCCGCTGGGCGTGCGCGCTAACGTGAAACGCACCCTCGAAAACCGGACTGAATCCATGCGCCGTTTCATCGTGCTGGGCGTGCTTCTCGCCATCTTCTGTCAGCCGAGCGTGGCTCGCGCCGAGCCCACCTACCGTGTGGCATGGACGATCTATGCCGGTTCCGTGCCGCTGGTTTATGCCGAGCAGACCGGTCTGCTCGATCGCTGGGCGGATCGCTACGACATCCATATCGAAACCGTCCAGATCAATGACTACATCGAAGCGGTCACCCAGTTTTCGCTGGGCCAGTTCGATGCCGTGATCTGCATGTCGCTGGATGCGCTCACCATCCCGGCGTCCTCCGGTATGGATACGACGGTGATCGCGCCGTTGAGCACCTCGGCCGGCAGCGACGGGCTGATCATGCGCGGCGACGACCCGCAGCTGACCGATCTTAAAGGCCAGCAGATCAATCTCGTGGCCTTGTCCGGTTCGCACTATCTGCTGGCACGCGCGCTGGACTCGGTCGGCCTCGCCGAGCCGGACGTGACCGTCATCAACACCTCGGACGCCTATATCGGCGCAGTCATGGAAGATGCCTCGGCCCAGGCCGTGGTGACATGGAAACCCCAGCTCACCACCATTCTCGATCAGTACGACGATACCCATCTGGTGTACGACTCGTCGGATATCTACGGCGAGATTGTCGACGTGGTGATCGCGCCGACCGACAAGCTGGCTGAACATCCCGAGTTCGCGCGCGCGCTGGCCGGCGCCTGGTTTGAAGCCACGGCCGCGCTCGACCCGGCACATCCCGAACACGAGCGCTTGCTGGCGATCGCCGCGGATACGCTGAGTACCGATATCGAAAGCGTGCAGAGCCAGCTCGCCACCATCGACTTCTTCAGCCCGGACGAGGCCATCGAGTTGATCCAGAGCGAGGATTTCGACGCCACGCAGCGGCGTATCGCCGAGTTCGCGTTCAAGCACGGTTTGCTCGGCGACGGGCTGCCGAGCGCCGACTTTATCGGCATCGAAAACGGGCACGACGATATCATCGGCAATGCCGACAACGTGCGCCTGCGTTTTCCCAGTGCATGGCTCGCCGAGGCGGCCAAACAGAGCGCGCCGTGAGTGGGTCGCTGCCGAGGCTGGCCGACGCCTGCCCGTATGCCTGGCCGGTGGGCGGCAACTGGTGCGCCGTGGATACCGCGCTGCTGGTCATCGACATGCAGCGCGATTTTCTCGACCCGGACGGCTATTTCGCCGCGCTGGGCGAGAACGCGGGCGAGCTGCGTGATGCGGTCGCGCCCGCCGCGCAGGTATTGATGCTGGCCCGTGAGCTGGGCATGCGCGTGATCCATACCCGGGAAGGGCATCGCCCCGATCTGGCCGATCTCAACGAAACCAAGCGTGCCCGGGCCCAGGCCATGGGCGCGCCGATTGGCAGCGCGGGCCCGTTGGGGCGCCTGCTGGTACGCGGCGAGCCGGGCTGGGACTCGGTTGCCGAAATGGCGCCGGTCGGCGACGAGATCGTGGTCGACAAATGCGGCAACGGCGCCTTTCATGCCACCGACCTCGACCAGATCCTGCGCGCCAACGGTATCCGCAACCTCTGGTTGCTCGGCGTGACCACCGATGTCTGTGTCTCTTCGACCATGCGCGAGGCCAACGATCGCGGCTATGACGTGCTGCTGATCTCGGACGCCTGTCGTGCGGCCACGCCCGCGTTGCACGAAGCCACACTCGCGGGTATCGAGCGCGAAGGCGGCGTGTTCGGCGCGCATATATCGAGCAGCGCGCTGGTGAAAGCCGTGTGCTAGCCGCGCGCGGCAAACACGTCGCAGTATAGTGCTGCGCAATAATCCATCAAGAGATTGCGTATGCGTTACTGGGAGGACTTCGAGGTCGGCGAGACCGAACGCTACGGCGCCTATGAGGTGACCGAAGCCGAGATCATCGAATTCGCCAAGGCCTACGATCCGCTGCCGTTTCATACCGATCCGGAAGCCGCCAAGGACAGCCCCTACGGCGCGCTGACCGCGCCCGGGCTTCTGACCTGTTCGATCTTCATGCGGCTACTGGTGGATCACCTGTTGCTGGACGCGGCCTCGCTGGGCTCGCCCGGCGTGGATCAGGTGCGCTGGCTCAAACCGGTCTATGCCGGCGATACGCTGTCGGTACGTCAGCAAGCGCTATCCAAGCGCGTGCTGGAAAGCCGCTCGGAGATGGGGCTGGTGAAAAACCGCTTCGAAGTGCTCAACCAGCACGACGAGGTGGTCTGCGATATCGCCTCGAACGGTTTGTTCGCACGGCGCGAAGCCGAGGACGCGTCGGCATGATTCATTACGAAGATCTGTATGTAGGCGATACGGTGGAACTGGGCCCGACCAGCGCCAGCGCGGATGAGATGATCGCGTTCGCCAAACGCTATGACCCGCAGCCGTTTCATTTGAGCGACGAGGGCGCGGCGAAGACTTATTTCGGGCGCCTGGCCGCCTCCGGCTGGCATACCGCGGCACTGACCATGCGGCTTATGATGACCGGCCGTGACGAGCCGCTGGCCAGCCTCGGCTCGCCCGGCTTCGAAAACCTGCGCTGGCGCAAGCCGGTCTACCCGGACGACCAGCTCACCGCGCAGGTCACGGTGGCCAGCAAGCGCCTGTCCGAATCGCGCCCCGAAATGGGGCTGGTGCAGTTCGAGGTCGAAACGCGTAATCAGGACGATGTGGTGGTGATGAGCTTATTGTCGACCTCGATGCTGGCGCGACGCGAACCCGGCTGATTCGTATCAGCCGGCGGGCCGCGCCGTGCCTCAGGTGCGGTGCGGCTCGCCGAGATACTCGCTTGAACTCATTTCGTGCAGGCGGCTCGCCGTGCG
>DJIE01000130.1:0-134 GCA_002433465.1 Salinisphaera sp. UBA6602
TCCTTGGCGATCTTCATCACCTTGCGGACCTTTTCGAGCGGCATTTGCAGCTTCTCGGCCAGTTCCTCGGGCGTCGGTTCGCGACCGATCTCGTGCAGCATCTGGCGGCCCGTGCGGACCAGCTTGTTGATCGT
>DJIE01000130.1:262-10873 GCA_002433465.1 Salinisphaera sp. UBA6602
GTCCTCGATGAAATCGCCCAGGTGCGAGTCCTCGTCGTCGCCGATGGGCGTTTCCATCGAGATCGGTTCCTTGGCGATCTTGAGGACCTTGCGCACCTTGTCCTCGGGCATTTCCATACGCTCGGCCAGCTCTTCCGGCGTGGCTTCGCGGCCCATTTCCTGCAGCATCTGCCGGCTGATGCGGTTGAGCTTGTTGATCGTTTCGATCATGTGCACCGGAATACGGATGGTGCGCGCCTGATCGGCGATCGAACGGGTGATGGCCTGGCGAATCCACCAGGTGGCATAGGTGGAGAACTTGTAGCCGCGGCGATATTCGAACTTGTCCACCGCCTTCATCAGGCCGATGTTGCCTTCCTGGATCAGGTCCAGGAACTGCAGCCCGCGATTGGTGTACTTCTTGGCGATCGAAATCACCAGGCGCAGGTTGGCCTCGACCATCTCCTTTTTCGCGCGACGAGCCTTGGCCTCGCCAATCGACATCTTGCGGTTGATTTCCTTGATGTGATTGACGTTGAGCCCGTTCTCGGCCTCGATTTCGCGAATCCGGCCCTGGGCACGGACGAGATCTTCGCGGCGGCCGGCGATGGTCGACGAATAACGACGCTTGGCGCGGATCAGCTTGTCGAGCCAGACCTCGCTGGTGAGGTTATCCGGCAGCTGGCGTACGAAGTCGCGCCGCGGCATGCCGGCCTCGGTCACGCAGATGGCCAGCATTTCGCGTTCGATGCTGCGAATATCGAGCATCGTGGTGCGCAGCTGCAGGGTAAGGTCGTCCGCGGTCTTGGGCACCAGCTTGAAACGCATGAAGTGCGTGGCCAGCGCGTTGAGCGCTGCTTCCGTGGACTCGTGTTCGCGGCCGTGTTTTTCGAGCGTGGCAACCGCGGTTTCGTGCAGGCTCTTGAGCTGCTTGAACTGGGCCTTGGCTTCTTCCGGGTCCGGGCCGTCGTTGGCCGGCGCCGAGCCTTCGTCGTCGTCGTCGCTATCGGCCGACTCGTCCTCGTTGACCACGGGATCGCCGGTGTCGGGGTCGACGAAGCCGACCAGCACATCGCTCAGGCGCTTGTCGTCGGATTCGACCTGGCTCCACAGCTCGAGCAGACGCCCGGTGGTGGCCGGGAAGTAGGCCAGCGAGAACATCATCTCCGCCAGGCCTTCCTCGATACGCTTGGCGATCCGGATTTCGCCCTGTCGGTCGAGCAGCTCGACCGTGCCCATTTCGCGCATGTACATGCGCACCGGATCGGTCGTGCGGCCGAACTGCGGATCCAGCGCGGCCAGCGTGGCCGCGGCTTCCTCCGCATCGTCGTCATCGTCTTCGTTGACGGTGTTCTCGTTCATCAGCAGGCTGTCATCTTCCGGTGCGGATTCATGCACCGTGATGCCCATGTCGCTGATCATGTTGACGATATCTTCGATCTGCTCGGGATCGACGATATCGTCAGGCAGCGTATCGTTGACCTCGGCATAGGTCAGATAGCCTTTCTGCTTGCCGTGGGCAATCAATAGACGAAGCTGAGATTTCTTGTCTTTGCTCATGTGATTTTGCTGCGTATGTTGGGCTCGTGGGGCGTGGCGAACGCTGCGGTAACCGGCCATGGTAACAACTCGCGCCCGTTGCGGCGACTTGTGGGCCCGGTGACCGGCCTCGTTCTAACCGGTTTGCTGGCGATACCGTCTGAGTTGCAGAAGTATCTGCTGCATTTCGTTCGCGGCCGCGGTGTCCAGCGGGCCGCGGTTCTGTTGGTCGACCAGTTCGTCGTAGCGCCGGCGCAACGACGCCAGCGATGCGGTATTCGAACCCAGTCGTGCAACGGTCTCATCGAACTCCTGTGCGCGGCTGTCCGGATCGCCTGGCGGCGTCAGGGCCGCCAGTTCCTGCAGCCGGTCGAAAAACCGGTGTTCGCGGTAGCGTTCCAACCACTGCGATACCGATACGTTTGGGGTCTGTGCGAAAAACTCAATCGCCTCGGCCAGAATTGTCGCGCCCGGGGCGTCGGTTTCGCGCAGCGCCGCGCTCTCGTGCACACGCTGGGCGAGCGCGGTATCGGCAAATAAAAGACTCAGCGCGCGGCTCACCGGGGTCACTCGGGTTTTTTGCTGTATACGGCCTTTATCGGCCGCGGTATTCGAGGTTGAAGGCGTGCCCGCGTACAACGTGCGCAGATCGTCCGCCGGCAGGCGGGCCAGCTGTGCGAGTTCGCCAATGAGTTCGGTGCGAAATGCTTCCGGCGGCAGGGCGTTGACGTACGGCCGAGCCTTTTCGATGAGTGTGGCCCGGCCGTCGGGCGAATCCAGCGACAGACCATCCGTGAGCGCATCCATCAACACCGCCGAGGCGGGTCGCGCGGCGTCTATCGCGGCCTGAAAACGCTGGATGCCGTCTTCTCCGCGTACCATCGAATCCGGATCCTCGCCTTCAGGCACGAACAAAAAGCGCACGCGCCGTGCACCGCGCATGACCGGCAGGCTCTGATCGAGCGCCTTGCGCGCGGCGCGCACGCCGGCTGCATCGCCGTCGAAACAGAACACCACTTCCTGTGTATGCCTAAACAGCGTGGTCAGATGCGATGCGGTGGTCGCCGTGCCCAAGGTCGCCACCGTATTGGCGAAGCCGTGCTGGGCCAGGGCGATGACGTCCATATAGCCTTCGACCACCAGCAGTCGCGGCAGCTCGCGCATGGCCTGGCGTGCTTCGAACAGCCCGTACATGTGGTCGGACTTGTGAAACAGCGGCGTCTCGGGCGAATTGAGATATTTGGCCTTCTCATCGCCCAGGGTGCGCCCGCCAAAGGCGATGGTGCGCCCGCGCGTATCCCGAATGGGGAACATCAGCCGGTTGCGAAAACGATCGAAGAAACCGCCGCTGTCGCGTTCGATCAGCAGCCCGGCGCGTGCCGCTGCGGCCTGGTCGCGAAGCTCGCGGGCGAGTCCGTCCCAGCTGTCCGGGGCGAAGCCGAGACCGTACTGCTTGGCCATGGCGCCGGACACGCCGCGGCGCTTGAGATAGTCGATCACGCACGGATCGCGGCGCAGCTGGGCCTGATAGAAACGATCGGCGAGGCTCATGGCATCGAACAGGGGGTCGCGGGGCGGGCCGGCCGGGGCGCTGTCCTGGGCATCCTGCGGGATTTCCAGCCCGGCCTGCTGGGCCAGCACGTCGACGGCGTCACGAAACTCCAGCCGATCGTATTCCATGAGGAAGCTGATCGCGCTGCCGTGGGCGCCGCAGCCGAAGCAGTGGTAGAACTGCTTGGTTGGCGAGACGGTGAACGAGGGCGTCTTCTCGTCGTGGAAGGGGCAGCAGGCGGCGTATTCGGCGCCGGATTTTTTCAGCGGCACGCGCGCGTCGATCAGCGACACGATATCCGTGCGCTCGAGTAGCTGGTCGATGAAATCCTGGGGGATGCGCGCCATGACAGGTCAGACCTCCGCTGATCCCGGTAACGATACGGCCCTTTTGCCATGCGCCGCCGAACGCGCGGCGCTGATACACGATCGAGGGGGTCGTCGGCGAGACGACCGGCCCGGGCTATTGCGGCTGCAGTCGGGCCTTGAGTCGCTGGCTGACCACGGCCATATCCGCCTGGCCCTGCAGCTGCGGCTTGAGCAGGCCCATGACCTTGCCCATGTCGCGCATCGATTCTGCCTGGCTTTCGGCGATTGCCTTGTCGATGGCCTGATCGATTTCGGCATCGGACAGCTGGGTCGGCAGGTAGTTTTCCAACACCGCGATTTCGGCGGCTTCGGCGTCTGCCAGCTCCGGCCGGTTGGCATCGCGATACTGTTGTTCGGCGTCGCGACGTTGTTTGACCATCTTTTCAACGACCGCCAGCACGTCGGCATCGTCGAGGTCGCCACGCTCGTCGACTTCGCGCTGCTTGACTGCGGCCATGAGCATGCGGATCACGGCAAGGCGTTCCTTGTCGCGGGTGCGCATGGCGGATTTCATGTCGTCCTGTAGCTGGGCTTTTAGGCTCAAGCGCGTTCTCCTGTCGAAATAGCGTCCCTGCAACGAAAAACAGCGGCTCTGCGGCCGCTGTTATATGCGTCGATATCGAAAGCCGTGCTTAGTACTGACGCGTGAAACGCTGCTGCTCGCGCTGGAGCTTCTTGGCATGACGCTTGACCGCGGCAGCGCGCTTGCGCTTGCGGGTCTGGCACGGCTTTTCGAAAAACTCGCGACGGCGTACTTCGGTGACAACGCCCGCTTTCTCGCAGCTGCGTTTGAATCGACGCAGGGCGACTTCGAACGGTTCGTTTTCTTTGACGCGTACGCTAGGCATTGAGCAATCACTCTCCGGAAAAATCGGCGGTTTGTCGATCCAGCCATGGGCATGCTGTGGCCCGACGGCTAGAATAAGGCGATGAAGTCTAATCCCTGCGCGCGCGCTTTGCAAAGAAAAAACGTCATCCTCGGTATCGAAAGCTCCTGCGACGAAAGCGCAGCGGCGATCTATCACAGCGAACACGGGCTGCTCGCGCATGCGCTCCACAGCCAGGAGGCGCTGCACGCCGACTATGGCGGCGTGGTGCCGGAACTGGCGTCGCGCGATCATATCCGCAAACTCATGCCGCTGATCGAACAGGTCACCCGCGAAGCAGGGGCGCCGCAGCTCACCGGGATCGCCTATACCCGCGGCCCCGGTCTGGTGGGGGCGCTGCTGGTCGGCGCATCGATTGCCGCGGGGCTGGGCATGAGTCGCGGTCTACCGGTGCTGGGCGTGCACCATATGGAGGGCCACCTGCTGTCGCCGCTGCTCGAACAACGTCGTCCTGCCTTTCCGTTCGTCGCGCTGCTGGTGTCCGGCGGCCATACACTGCTCGTGCGGGTCGACGGGGTGGGCCGCTACAGCGTGCTGGGCGAGAGCCTCGACGATGCGGTGGGCGAGGCTTTCGACAAATGCGCCAAGATGCTGGCGCTGGGATATCCCGGCGGGCCGGCATTGGCCGAGCTTGCCGCGAACGGGCGGCGCGATGCCCACGATTTTCCGCGGCCCATGCTCAAGCGCCCCGGGCTGGATTTCTCCTTCTCCGGACTCAAGACCGCGGTCATGCTCGCGGTCAAGGCCGCCGACGACACGCCGCAGGCCCACGCGGATATCGCGGCAAGCTTCGAGCAGGCGGTGGTAGATACGCTGGTGGCCAAGTGCGCGCGTGCGCTCAAACAGACCGGATTGTCTCGGCTGGTGGTGGCCGGGGGCGTCGGCGCGAATCGCCACCTGCGGGACACGCTGGCCGAGCGCGGCGAGCGGGACGGATTCGAGCTGTATTTCCCGCAGTCACAATTCTGTACCGATAATGCAGCCATGATTGCGCTGGCGGGGAGTTTGCGCGCCGAAGAAATGCATAGCGGCATCGCCAGTGCCGATGCCGTGGCGCGTTGGCCGCTGGATACTCTGACGGTGCCCGGCGTGCAGAGCGCATAGCGACACGCAGGGCGGCGCGATCGGCATTTTGCTGGCGAGCGGTTGGGTGACCGGTGATACTATTGCGCGTGATCGACGGTAGCCGCCGTGCATAGACCGCGGTAGGCAGGTTTTCGGGAGGCGATTTGGACACGATCTTCATCGAACAGCTCGCGGTGGATGCCGTGATTGGCGTCTACGATTGGGAACGTGAGGCCGCCCAGCGGCTGTTCATCGATCTGGATATCGGGTTTTCGATCCGCGATGCTGCCGCCGACGACGACGTCGACCAGACCCTGGATTATCAGGCGGTCGCCGAGCGCGTCCATGCGTTCGTGAGTGCGAGCCGCTACCACCTGATCGAGACGTTGGCCGAGGAAATCGCGCGCTTGCTGCTCGCCGATTTCGAGGCGTTCAAGGTGACCGTGCGGGTCAGCAAGCCGGGTGCGATAGACCAGGCTGCCAATGTCGGGGTCCGGGTGACGCGTTCCAGCGAAGCATGACGCCGGCGGTGGTCGGCATCGGCAGCAACGTATCGCCGCATGCCCACGTCGCGCTCGCCCTGGATATTCTCGAACAGAGCTTCGGCCCATTATCGACATCGTCGGTTTATCGCTGCCCGCCGGTCGGCATGGCCGGGGCGGATTTCTTGAACCTCGTGGCCCGGTTCGAAACCGCGGCGCCGCTTGCCGAGCTGTGCGCTCAGCTGCGCGATATCGAAGCCGCCTGCGGGCGGGATCGAGCGGCCGCCCAGACGCCGCCGTGTATCGATATTGATCTGCTGTTGTTCGGCAACACGGTACGCGAGCGCGATCCCGAGCTACCCCGCGCCGATATTCTTGCCCACGCCTTCGTGCTCTGCCCCTTGGCCGAATTGCTGCCTGCCGCGCGTCATCCGGTATGCGGCCGTCGCTACGATGCGCTATGGGCGCAAATGGCGGCGCGCTCGATCAGGCTCGAGCCCATAGCGCTGCGCCGCGATGCGCCGTTGACGCCCTGACCACGCACCCGAAACCAAAACGTAACGCTTGCATGAACATGCGCACGCTATAGTGCGCGCTCTTTACGGCCGATAGGCGCACATACGCAGCCGACAGTTTCCTTGCCCGGGGCGAGTCTATGGAGTGGTATCAGATGGTGGTGCTTGCGATCGTGCAGGGCATCACCGAATTTCTGCCGATTTCGAGTTCGGCCCATCTCATTCTGGTCCCGCATTTTCTTGGCTGGCCCGATCAGGGTCTCGGCTTCGATCTGGCCATGCATCTGGGCACGCTGGTCGCAGTGCTGGCGTATTTCAGGCACGACGTGGCTCGACTCTGGCAGGCCTGGGTTCAATCCATGACGCGTGGCCGGCGCGACGGCGACGTCGCTATGGCCT
Source organism: Salinisphaera sp. UBA6602 (assembly GCA_002433465.1). Classification (GTDB taxonomy): domain Bacteria; phylum Pseudomonadota; class Gammaproteobacteria; order Nevskiales; family Salinisphaeraceae; genus Salinisphaera. The sequence continues at coordinate 7,049 of DJIE01000130.1, forward strand.
GGGGGCTGCTGCTGGCCACGATGCCGGCCATTGCGTTCGGGCTGGTCCTGGGCATTGTCGGCGAATCCATGCTGCGCATCCCCGGTGTGATCGCGACCACGAGCATTGTGTTCGGTATCGCGCTGGGGTGGGTGGATTCGCGCGCGCCGCGCACGCGCGAACCCGATCAGATCGGCTGGCGTGCCTATCTGGCCATCGGTCTGGCACAGGCGATTGCGCTGATTCCGGGTGCCTCGCGTTCGGGTATGACCATACTCGGCGCGCGTGCATGCGGGCTGAATCGTCAGGCTGCGGCGCGCGTTGCCTTCTATCTTGCGATTCCGATCACCACAGCCGCGATTGCGTTCGAAACGGTGCTGTTGCTGCAAACCCCTGCGGAGGATGCCTGGGGCTCAATGGCCATGGCCGCCGTGCTCGCCGGGATCAGCGCTTTTGCCGCCATCCACTATTTTTTGCGCATGCTGCAATCGGTCGGCATGATGCCGTTCGTGGTCTATCGCGTGCTTCTGGGCATTGCCCTGTTCGCGATCTTTGGATGGAACGGCTGACGCGGTCGAGGTGACCGCCGGTGATCAGCGCCGCCCGATCGCCTCGGCTATCGCACGTACGCGCTCACGTTTGAGCGCGGCGCCGATCTCCGGCCCGCGCAGCCCGCTCTTGGCGAGTTCGCCGGCATCGATCGACCGGGCGGCGGCGAACGCGGCGCGCGCGGTCTTCGGCTGTTCGTACTGGCGTTTTTCGAAGCCAAGGCGACCGTGTACGTCGGCCACACACACGGCGATCAGCACGTCGAGTCGTTCCGGCCGGCGAAACGCATCGATACCTTCGAACACCTCCAGCATGGTGGCCGGACGCAGTTCGTGCATGCGATGGATATGCGTATGCCAGCGCGTGACCACGGCCGCGGCTTCGCGCACGGCCTTGGGTACGCCCAGCCGATGGCTGCAGGCCTGGGCCAGCGGCACGCCCGCGGCTTCGTGGCCGTGGTGGCCGGGCAGAATACGGGTGGGCGTGCGCGCCTTGCCGTAGTCGTGGCATAACGCGCCATAGCGCGCTGCAAGTGGCTCGTTGGCGGCAGCGGTCTGAGCAAGAACCAGCAGTGTATGCACGCCGGAGTCGATCTCCGGGTGATGGCGTATGGGTTGAATCACGCCAAACAGCGCATCCAGTTCGGGAAACAGCCGCGCCAGCGCACCGCATTCGCGTAACAGGTAGAAGAACAAATGCGGTTCGTCGTGCATGAGTGCGCGCTCGGTCTCGGCCCAGACCCGCTCGGGCACGAGATGGTCGACTTCGCCCGAACTGACCATGTCCCGTAGTAGGGTCATCGTCTCGTCGGCCACGCGAAAGCCCAGCGGCGCAAAGCGTGCGTAGTAGCGGGCCAGACGCAACAGCCGGACCGGGTCTTCGACGAACGCCGGTGAGACATGGCGCAACACCCGTGCTTCAAGGTCGGCCCGGCCGCCGCAGGGGTCTACCACGGTGCCATCTTCGCCGCGCGCTATCGCGTTGATGGTCAGGTCGCGTCGAACCAGGTCGTCTTCGAGGCTGACGTCGGCGCCGGTATGGAACACGAAGCCGTGATAGCCGTGCCCGTGCTTGCGTTCGGTGCGGGCCAGCGCATGCTCTTCATTACTCTCAGGATCGAGAAAGACCGGAAAGTCGCGCCCCACCGGCCGATAGCCGGCCGCGCTCATCTGCTCGGGGGTGGCGCCTACCACCACCCAGTCGCGATCGGATAGGGGTAGCCCCAGCCATTCGTCGCGCAGCGCACCGCCTACCAGATAACGTTGCATGACCTTGGCGCGCTAGCGGCTGGCGGTCTGTTCGCCGTAGCCGGGTTTGATGTCGTCGATGCGTTCGTCCAGCGGCACGATGTTTTCGTGCAGGCGCGACTGGAAAACGGTCATATGCGACATCGCCCGCTGTACGTAATTGCGGGTTTCGGTATAGGGGATATTGGCGATCCAGATGGTCGGGTCCATGTCGTCATCGGGTAGCCAGCGCGCAATGCGCTGTGGGCCGGCGTTGTAGCTGGCGGTGGCCATGGCGATGTTGCCATCCCAGCGCTCGAGCATCTGCGCCAGATAACCCGTGCCCAGCTGGATATTGATTTCCGGCACGGTCAGCGCGCTGCTCGACGGCGCGGCCGCGTCCATGCGCCGGGCGACCAGACGCGCCGTGCCCGGCAGCAGCTGCATCAACCCGACGGCGCCCGCAGACGAGCGGATCGCGGGTTGAAACAGCGATTCGGTACGCATGATCGCGAACACATAGGCCGGGTCGAGGTCGTTATCGTCGGCGAACTGGCGTACCGCATCGCTGTAGGGCGTGGGATAGCGGATATCCAGGTCGTCCCAGTAGTCGGCCCTGGCGAGGGTGATGATTGCGCGCGAATGCCAGCCCCATTCATGTGCGATGCGTGCGGCCTGACCGAGTGCGGCCGGGTCGAGACCGTCGATTACGACATTCCATTCCTGTCCGGCGGCATGGTCCATGCCCAGCGCGCGCAGCTCGTTGGCGCGCGCCAACGCCGGCTTGGCTTCGACACGGGCACGCACGGCGCGATCAACCGCGAGCGGGCGTTCATTCAGGCTGTAATCCTGGTCGAGCGCGTCGGCCGCGAGGTAGCCGTGGTAGCTGCGCTCTTTCGCCAGCGGCGCATACAGCGCGCGGGCCTGTTCGCTACGGCCCATGGCCTCGAGGGCACGGGCGTGCCAGTAGCGCCACTCCTCGTCGTCGGCGATCGCAGGGGGCAGATCGTTGATGGCATCGACCACCAGCGGCCAGCGCTGGTTGTAGATCGCGGCCCTGATTTCCCAGCCGAGCGCATGCTCGTCGTCGCGCATGCGGTTATGGTCCATGCGCGCGAACCAGACCAGGGCCTGCGATTTCTGGCCCTGGGCATAGAGCAGGGCCAGCTGGCGCTTCATGTCGTGACGCTGGGCTTCGTCGAGCTGCAGCCGGTCGGCCAGCGGCGTGAACAGATCGGCCGCGCCGTCCAGGTTGCGCAGGGCATAGCGTTTGAACGCATAGACTGCGATATCGCCGTCGAGCCCGGCGGAGGCGTGGTTCAGATTCGCCGGGGTTTCGGCCACGTTGAGCCATTGCTCGGTCTGTGTACGCCAATCGGCCGGCAGCTGGCGCGCCAGATAACGGGTCAGCCCATACTGGCCGGCGAGCACGGCCAGGCGTGCGCGTTCGAGAATTTCATCCGCGCCGAGCAGGCCCTGACGCTCGAGCCAGCCGAATACCGGGTCGCAGGCGTCCGGCTGGCTGCGACCGACCCGCCACAGCGCGAGCGCGTCGTCGCGTGGGTTTTCGCCCATCTGGATACGGGCGTTGACGGCGCGACAGGTCGCCGTTGTTCCGTCGCTGTCGCGCGTATTGGCCAGCAGCATCGACCAGCGCCCGCGGCGCGCGAGGCTCGGCAGCCAGTTGCGGCGCAGGCTTTCAGCTGGCGGCAGGTCCGGGTTGGCGCTGATGAACGACTGGATCTGGCTGTCGAGCGCCGTGTTGGCGTTCGTGTCCAGGCGGTAGCGCAACTCCGCCGCGCTCAGGTAGTTGTAGAGCGGGTAGGTTTGCAGCTGGGAGCGCAGGTCCGGGCGCGCGTCGAGGCTGCCCTGCTGGGCGGCGGCGAGCGCATCACGGAAGACTGCCCGTTGAGAGCCGTCGGCGGCCACGCTCGTGCCCGCGCAGAGCAATAGTACGGCCAGAAAACACAGGCGCATGGTGATGGAGGCGTTGGAGCTATTCACAGCCGCGAGTGTAACGCACGGCGGGCAGCCTGGCGGGCGTTAGGGAAGCTCTGCATAAACCTGTCAC
>DJIE01000100.1 GCA_002433465.1 Salinisphaera sp. UBA6602
GCGCACGTCGACATAGGCTTCGTCACGCAGCTTGCGCAGCCACAGCTCGCCTTCCTCTACCGATTTCTGCTCGCCCAGGGTGCGGCGTACGCGGTCGCGGGCCGCTTCCCGGGTCTGATCGCGCTCGCGCCGATCGGTGACTTTCAGGATCTCGTAGCCTTCACGGGTCTGGAATACCGGGCTGACCTCGCCAGGCGACAGCGCCTCGAGCTGGCGCCGCGTGATCGGATCGAGCCGCTGCTGATCGGGCTGCACCCAGCCCAGGTCGCCGCCCTGATTGGCGGTCGCGCTGTCGTCGGAATATTCGCGCGCGAGCGCGGCGAAGTCGTCGCCGGCTTCGAGACGCTCACGAATCTGGCTGCCGAGCTCGCGGGTACGTTCGGCGTCGCGGATTTCGTTGGGCTTGAGCAGGATATGGCGGGTCTGTACCTCCTGCACCATGACCTTGGGCTGATTCTGGGCATCGCGCCCGCGCACGTCTTCGAGCTGCACCAGATGAAAGCCCTGGCTGTCGCGGAATACGTCGCTGGTTTCACCGGGCGATAGCGCAGGGACGATATCGCGGAACGTGCGCGACAGGTAGTTGCCCTGCATCCAGCCCATATCGCCGCCGTCGAGCGCGTTTTCGCCCTTGGAATAGGACGCTGCCGCGTCGGCGAAGTCGGTGTCGCCGTCGACGATCTGCTGGCGCAGCGCTTCGAGCTGGTCGCGGGTGGCTTCGATGGTGGCCGAATCGGCGCCCTCGCTGACCGGCAACAGGATATGGCGTACCCGATATTCGCGATCCTGGGCGTTACGCAGCGACTGGTTCTCCAGGTAGCGGTCGACGTCTTCGTCGCTCACCGAAACCTTGGACATCACTTCCTGACGGCGCAGCTTGCTGACCAACAGTTCTTCACGAACCTGCTCGCGCAGCTGGTCCATGGTCATGCTGTCGGCGGCCACCGCGCGCATGAACTGCTGCATGTCCATGTTGTTCTGCTGGGCGATACGGCCGATGCCGGCATCGATTTCCTGATCGCTTATCTCGATACCGCGCTCGCGTGCGCGCTGTACCTGCAGGCGCTGCATGATCAGCTGGTCGAGCACCTGCGAACGCAGGATATTGGGCGGCATCTGATCGGCACGCCCGCCGGCCCGGGCACGAATACGCGCCACCGCCTGGTTGAGCTCGCTTTCCAGGATCACGCCATCGCCGACCACGGCCACGATTTCGTCCAGGGTCTGGGCGTTAGGTTGCGTGGGCGCGGCATCGGCGCTGTCCGACGAGCGGCTCATCAACGAGTAGTCGTCGGGAAAGCCCAGGCTCTGTGCCGATGCCGACAGCGAGATGAACGCCAGCGGCGTGATGGCGAGCGCGAGGCCCGTAGCGAGGAGATATCTCATGGGAAGCGGATGGTATCAAAAGAGCTGCTCGAACTGCGGCCACGGTCGTTGTCGTCGTAGACGTCGTCGTCGACGAACGACTGTACGGTGTCACCGAACTGGCCGAGGCCGTTGAGTACGAACTGGAACATGATGGCGGTATCCATACTGCCGTCGTTGTTTGCTACATAGCGCCGCCAGGCCACACGCCCTGCCCAACAGCAGGAGGGGCGGTATTCGAAGCCGGCCAGCGTCTCTACGTTTTGACTCTCCTCGAGCGAGTAGTTCCAACGCCCGAGTACGTCCAGGTTTTCGGTAACCGGTGCGCGCAGGCCGACCGCGGTCTGTTCCAAGTCTTCATAGGCGCCGGATACCAGCGTCGTACGCGTGGTGTCGTCGTCGATACGGTCGACTTCGCGCAACGGCCGATAGTCGTTGTAACGCCGATAGCCCAGATCGAGCTGATAGCCGGCGTCGGTGCGATAGCTGGCGGTCGCGGTCGCGCGATTCACGCGGCTGTCGTCGGGATCGTACTGCACGGTGGTACGCGCGGTGATGTGCTCGGTCGGGCGCAGTTCCAGGCCGGCGACATAATCGGAGCCGCGATCGCCGTAGCCGACTTCGCCGCTGGCGGGCATGTTCACGCGCAGATCGCGAAAGCCGGTGACACGGCCGAAGTCGACCTTGGCCACGGTGCGCCCGCTCTGCGGCTCGATAAAGCGCGAAGACACGCCCAGCGTAAGCTGGTTGGCGTCGCCGATACGATCCGAGCCGACAAAACGGTTGTCCGAAAACAGGCGGTCGAAGTGCAGATCCGCCACGCCGGAGTCGAAGATCGGGATATCCGACTGATCCTCGTAACCGGTGTAGAGATACTGTGCGCGCGGCTCCAGCGTTTGTACCCAGCCGTCGTTGAAGCTGCGCGCGAAGCGCAGCCCGCTGCCGAAGGTGAACTGGGGAATATCGCGGGTGATGACATCGTCGCCGCCGGTATCCGCGGGGCTGAAGTTGTTGGCGTTGTCGAAATTGCGAAGCTGGTAGCGGGTCACGCGATAGGAGGCTTCGCTGTTGGCATACCAGCCGCCGCGATCCACGCCCCAGAGCAGGCGCGGGCGTGCTTCGGCGCGGTAGGCGTCGATATCGTCGTCGCGCTGGAAATTGCTGAATTCGGCGTCGAGGCCGGCACGCACGGGCGTGCTCGGGGTGAGCATTTCCAGGCGCGCCTGGGGCATGCGCTTGTAGGGCTCGTTACTGAACGCCCGATCGAGGTTGTCGTTGTCCTCGTCGTAGTCGTCGAGCGTCTGGAAATCCTGGGCCAGCAGGGTGAAGCGCAGCCCGGTGTCCACCGCGGTCAGGCGCACTGCCTGTTCGAGCTGTGAGGTCGAGGTGCCGGCGAGGTCGTTGCTGAGATCCTCGAAATACTGGTCGTCGCTCACACGGGTGTAGTTGGCTTCGATGCCCAGATGCGGCGTGAGCTGGCCGATGTGCTCGAAATGAAACAGCGCACGGTCGTCGTCGTATTCGTTGTCGCTGGGCAGATATTCGCCGTCGAATTCGCCGCGGTGGTGGGCGTAGAGATAGCGTAGCTGGCCACCGAGCTGTAAGCCGCGCTTGCCGAGCACCCGCGGCACGACGGTCGCGTCGTAGTTGGGTGCGAGGTTGAAGTAGTAGGGCACGGCCAGCTCGAAGCCGGAATCGCTGGTGCTGCCGATGGTCGGCGGCAGCACGCCGCTGTGGCGTTGGTTGTCGATCGGAAAATTCAGGTACGGCGAATAGAAGACCGGCACGCCATAGAAGCGCATGACGGTATCGAAGGCTTCGCCGCGTCCGCTGGTGCGATCTAGCTCGATACGGTTCGCCGAGAGCAGCCAGGCCTTGGTTTCACCGTCGCAGGTGGTGTAGTTGGCGTCGGTCAGCTCGAAACGCCCCGCGCCCAGCGCGTTCACCGTTGCCGCCTGGCCACGCCCGCCGTTGGTGAGGATCGAATAGTTGGCCTGGTTGAACTCGCCGGTTTCGTCGTTGACCAGCACGTCGCCGCTGTCGGCGGTGAGGAACACGCCGGGCCGATAATATTGCAGCCCGTCGCGTGCCTGGGCCCGGCCGCTCTTGCGGTCGTAGCGCACGAACGGCGCTTCCAGGGCCTGACCGTTGCGCTCGAGCCGGACGTTGCCGGTCGCCTCGGCCACTTCGTCCTGCAGGCTGGCCTCATCGGCCACGAGGGTGGAATCCGCGCTGGGCTCGGGCAGGGCGATCGGCGGGGTATCGACAGCGCACCCCATTTCGGCGGCAATGCTAGGCTTGGCCGCCAGCGCGCCGACACAGACAATCGACACGCCCAGCACGAGCGGTGTCACGGTCGGCAGGCGCAGTGCGAAACGGCCCCGCTGCAACGCCGACTGGCGCCGCAAACAGCCGATCTCTGAACGACCCGAACCGAAACGACCGGAACCGAAACGACAATAGTGAACAGCGATACGAATCACGGCGGGATGTCTCACCCTTGGACGTGGCGAAACGCGTGGCCCGGGCCACGGCGCGGCGCCGCAGAAAGCGGTTGTGTTCGCAAGCGAACCCCCAATGCGCTCCGATTATGCGCACCCGCTCGAATACCCGCAATAAAACAGGACGCGCCAAAGGCCGGGGAGCGAACTGCATGAACAGCACGCGCGATACCCGTCGTGAAGCACTCGAAGCCTGGGTCGCGCAGGAACTCGACGCCATGCCGAGCTGGACGGTCGCCTCGGCGGACGCGAGTTTCCGACGCTACTTCCGCGCCCGGGTGGGCGAGGGTGAGGCGGCAAACTGCTATATCGCAATGGATGCGCCGCCCGAGCGCGAGGACAACCCGGCGTTCGTACGCATTGCCGAACTCATGGCCGCGGCGGGCCTGAACGTGCCGCGGGTGCTGGCGGTCGACTACGAGCGCGGTTTCATGCTGCTGACCGATCTGGGCACACGCACCTTTCTCGACGTGCTCGATGCCGACAACGCCGACGCGCTGTTCGGCGCGGCCACCGGTGCGCTCATCGACTGGCAGCAGGCAAGCCAGCCCGGGGTGTTGCCGGACTATGACCGGGCCACGCTTGCTGCCGAGCTGGAATTGTTTCGCGACTGGTATCTGGCCCGCCATCTGCGCTACACGCCCACGGCCAGCGAGCAGGCCGATATCGATGCCGCGTTTACCTTCCTGCTCGATGAAATCTGTGCCCAGCCCCAGGTCTACGTGCATCGCGACTACATGCCGCGCAACCTCATGGTCAGCCACCCGCTGCCGGGCGTGCTCGATTTTCAGGATGCCCGTTACGGGCCGGTAACCTACGACCTGGCCAGCCTGTTTCGCGATGCCTTCATCAGTTGGCCGGCCGATCGTGTCGAGGGCTGGACACGCCACTACTGGGATGCCGCGCGTGAACGTCGTATTCCGGTTGGCGACGACTTCGCGACCTTCAAGCGCGACCTCGCACTCATGGGCGCACAGCGTCATCTCAAGGTGCTGGGCATCTTTGCGCGCATTGCCCACCGCGACGGCAAGCCACGCTATCTGGCCGATACGCCGCGCTTCGTGCGTTATCTGGAACCCGTGGTGGCCGAATACGAACCGTTGCAGGGGCTGGCCCCGCTGCTGGCGAAGTCCGCACCATGAGCGTGCCCATGAAAGCCATGATTCTGGCCGCCGGGCGCGGCGAGCGCCTGCGCCCGCTCACCGACGAAACGCCCAAGCCGTTGATCGAAGTCGGGACACGCTCGTTGATCGGTCATCACCTGCACGCGCTGGCGGCAGGCGGATTCGAAGACGTGGTGATCAACGTCGCCTATCGCGGCGAACAGATCGTGGCCGCGCTCGGTGACGGCAGCGCCTGGGGGCTGCGCCTGCACTACAGCCGTGAAACGCCCGGCGAACTGGATACCGGTGGCGGTATAAAGCGTGCCCTGCCGCTGCTGGGCGAGGCCCCGTTTGCCCTGATCAGCGCCGACGTGTTCACCGACTACGACTATGCACGTCTGCACGAACGCCGCGATGCCGATGCCCACTGCGTGCTGGTCGAAAACCCCGAACACCATGCACAGGGCGATTTCGGCCTCGTCGATGGCCGGCTGGTCGATCGCGAGCCGCGTTTGACCTATGCCGGTATCGGCGTATTCGATCCGCAACGATTCGCAAGCCGCGATACGCAACGCTTTGCGCTGTCCGTGGTCATACGTGAGGCATTGGGCCAGGGACGGGCCAGCGGCGAGCAGCATCGCGGCGAATGGATCGACGTCGGTCGGCCCAGCGCGCTCGAGGCCGCCCGCCATGCGGCCGTGCGTGGCTGATACCGAAAGCGCTGTTAGAATCCCGGGCCTGTCGAGCCGGCCGTGGCGGCCGAACGCGGCAGGCGCACCGTCAAGACAATGGAGAAGCCGCATGCCGGCGAGTATGTCGAACCTTCTGATCCGGGCACTTTTTGCCGGGCTCGTGATCCTCGCGAGTGCGGGCTGTGCATCGAACGCGGTAGTCGCGCCAAGCGCGCCTGACGAAAGCGTACTGGCGCCGGCCGAACAGGCGCTGGCCAAGGCACGCGCGGCGGATGCCGATACCTTTGCGCCGCGTGCGGTCGATGCCTCGCGACGCCGTATCGCTACCGCTCGCGATATTCTCTACAGCGCGGCGCGTGCCAATCGCGAACTCAGCGACACCGAGCGTGACCGGGTCGAGGCGCTGGTGGCAGCCGCCGAACTGGATGCCCGCTCGGCGCTGACCCAGACCCAGGCGAAGGCGGTACAGACCAAGCTGGCCGAGCTGCAGGGGCAACTCGATGGCTCTGCTGCGGCCGCCACGGAGGGCGAACGATGAACAAATCCTGGATGATCGCGCTCGGCCTGGCGCCCTTCATTGCCGGCTGTTCGGTATTCGAAAGCAACGTGGTGCCGCCGAGCCCGGCGCTTACCGGCATCAACGCACAGAACGCCGCGCTACAAAGCCAGGTCAAGCGCGTGCAGGATGGCGAGGCGCGTTTCGCCCCGCTGGACAACGCGCGCGAAGCGCTCGCCGCGGCCGAAGCCCAGGCCGATGTCGAGCAATACGCGGCCAACGAGCTGGCCGGGGCGCGTAGCGCACTGGAGGAGGCCGAGCAGGGCTGGCAGGCGCTGGCCAACAAGCAGCGCCCGGCCAATGCCAAGCTGGTAGCGGTAGCCGAACAGGCCCACCGGGCCCAGCGGCTGGCAGAAATCGCGCGCTATACCGCGGTACGCGAAATCAATCTCGAACAGCTGATCGCGGTCAACGACGAACTCAAGGCGCGCGGCGATCAAGCGGCGCCCGCCGCGGGCAGCAGGCCGGCCGCCGGCGCGGTTCAGCCGGTATCGCCGGCCGATCGCAAACTGGTGGGTCAGCAGGTGGTGCCGGACCGCTTTGGCGACGTGTCGTTCGAAACCGGCACCGCGCGCATGAAGGCTGAGTCCCAAACCACGGTGCGCCAGCTTGCCGATCTGCTCAAGGCACATCCGACCGTGGGCGTGGCAATTTTCGGCCATACCGACAGCGTCGGCCCGTCGCCGGAATCCATCGACCGGTTCGTGGCGGCCAACCCCGGCCTGGACGAGCAGGCCCCGACCCGCGAAGACAAGGTGCGCGCCTTCAACCTCGCGCTGTCGGCCGCGCGGGCACGGGCCGTGGCGCAGCAGCTGGTGGAAAACGGCATTCCGGCGCGGCGTATTGGCGCCCGTGGTTTCGGTGATACCCAGCCGGTGGCCTCCAACGATACGGCCGAGGGGCGGCGTGCCAATCGTCGTATTGAAGCCGTGATCGTGCCGGGCCCCGACAGCCCCGAAGCCCGCAGCGCACGCGCGGGCGCATAGCCGTCGGTTGTGCCGGCGCACGCACCGCGCGTGCGCCTGCTGGCAGGCTATTGCAGGCTGCGGATCACGCCGACCGCGATACCTTCCAGCGCCAGCGATTCGCGTTCGGTGTCGACCACGATATCGGCATAGTCCGGATTCTCGGCCTGCAGACGTGCGGTCTGGCCATCGCGGGCAAACCGTTTGACCGTGACCTCATCATCGACCCGGAACACGGCTACCTGGCCGTTGCGCACTTCGCTGGCCTGGGAGACGGCCAGCAGGTCGCCGTCGAAAATGCCGACGCCGATCATGCTGTCGCCGCTGACGCGAAGCAGATAATCCGGTCGGCGCGAAAACAGCCCTGCATCGACCTCGCAATGGCGCTCCACATGTTCGACGGCGAGCAGCGGCGCGCCCGCGGCGACACGACCGATCACCGCAAGGTTGAGCGTATGCGCAGCGGCAACGTCGTCGGGCTCGGGCGCGTCGTCGGTCGAGGTCAGTCGAATCCCCCGACTCAGGCGGGCATTGAGCTCGATAAAGCCCTTGCGTTCGAGCGTGCGCAGATGCGCCTGGGCCGCGTTCGCCGAGGCAAAGCCAAGGGCTTCGGCAATCTCGGCGCGGGTGGGCGGCGTATGCCGTTCGGCGATCGTGTCGCGAATAAACGCATAAACGCGACGCTGTTTTTCGGTGAGCTCGTTCATCGTGTAAGGATATCCAGTAACTCGGCCTGCGCGCAACGCGGTCGCGGTAATGCGGCGCGTTTGACGCGCTGCAACACGAGCGTTAGTCTATATTGATGCTGCAACGCAGCAAATGAAAAGAAACTAATTGTGAGAGGGCCAGACATGAAGATTCAGGAAATCGTTTCGGACGTACGCAATCGCGTTGGAACCGTCGGACGCAACTATCAGGATGCGTTCAAGGCCTATTTCGATGCACAGCGCCAGGCCGTAGGCGTCGTGACCAAGAATGGCCAGACGCTGGCCAATACCGAGATCGGCGCGGCGAAAAACGTCTTCGCTGCAGCCAAGGCGAGCTTCGAGAAAGCACGCAAGGACGGTGTGCGAAAGGTTGCCAACAACCCGCAGGCCTATGTCCCGAACGGCCGCGACCAGATCGTGTCGGCCTACAAGGACACCATCGACCTGCTGGTGCAGACCACCAACGAGCTGAGCAAGGTTGTAACCAGCGGTTATAAGTCCGTGCTCGGCAAGCTCTCTGGTGAGACGAAGAAAGCGTCTTCCACCCGCAAGCGAGCGGCCTCGACCAGCCGCAGCACAGCGAGCAGCAAGAAGAGCACGTCGGCTGCCAGCGCCAAAACCGGCGCGAGCAAGACCACGGCCGCCAAGCGCAAGACGGCGTCCACGCGCAAGAGCACGGCGAACGGGTCCACCGCCAAGGCGGCTGCCGGTACGGCCACCACGCGCAAGCGCAGCACGGCCAAGAAGGCGAGCGCACCCGCGCCGTCGGATGCATCGCAGGCGACGCCCGGCAGCACCGATAGCAGCGCTTCGTAAATCGACGCCGCATAAGCAGGCGCCCGCGAGGCGCAACGAAAAAGCCCGGCTCCGGCCGGGCTTTTTTTGCGCGGTCTAGCTGTGGTTACGCAGGTAGGGGCCGGAGAACGTCGAGCCGCAGACCCCGTTCTTATCGCCCTCAATACATACAGTAGGCGCAATGATTGCGACTCGGTGAGGAGTCGGCTGAATCAGCGACGATAGAGCAGGGTTCCCGCGGCTTG
>DJIE01000044.1:0-4382 GCA_002433465.1 Salinisphaera sp. UBA6602
ACGCCGGCGCGACCGCGACAGGTTATGCAGAGCTTCCCTAGGGCGTATGCCATACCCGCGGCGCCGCTTGCCGCCAGCGGCTGACTTCGGGCGGACCCGGCGTCGGCCGGATTGCGAGTTCGATTGCGCCCGAGTCAGCGGTATTGACCACGCCCGCACCGGCAGCGCGCAGCCGTGCGACCACATGCTCGTCGGGGAAACCCCAGCGGTTGTGCCAGCCGGCAGAAACGAGCGCGATGTCCGGCGCCACCGCCGTCACGAACGGCTGCGAGCTGGAGCTTGCGCTGCCATGATGGGCCACGACCAGCACGTTTGCTGCGAGCACCGCTGCATCGCGCTCGACCAGCACCTGCTCGCCGGCCTGTTCGATATCGCCGGGCAACAGCACTCGGCCACCGGGCGCATCGATACGCAGCACGCAGGAACGGGCGTTGTTGCTCATGCCCGGCTCGATGTCGTCATCGCTCGGATAGAGCACCGTGAAGTCCACGCCATCCCACTGCCAGTGCTGGCCGGCACGACAGGGATGACCGCTGTCGGCCCCGCTGCGCCGGCGCACCTCGATCTGTTCGGATATCGCCTGTGCGCCGCCCATATGGTCGTTGTCGCTGTGGCTAATCAGCAATTCGTCGACCGTGGTTCGCCCTACATGGCGCAGATAGGGCACCACGAATGCGTCGCCGGCGTTGAACCCCGTGCGATAGGCCGGTCCGGCATCGTAGACCAGCGTATGACGACGGGTCCGAACTACCACCGCGAGGCCCTGGCCCACGTCCAGCACCGCCAGCCGCAGCCCGCCCGGCGCGATTTCATGTGCTGCCGGGCGCATGCCGATGACCGCCGGCAACAGAAATACCGGAGCAAGCCAGCGCCCCGGCAGACCCCGTGGCATGGCCAGCAGCGCCACCCCCACGAGCGCCAGCACCAGCGCCATCGCGCCGTGTACGCCGGGGTGGATACTCGCCCACGGCCAGCTCGCAAGTGCAGCCAGGCCCGGCCAGGCCCACTCCAGCGCTGTTGCGATGGCAGCCAGCGCGGGGCCACCGACGCCCGGCACCAGCAGCGCGACGACGGTGGCAAGCAGCAGCACCGGCACGAGCACCACCGCTGCCGGGATGAGCAGGGCATTGACCAGAGGGGCGACGAGCGAGGCCTGGCCAAAGAACCATGCACTCAACGGCCCCAGCCCCGCCACTAGACCGAGTTGAAGCATGATGAACCCGAGCACGCGCCGTCGCGTGACCACGCGACCAAGATAGATCAACCATGCCACCGCGCCGAACGACAGCCAGAAACCGGGGCTGATCACCGACACCGGCGCCCAGAGCACGACCACGATCGCCGCCAGTGCGAGTATTCGTGACACCGCGATATGGCGCATGGCCACCAGCGCGAACAGCCCCGCGGCCACCATCACCAGCGCACGCTGGGTGGGCAAGGCGAAGCCGGCCAACAGGGCATAGAACAGCGCGCCCGCCAGGCCTACGCCGCCCGCCAGCCATGGCACGGGCGATCGCGGCGCGAACCGCAATGCCAGCCAGCGCGCCAGCGCAAACAGCCAGCCCGCCACCAGACCGATATGCAAGCCGGAAATCGCAACCAGATGCGAGGTGCCGGTGGCACGCAATACCGCCCATTGCTCGTCGCTGATCGCATCGCGAATGCCCAGCGTGAGCGCGGCCACGATCCCCTTCATGGCCGAGCCTTCCAGAAACGGCTCGATACGGCGCATGGCCAGCGCGCGCAGGCGGTCAACGGTAAGCCGGGGTGGCGTATCGCAGCGCTTGGCCTGACGTATGTAGCCGCTCGCGTCGATACGCTCGCGCCAGAGCCAGCCTTCGTAGTCGAACGTGCCGGGGTTGGCCGAGCCGTGTGGCGTATCGAGCTTGAACGCGCCGCTCAGGCAGTCCCCGGGCAATAGATCGTGGCCGTGGTCGTACCAGGACAGACGCAGTCGATAAGGTGGCGTATCACGGGCCAGCACGAACCGGGCGCGATACGGATCGTGGGCGACGATGCCGACCACATGGCCGGTCATGGGCACGGTTTCGCCGGTTCGTGCCACCGGCCAGCGCGAGTCCAGCTGGCGCTGGATGCCGAAGCTCGTCCATGCCGCGCCTGCCAGGGCCACGAATAGAACTATGCGCCCCGGCCAACGCCAGAAGCACGGCAGCAGCAGCGCGCCAAACAGCCACAGGGGTAAAGGCGCGGGCTGGAGGTAGGTTGCAGCCACCACCGCGATGAGCGACACCGCGAGCCAGCGCGGATCGCGGTCGGCTGCCTGCAGTGCCCGGCGAACAACATGCGCGCCTGCGCGTGCGTGGTCGTATGCGCCTGCCCCCTTCGCCTGCCCCATCACCCTGTTTCGACGCGCTTACGCCGTTTGCGGCCAGACAATCAGCCTAGCGCTTGTAGCGTCGCGCGCAACCGCCACCGCCGCATTGCTTGAGCGGCACCGGCGATAAAGGCTCAGGCAAACGCGCTTGCCTGGGCCGGCGACAGCCGCCCGTCGGCCAGGCTCCAGACCTGATCCATGCGCTGGGCGAGTTCGCGGTCGTGGGTCACCATCACCAGGCTGGTATTCATCGACGCATTGAGCTCGAGCATCATGTCGAACACGCTCGCAGCGGTGCGATGATCAAGATTGCCGGTGGGTTCGTCGGCCAGAATACAGGCCGGACGGGTGACCAGCGCGCGGGCCACCGCCGCGCGCTGGCGCTCGCCGCCCGAAAGCTCTGTGGGCTTGTGCTCGAGACGGTCGCCCAGCCCGACCTTGCGCAAGAGATCGCGCGCTTCGTCCAGCGCTTTTTTCGGCGGCCCGCGCCGGATCAACAGCGGCATGGCCACGTTCTCGACCGTGGTGAACTCCGGCAACAGGTGATGGAACTGGTAGATGAAGCCCAGCTTTTCGTTGCGCAGCTTGCCGCGTGCAGCGTTGGACAGCGTGGTCATGTCGCGCCCGGCAATATGGATCGTGCCCCGACTGGGCACATCGAGGCCGCCCAAAAGGTGCAACAGCGTCGATTTGCCGGAGCCGGAGGCCCCGATGACCGCGATCTTGGCGCCGGGCGCGACATTCAGGTTGATATCGTCGAGCACGGTGATCGGCTCGCGTACCTCGGTGAACGTCTTGGACAGATGGCTGCAGCCGAGCACGCTGGTGCCGGCCTCGGGAGTGTTACTCATAACGCAGGGCCTCGGCCGGCTGCACGCGGGCGGCGCGCCACGCCGGATACAGCGTCGACAAAAACGACAGCACGAGCGACAGCAGCGCAATCTGCACCACGTCGCTTTCATGCAGCTCGGCCTTGAGCTGGCTGATGTAATAAACGTCGGCCGACAAGAGGTCGGTATTCAGCAGGCTTTCGAGCATGGGCACGATATGTTCGATGTTGATCGACAGCAGCACGCCCAGAACCACGCCCACGACGGTACCGATCACGCCAATCAGCGAGCCCTGCACCATGAAGATGGCCATCACCGACTTGGGCGACATGCCCAGCGTGCGCAGGATAGCGATATCGCCCTGCTTGTCGGTAACGACCATCACCAGCATGGACACGATATTGAACGCGGCCACTGCGATGATCAGGCTCAGGATGATGAACATCACCGTCTTTTCGGTCGCGATGGCATGGAAGAAGTTCGCATGCTGACGGGTCCAGTCGGATACGCGTTTGCCCGGGTCGAGTATCACCTCGAGCTGACGGCTCACGCTGGGCGCATCGAACATGTCGTTCAGGTGCAGCCGTACGCCGGTCACGCGATCCTGCATGTTGTAGAGGGTGGCCGCATCGCCCATGTGGATCATGACCATGCCGCGGTCATATTCGTACATCCCGACCTGGAAGATGCCGCCCACGGTAAAGCGGCGAAAACGCGGCACGATACCGGCCGGGGTGATATTGGCCTCGGGGATCATCAGATCCACCTTGTCGCCGACATTCACGCCGAGAATCGCGGCCAGCTCTGCGCCGATGACGATGCGGTACTTGCCCTTCTCGAGCGAATCGAAACTGCCGCCCACCATGTGATCGGCCACATCCGACACTTTGCGTTCCTTTTCGGGCAGCACGCCCCGGATCATGGTGCCCGCCATGTTGCGACCGCTGCGCACCATGCCCTCACCGCTGATATAGGGCGCCGAGCCGGTGACGTCCGACAGGCGTTGGTCGACCTGGCTTTCAACGTCCTGCCAGTCCTGCAGGCCGCCGCGACTGCCGGAAATCTCCACATGCGAGGCCATGCCGAGGATACGGTCACGCAGCTCGGCCTCGAAGCCGTTCATCACCGACAACACGGTAATCAGCAGCATCACGGCAAGCGCGATCCCGCCCATCGAGATGGACGAAATAAAGGAGATGAAATGGTTGCGCCGCTTG
>DJIE01000044.1:4703-5141 GCA_002433465.1 Salinisphaera sp. UBA6602
CGCTTGGCCCGCGTGTACTTCAGGCCGGCGTAGAGTTCGAGGGGTCTAAACATTGGCGCGCATTAAAGCATAATGGTCGCAATCGGCGCAGGGGGTCTGACGCCGAAAACCATCGTCGGGGATTTGAGTCATGCGCATGAGAACGTCTCTGCTTGTTTTAGTTCAGATTTCAGGGCTGATTTTGATCAGCGGCACGGCCTGCGCGCAGTCGAACAGCGGCTACGCCGACGACAGCATGTCGGATGCCGGTGCCACCCATACACAAACGCGCGGCACGGTACTCGATATGCCGGCCGGCGAAAATACCGCCCAGGGCGCGGCCACGCCACGCCCGAGCACGCCGCCGCGCGGCATGACCAAGGCGCGCGTGCGCCAGCAGTACGGCGAACCGCAGAGCAAAAGCCAGCCGGTAGGCAACCCGCCGATCACGCGTTGGGG
>DJIE01000044.1:5447-5812 GCA_002433465.1 Salinisphaera sp. UBA6602
CCCGCCGATCACGCGTTGGGACTACCCGGGCTATCGGCTCTACTTCGAATACGACCATGTCCTGCACGCGGTCGTGCCCGACCATTTCGAACCCGTCACCCATAGCGACGAACTCCAGCCGGCGGATTGATGAAAGAACGTGTACTGCCGGCCGAATGGGCGGCACAGCAAGCCACCGTGCTCGTATGGCCGCGCAGCGGCGGCGACTGGGGCAACGGCCTCGACGCCGCCCGCGACGCCATCGCCGAGTTCGCCGCCGTGCTCTGCGACTACCAGCCGGTAATCCTGGCGGCCGCGGATGCCGAATGCAGCGCCAGCATCGCCGCGCACTCGCGACTTGCCGATGTGGCCCGGCTGAGCGTGGT
>DJIE01000044.1:6113-6256 GCA_002433465.1 Salinisphaera sp. UBA6602
CGATGTGGCCCGGCTGAGCGTGGTGAACGTGGCCAACGATGATATCTGGGCACGCGATACCGGCCCGATCACGGTATTCGACCACGGCGCTCGGCGGTTTCTGGATTTTCGTTTCGATGGCTGGGGCGGCCAGTTCGAAGCCA
>DJIE01000044.1:6560-10151 GCA_002433465.1 Salinisphaera sp. UBA6602
GCTGGGGCGGCCAGTTCGAAGCCAGCCGCGACGATGCCTTCACCGCCGCCCTGCATGCCACCGGCCTGCTCGGCCACGGTGGGCTCGAGCGGCACGAGATCACGCTCGAAGGCGGCAGCATCGAATCCAACGGCGCGGGCGCGCTGCTGACCACTGAGCGCTGCCTGTTGCAGGGTCGGCGCAACGCGGATTTCGACCGCGATCGCGCCGTCGCCGCCCTCGCCGATGCACTGGGCGCGGACAGCGTGCACTGGCTCAGCGAGGGTGACCTCATCGGCGACGACACCGATGGGCATATCGATACGCTGGCCCGTTTCGTCGCCGCCGACACGATTGCCTATCAGGGCTGTCGCGATGAAAACGACGCCCACTACGCTGCACTGGCCGCGATGGCCGAAGAACTGGCCGCACTGCGCGATAGCAACGGCCAGGCCTATCGTCTGGTGGAACTGCCGCTGCCCGCGCCGGTGTACGACCCGGACGATGGCCATCGGCTGCCGGCCGGCTATGCCAACTTTCTTATCGCCAACGGCTGTGTGGTCATCCCCGCCTTCGACGACCCGGCCGACGACCACGCCCACGAGATCATCGCCGGGCTGTTCCCGGATCGCGATATTCGTCGCGTCGACAGTCGTGCCTTGATTCGCCAGCACGGCGGCCTCCATTGTGCAGCCATGCAAATTCCTGCCGAGTTGTCCTGATGACCTATCCCGCCCCGCTACGCGTTGCCGTGGCGCAATACGCCTGCACGCCCGAACCGGCGACCAATCTGGATACCGCGGTCGCGCATATCGAACAGGCCGGCGCGGCCGGCGCGAAACTCGTGTTGCTGCCCGAGCTGCACAACACGCCCTACTTCTGCCAGCGCGAAGACCCGGCCCTGTTCGACTTGGCCGAGCCGATTCCCGGCCCGTCCACCGAGCGCCTGGCGGCGGCCGCGCGCGATGCGGGCGTGGTGGTGGTGGCATCGCTGTTCGAACGGCGTGCGGCGGGGCTGTATCACAACACCGCGGTGGTGCTGGACGCCGACGGAACGCTCGCCGGGCGCTATCGCAAGATGCATATCCCGGACGACCCGGAATACTACGAAAAATATTATTTCACCCCCGGCGATCTCGGCTTCACGCCGATCGACACCTCGATCGGCCGGCTGGGCGTGCTCGTTTGCTGGGACCAGTGGTACCCGGAAGCCGCCCGCCTCATGGCCCTGGCCGGGGCCGAGCTGCTGGTGTATCCGTCGGCGATCGGCTGGGACGACGCCACCGATGACGGCGCCGAACAGCAGCGCCAGCTCCATGCCTGGCAGGGCGTACAACGCGGTCATGCCATCGCCAACGGCCTGGCGGTTGTGACCTCCAACCGTGTGGGCATCGAAGGCGACAACGCCACCGAAATCCGCTTCTGGGGGCACAGCTTCGTGTTCGGCCCGCAGGGAGAAACCCTGGCCGAAGCCGGCGAAAGCGGCGAATTGCTGGTCGCCGATATCGACCTGCATCGCACCGAGTCGGTCCGGCGTATCTGGCCGTTCCTTCGCGACCGCCGTATCGATGCCTTCGACGATATCACCCGGCGTTATCGGGACTGATAGCCAGACCGTTTTGACATTTGCCGTGCGATAACCGCGGCCCGCCTCGACTATGCAATAATCCGCCGCCTCTCATGGCTGTCGTAACCGAAAACAACGCAACCAACCGAGCCCTGGCGCCGCCGGCGCTGCGCGCGGGTGCGCACGATGCCTGGCAGGACCTGCACGGCTGTGCCACGTCGATCGCGCTCGCCCAGGCCGCGCAGGCCCGCGACGGGCTCACCGTGGCCGTGGTGGCCGACGAACACCGGGCCTATCGGCTGGAAGAAGAGCTGCGCTTCTTTTCCGACGCCAATCTCGCGGTGCGCCATTTCCCGGACTGGGAAACCCTGCCCTACGACGTCTTCTCGCCGCATGCGGATATCATTTCCGAGCGGCTTGCATTGCTGCACAGCCTGCCGGGCATGGGGCGCGGTATCCTCATTATCGCCGCGGATACGCTGGTCCAGCCGTTGCCGCCGACCACCTTCGTGGATGCGCGCGCGATGGTTTTCCAAGTCGGCGATACGCTCGATTTTCATGCCCTGCGCGAACGCCTGGAAGCCGCCGGCTATGCGGCCGTTTCCGAGGTGCGCACCCACGGCGAATACGCGATTCGCGGTGCGGTGATGGATCTCTACCCGATGGGCTCGAACACGCCCTATCGGTTGGACCTGTTCGACGACGAAATCGACACCATCCGCGCCTTCGATGCCGACTCCCAGCGCTCCACCGACAAGCTGGATTCGATCCGGCTGCTGCCGGCCCGCGAATTCCCGCTCGACGACGACGCCATCAAGGCATTTCGCTCGCGTTATCGCCAGCGCTTCGAGGGCGACCCGGGCGCGAGCGTGATCTATCGCGATGTCTCGCGCGGTATTCCGCCGGGCGGTATCGAGTCGTATCTGAGCCTGTTCTTCGACGACACCGCGGCCCTGTTCGACTATCTGCCCGACGACACCGCGATCGTGGAACTCGGCGACGTGGATGAAGCCCTGGCCACGGCCTGGCGCTCGATCGAGTCCCGCCACGAACAACGCAGCGTAGACCCGGAACGCCCGCTGCTGGCGCCGGACGAAGCCTTTATTACGCCCGAACGTCTGCGCAGCGGCCTGGATGGGCTCACCGCTGCCCGTATCGTCGACGATGCGGTTTCGGCTGCAGCGGTGTTCGACGTCGCGCCGGTCCCGCCGCTGTCCGGCGCCGATATTGCCGCCACCGGGCGCGCGCTGCGTGCCTTCTTCGACGACTTCGACGGCCGTATTCTCATTACCGGCGATTCTGCCGGCCGCCGCGAGGCCATGCGCGACTGGCTCACCTCGCTGGGCCTGGCCCCGGCCCGTGCCGAGGGCTGGTCCGATTTCATCGACCACAACAAGCACATCGCGGTCACCAGCGCGCCGCTGGAAACGGGCGCGATTCTGACCGGCGACGGCATTGCCGTCATTTCCGAAAGCCAGCTCACCGGCAGTCGCCCGCCGGCGAAGAAACGCCGCCGGGTAACCCGCGACCCGGAAACGGCGATTCGCGAGCTCACCGATCTCGCCCCCGGCGCGCCCGTGGTGCACCAGGACAACGGTGTGGGCCGCTACAAGGGCCTGCAAAAGCTCTCGGCCGGCGGCGTAGAGAACGAATTCGTCACCATCGAATATGCCGGCGGCGACCTGCTTTATGTGCCGGTCGCCTCGTTGCATCTGGTGCACCGCTTTACCGGCGCGGATGCAGAAACCGCGCCGCTGCATCGCCTGGGCAACGACCGCTGGGCCAAGGCGCGCAAGAAAGCCGCCAAGCGCGCCCGCGACGTGGCCGCCGAACTGCTGGAAATCCAGGCCCGCCGCGCTGCGCGCGAAGGCGTGTCGATGGTGCCCGACGCCGAAGACTATGCCCGTTTCGCCGCCGGCTTCGCCTTCGAGGAGACACCGGACCAGCAGCGCGCCATCGACGAAGTGCTGGCCGATCTGGCCAAGAGCACGCCGATGGATCGCGTGGTCTGCGGCGATGTGGGTTTCGGCAAGACCGAAGTGGCC
>DJIE01000117.1:0-1640 GCA_002433465.1 Salinisphaera sp. UBA6602
CGTTGGTGCCGCCAAAGCCGAAGGAATTCGACAGCGCTGCGTCGATGCGCATCGAACGCGCCTCATGCGGCACGTAATCGAGATTGCAGCCTTCCGCCGGGTTATCCAGGTTGATCGTCGGCGGGGCGACCTGGTCGCGAATCGCCAACAGCGTGAAGATCGCTTCGGCCGAACCCGCTGCACCGAGCATATGGCCGGTCATGGACTTGGTGGAGCTCACCGCCACGTTTTTTGCCGAATCGCCGAGTACGGCTTCGATCGACTGGCTTTCCGCCACGTCACCCACCGTGGTGGAGGTACCGTGTGCGTTGATGTACTGGAGTTGATCCGGGTTGAGCTCGGCGTCTTTGAGGGCATTGCTCATGCACTGACGTGCGCCCCGGCCACTGGGCTGGGTAATGTGGTAGGCATCGCCGCTCATGCCGAAGCCGGCGACCTCGCCATAGATGTTCGCACCACGTTTTTTGGCTTGTTCGTACTCTTCGAGCATGAGCACGCCGGCACCGTCGGAAAGCACGAACCCGTCTCGATCCGCGTCCCACGGGCGACTGGCCGCCTGCGGGTCGTCGTTACGGCTGGACAGCGCGCGGGCCGCACAAAAACCGGCCAGCCCGATCGGATTGACCGCCATTTCGCAGCCGCCGGCCAGCATCGCATCGGCATCGCCCGCGGCGATCAGGCGTGCGGCCAGACCGATATTGTGTACGCCCGTCGTACAGGCGGACACGGCGGCGATATTCGGCCCGTGCAGGTTCAACTGAATCGATACCTGGCCTGCGGCCATGTTGGCGATACTGCTGGGGATAAAGAACGGCGACACCTTCTTGGCGCTGTAATCGGCTTCGTGAAAGCCGACACAGGTCTTCAGAATAGTGCCGATGCCGCCGATACCCGACCCCACGGCAACGCCTACGCGGTCGTTGTATTCATCGTCGAGCTCCAGGCCGCTATCGTTGAACGCCTGTACCGAAGCCGCGACGCCATAGTGCACGAACGGATCGTAGCGCTTGGCCTCCTTCTTCGACATATAGTCGGCGACATCGAAATCGCGGATAGGGCCGCCGAAACGCGTCGGGTAGTCCGACACATCGAAGCTGTCGATGGTCGAGATACCGCTGCGACCGTCGAGTATCGCGGCCCAACTCGAGGCGACATCCAGGCCGACCGGGGAAATCAATCCCAGACCGGTGACTACTACGCGACGCTGTCTCAACACAGCCCCCTAGTTACTCGTGACGCCGCATCCTGCGGCGGATTCATTCGCTACGACCGGCCGCATACTGACGTACGGTCGCGCACATTACAGGCGTTTAGCCTTCGGCGTGCGACTTGATGTAGTCGACCGCATCCTTGACGTTAACGATCTTCTCGGCTTCTTCGTCGGGAATATCGATTTCGAACTCTTCCTCGAGGGCCATGACCAGCTCGACCGTATCCAACGAGTCTGCGCCCAGATCGTCGACGAACGACGCTTCCGACGTGACCTGGTCTTCGCTGACCGAAAGCTGTTCGGCAATGATCTTCTGTACTCGTTCTTCAACGCTACTCATCGGATTCTCTCCTGATTGACTATGGTTTACGCGTCTAGCACGCGGTGCATTCGCCCTCGCGAACCGCGCGCCATTCTAGGGAAAAAGGGT
>DJIE01000117.1:2023-6774 GCA_002433465.1 Salinisphaera sp. UBA6602
AAACCGCCGTTGACGCTGAGCGTCTCGCCGGTGATATAAGCTGCGGAATCGGACACCAGGAAGGCAACGCTGGCGGCGATATCGTCTACCTGCCCCAGGCGCTGCAACGGAATTTGCGCGAGCATCGCGTCACGGGTTTTGTCGTCGAGTTCGCGGGTCATGTCCGTTTCGATAAAGCCGGGTGCAATGGCGTTCACGGTAATCTGACGCGAACCGACCTCGCGCGCAAGCGAGCGGGTAAAACCCAGCAGGCCGGCCTTGGCGGCGCTGTAGTTGGTCTGACCGGCGTTGCCCATCAGACCGACCACCGACGCCACGTTCACGATCCGACCGCTGCGCGCCTTCATCATGCCCCGCAGAGCGGCCTTGGTGACCCGGAACACGCCCGACAGATCGGCGTCGATCACGCCCTGCCAGTCGGACTCCTTCATGCGCATCAGCAGCGTATCGCGCGTGATCGCAGCATTGTTGACGACAATGGTCGGCGCGCCGAACGTCTGGCTGACTTCCTTGAGCAGCGCGGTGACCTCGGTATCGTCGGTCACGTCCAGGCGGCGCCCCGCCCCGGGCGTCGAGGCCGCACCCAACCGCTCGTCGATGCGCTGTGCCCCGTCATCGGTGGTTGCGGTACCCACGACGACGGCGCCGTCGGCGGCCAGGCGATCGGCAATCGCGGCGCCGATACCGCGGGATGCGCCTGTTACCAGCGCGATCCGGCCATCCAGATTGGCGTTGCTCATGTCTCTCCCACTCGCGCTTATGCTGCGCTGACTATTATTCTTCGGTCGTATTCAGCGCTTCGCGCAGGCTGTCGGCATCCGACAGCGGCAGCGAGGTCGCGCTTTTATCGATACGTTTATTCAGGCCGGTCAACACCTTGCCCGGCCCGCATTCCAGGAACAGCTGACAGTTCGCCGCGCGCATGGCGCGAATCGTATCGGCCCAGAGCACTGACTGGGCGAGCTGGCGAACCAACGCCTTGCGAATGCCATCCACGTCTTCACGCGGCTGCGCATCGACGTTGTGCAGAACCGTAAGCTTGGGTTGCCGCAGCGGTATTTCCAACAGATGCGACTGCAGCCGCTCCGCCGCCGGCTGCATCAGCGCGCAATGGGAGGGCACGCTCACGGCAAGCGGCTTGACCAGCTTGGCGCCCTTTTCCTTGGCTAGACGGCCGGCCGTTGCGACCGCCTCGGCGTGCCCGGCAATCACGACCTGAAGCGGCGCATTGAAGTTGGCGGCCGATACCACCAGCGCCTCTTCGGCATGGGCCTGCTCGGCGGCCGAACAGGCTTCGCGCACGGCGTCGTCGTCCAGGCCAATGACGGCGGCCATGGCGCCCTCGCCCGGGGCCACGGCATTCTGCATTGCCTTGCCCCGCATCTGGGTCAGACGCAGCGCGTCGCCGAAATCCAAGGCGTCGGCCGCGACCAGGGCCGTGTATTCACCCAGACTATGCCCGGCGAGAAACTCCGGCGTGCGCCCGTTGCGCTGTTGCCACACCCGCCAGACCGCCACCCCGGCGGTCACCAGCGCAGGCTGGGTGAACTCGGTCTGGTCGAGTTGGTCCGCCGGGCCGTTGTGTATGAGATCAGCCATGTCATAGCCGAGCGCATCGCTGGCTTCGGCATAGGTATCGGCAACGACAGGGTAGCGTTCGGCCAGCCCTGCGAGCATACCGACCGACTGAGCCCCTTGCCCGGGAAAGATCATCCCCAAACGCGACATATAAAAGGTCGTGATCAAACGATGGCGGCATCATACCCACCCGAAAACGGCTTGGCCACGTGAAAAGCCCGTTTGCTAGAATCCAGCGTTTGCAAAGCGTCAAGTACGCGGAGGCTGTCTTGGTCCACGCCGAACTTACCGTGGCTGCGGTTGTGTGTGTCGATCACCGCTATCTGGTGGTCGAGGAATTCGCCCATGGGCGGCGTGTAATCAATCAGCCCGCCGGTCACGTCGAGCCCGGCGAAACGCTCCACGAGGCCGTGATTCGCGAAACCTTCGAGGAAACCGCCTGGCGTTTCACCCCTACCGGACTGGTGGGCATGTACCACTGGCCGCACGCGGACGGCCGCACCACCCTACGGTTCGCCTTCTGCGGCGAGGTGGATGGCCATGCGCCCGATCAGGCTCTCGACGAGGGCATTATCTCGGCGCACTGGCTCAGCGCCGAACAGCTGCAGGCCCGCGACGATCTGCGCAGTCCCCTGGTACTCCAGGCAATTGCCGACTTCAACGACTTCGAACCGCTGGCGCTTGAGCGCGTGCGCCATATCAAGGGTCGCTGAGATGGGCGAAGCATTCTGGCAGCGCCACCCGCAGGACACGCGCGTGATCGTCGGGCTGTCCGGCGGGGTGGATTCATCCGTTACCGCGCTGCGCCTGGTCGAAGCCGGCTATCAGGTCGAAGGCCTGTTCATGTTCAACTGGAGCGAGGACGAGGCCGGCCGCTGCCAGGCTGCCGACGACTACGACGACGCGGCGGCGGTATGCGATGTGCTGGATATCCCGCTGCACCGGGCCGACTTTTCGCGCGAGTACAAGGCCCGGGTGTTTCGCTACTTTCTTGACAGCTACGCGGCGGGACGCACGCCCAATCCGGATGTGCTGTGCAACCGTGAAATCAAGTTCGACGCCTTTCTGCACCACGCCGAACGTCTGGGCGCGGATGCGATCGCGACCGGTCACTATGCACGACTGGTCCACGATGACTCCGGCACCCGGCTGCTGCGCGGCGCGGACCCGGGCAAGGATCAGTCTTATTTCCTGGCCGCGGTGCCCATGGCCGCGCTCGAACGCACCCTGTTTCCGCTGGGCGAAACCTATAAGACCGACGTACGCGCGATCGCGCGCAAGGCCGGCCTGCCTATTCACGACAAACCCGACAGCACCGGCGTTTGCTTCATTGGTGAGCGCGATTTCGAAGGTTTTCTACGTCAGTATCTGTCCGGTCGAGCCGGCCCGGTACGCGTGTCAGGCGGGCCCCTCGATGGTCAGACCATCGGCGAGCACGCCGGCCTGATCTACTACACCATCGGCCAGCGCCGCGGGCTGGGTCTGGGCGGCGTCCAGGGCGCATCCCAGGCGCCCTGGTACGTCGCCGCCAAGGATCTGAGTACGGACACGCTCTGGGTGACCCAGGACCACGATCATCCCGAGCTGGCACAAACGTCTCTGACCACCGCCGTACCGCATTGGCTGATCGATGACCCGCAGTTGCCGCGCCGCTGTGCGGCTCAGGTACGCTATCGTCAGCGCGCGATCGACTGCCGTATCGAAGCCGGTCCGGGCGGCGGCCTTCACGTACAGTTCGATCGGCCGCCGCGGGCGATCGCGCCCGGCCAATACGCGGTTTTCTATGCGGGTGACCACTGTCTCGGCAGCGCCGAGATCGTGTCAGCCGGCCATTCCGAACTCGAGATTCCTGCCAGCGCATGAGCGATCAATCCACGCACAGTCTTCGCGACCAGGCCCTGTCCCTGGCCGGCGTTGCCCAGTTCGCCCTATATGCGCACGAACTCGCCGCAGACGGCCGCGACACGCCTCAGCGCCTGGAGATCGCCAAGCACGCAATCTTCTGCACCGACCCGAATAGCGTGATCGAAGTCTATGGCGACCTGCCGAGCGTGGGCGACGGCATCGCCTATCTCAAACGCCAGCTCGCGGGTGAAAAACCGGACCAGAAATCGGCGCTGATCGCGCGCTATATCGGCCAGCTGCTGCGTCTGTCCGGCGCCTTGATTAAGGACGACGCCGCGCTCAAGCGCCTGCGCGGCGCCATCGACCGGGCACGCCTGGCCGAGCCGGCCGAGGTGCCCGTAATCCTCGATGACGCATACCGCGACAGCATCAGCCCGGCCAAGCCGCGCATCATGCTGCACGGCCACCCGAGCTATCTGCAGAACGAAGCCATCCAGGCCCGGGCACGTACCCAGCTGATGGCCGCGGTGCGCTGCGCGATCATGTGGCGCCAGTGCGGCGGCGGTTTCATTTCCCTGTTTTTCCGGCGCAAGGCGCTGCTTAAATCGCTGGAAAACATCGGCCCGCGGGCACCGGTGCGCTAGGCCGGCCGCCAGCCACCCACGTCCCCTCGGCCTGCCGAGGCGCTTTGCCCTGCAGCCGGGGCCATGAAAAAGCTATACTACGGCACGCTTTTAAGTGTCCGGACCCAAACCGGACCGAAGAACCACCGAGTGTCTTTGGAGAACCAAACCTATGACGGACAGTTTCAATACACGTGCGCAGTTCACTGCCGGTGATCGCAGCTTCGACTATTTCAGCCTGCCGAAACTGCAGGAGCAGTTCCCGGGCATAGCGAAGCTGCCCTACGCGCAGAAGATCCTGCTCGAGAACCTGCTCCGCCATGAGGACGGTTCCAACGTCGACGCAGACGATATCAAGGCACTGGCCAACTGGGATGCCAAGGCCGAGCCCGATACAGAAATCGCCTTTACCCCGGCGCGCGTGGTCCTGCAGGACTTCACCGGCGTGCCGGCCGTGGTCGACCTGGCCGCCATGCGCGACGCCATGGCCAATCTCGGCGGCAGCCCGGACAAGATCAACCCGCTGTCGCCGGCCGAACTCGTGATCGATCACTCCGTGATGGTCGACGAATACGGCACCGACAAGGCCTTCGATCTGAACGCCAAGCTCGAATTCAACCGCAACAAGGAGCGCTATGCGTTCCTGCGCTGGGGTCAGGGCGCGTTCGACAACTTCAAGGTCGTGCCGCCGGATACCGGCATCGT
>DJIE01000159.1:0-4116 GCA_002433465.1 Salinisphaera sp. UBA6602
AAACACCGCGATTGCGGCTGCGGCCTTTGTCGATGTGTGACGTGCCGTCGCTGGCTGCGATCCTGGCCGATCCGGCGGTCATGAAACACTCGGTGGGTGGCGTTTGCGACGAGTTGGCGACGCGGGATTTTATTAACTGGTGTCTAGAGTCGTATGCCGCCCATGGCGTCGGGTCATGGGCGCTCGTGGATAAAAACGATTCGTCGCTGATCGGATTTTGTAGTGTGGGGCCGGAACTCGTGAACGGCGTCGAGGAGATGAACCTGGGCTATCGGCTGGCGACCCGCTATTGGAACAAGGGGTTGGCCACCGAGGCGGCTAAGGCTGTCCTGGCACACGCATTCCGAGGCCAGGGCATGGGGTCGGTTATAGTCATTATCGAACCAGACCACGTCGCATCGTTGAAAGTGGCCGAGAACGCGGGCTTTCGCCAGTTCCATTCGATCACGTTCCACGGTCGTTCGGTCCGGCTTTATCGACTGCACCGGGCGGATTGGCTGAACGCGGTTTCCTAAACGCCGCGCCGGGGCGGCCGATAACAGACATCTAGTCGCGTAGAGTCATTGGTAGAAACCTGCTTGCTGCTCGGGCGCGCAGGGGTTGGGGCATAGCGAATACGCTTGCGCGCCGTCGCATCAAGGCGCCGACAGGGAAGGCCGCAGCGTGCGGCAAAAGCGGACCAAGGGCAGGGGCAGTGGTGACAAAGCGCAAGAACGCAGGCACACGGGATCGGCCCGAGAGCGGGGCGCCCACTACCGCCGGGCTCGACGGCGAGGCGCGAGAGCATGCCGGCGACGGCCGACCCGCTTCGGGCGCATCCGACCCGCCCGAGTTGAAATCGCTCGACGCCCGGGTCGGCGAACTGCTCCGCTCCGAGCTGTGGGACGACGCCCAGGAGGAACGCTACGATCGTTTCACCCGGCTTGCCGCGCGTATATTCGATGCGCCCGCGGCCCTGATTCTGTTGTTCGACGCGCATCGGCATCTGTTTAAATCCCGTTTCGGCTTTCAGCTGGGTCGCGAGAGCCAGGAGCTTGAACTCTGTCGCCAGGCCGGCGCACAGGGCACGCCCTTCGTGATCGAAGACCTGGCGCCGGGCGTTGATAGCAGCGCAGACACTGCGGTTTCCCAGCCGCGTAATATCCGGTTTTTCGCCGGGCAGGCGCTGTGTGCCGATAACGGCGAGGTGGTGGGCTGCGTGGCGTTGATGGACTTCAAGGCACGGGGCTTCGACGTCAATGCCCGGCATACGCTCGTCGAGCTCGCGCTTCTGGTGGAAGAAGAGTTCAACCTCAACGCGGCGATGGCTTCGACACGGGCGGGCATGGCCGAGCTGCTGGATCGGGACGCGGCGCTGCCTTCGGCCACCCATATCATCGCCTACGAAAAGATCGAGCTGTTGGTGGAGCAGGCCGGCAACGCCGGCCGCAAGCTGGGTATCTTCTATCTCAGCCTGGATAACCTCTACGACATGTCGCTCGCCTATGGGCCGGGGCGTATTCAGGCGATGATCAACCGCTGGATGGACGGGCTTAGAAACCACAGCGAGAACCTGATTTATATTGGCCGCCTGTCGGAGCGCGGCTTCGTGGGCGCGTTCGAGTTCGAGGGGGACGTACGTGCCGGACGCCGGCTCTGCGAGCAGCTGCGGACCCATGCCCAGCAGGAAGTCGAGCACGAGGAACTGCGGTTTTCATTCGAGGCCAGCGCCGGGCTGTGTGTCTCCCCGGACCACGGTGATTCCGGGGTGGCGCTTATTGGCCGGGCACAGCTTGCCCACGAAAACCAGAGCTGGAACAACGAAACGTCGTTGTTCAATGCCGCGATCGCCAAGCGGTTTCGTCGCCGCTCGGCGTTACGCACACGCTTCGAGGCCGCGGTTGAAGACGGCTCGGTATATTTTCACGGCCAGCCCATCTTCGCCAACGAGGACGGCGCACTGGTCGGCATCGAACTGCTGGCGCGCTGGCAGGATCCGGAGCTGGGCGAGGTGTCGCCGAACGAGTTCGTGCCGGTCATCGATCCGGAAAAGGGCCCGCGCCGCGCGCTCGTGGCGGCGGCGCTCGACACCGCCTGCCGTTGTGTCGCGGCCTGGCAGGCCCGGTCGCAGTTCGTGCCGTACATCACGATCAACGTATCCGGCGCCGAGCTTTTCCGACAGGATTTTCACGAGCTGGTCGAGGACAGGCTGGCACACCACGGCGTGTCGGCAGAGCATCTCGTATTCGAGCTGACCGAGCGCAGCGTGATTCGCGATTTCGAGCTGATGGCGCGCTCGCTACGCCGCCTGACCGATACCGGTGCCCGTATTGCCCTCGACGATTTCGGCAGCGGGTATTCGTCGATTGCCTATCTCACCCGCCTGCCGATTTCGATCGTCAAGCTGGACAAGCGCGTCGTTCAGCAGATTGACGCGCAGGGACCGGCCGAGGAATTGGCCCAGGGGATCGTGGCGCTGGCCCATGGCCAGCAGCTCGTAATCGTGGCCGAGGGGGTGGAAACGCAGGCGCAGTGGGAAACGGTGCGTGCCATGGGCTGCGAATATACGCAGGGATTTCTGCTGGGCCGCCCGCAGTCGGAAGACGCGCTGCTTGCCCTGATCGCCGAGCAGCGCAGCAATACGACCAAGCAGGCCGACCCGGAGACAGCGCCAGGATAGGCGCGACGGCGCGCTCGCGCCGCTTCGTGTGGCGCGCCTGCATGAAGCAGGCCACCGCCGCGCATGCGGGCCAACCGGACAAGCCGTTGCGCGCATTGAGTCCGAGCGCCGTACAACCGCCCGGTATGCCTGCCACGGGCTGGTTTCCTGCCTGATGCTTCTGTTTCAATAGCGCCCTCGACCCCCGTCCGTCGCCGGCTGCTGTCCATGCTCTACGCGCTGATCCTGCTCGCCCTGATCGCTTTTATCGTATTCGCGACCTCCGGCTTGAAGTTGCATCCGTTTATCGTGCTGCTGCTCGCCGCGCTCATCGGCGGGCTGGCCTACGGCGTGCCGGCGCTCGAGGTCGTGGACGCGATCGGAACCGGCTTTGGCAATATTCTCGGCAGTATCGGGCTGGTGATCGTGTTCGGCACCATCATCGGCGTGATTCTGGAAAAGAGCGGTGCCGCCCTGACCATGGCAGAAACGATCATCCGTGCGCTCGGCCAGCGTTTTCCCACGCTCACGATGTCGTTGATTGGCTATCTGGTATCGATCCCCGTGTTTTGCGATTCCGGCTACGTGATTCTCAACTCGTTGAAGAACGCGGTTGCTGCACGCATGAACGTATCCGTGACCGCCATGAGCGTGGCGCTGGCGACGGGCCTTTATGCCACCCATACGTTCGTGCCGCCCACGCCCGGGCCGATTGCGGCGGCCGGCAATCTGGGCATCGGCAGCAACCTTGGCCTGGTGATCGGCCTGGGCGCGATCGTGGCGCTGATTACCGCCCTGGCCGGGATGCTCTGGGCGAATCGGTTTCTCGGGCGTGACGATGCCGATGCCGGTTTGCTTACCGAAGAAGCCGACGCGCTCAACGCCGAAGACGCGTTTGCTGCCTTTCGCGAAAAACATGGCGCGCTGCCGAGCGCGTTTGCGTCGTTCGCGCCGATTCTGTTGCCCATTGTGCTGATCTGTCTTGGATCGATCGCCGCGTTCCCGTCGGCGCCGCTGGGCGAGGGCGGTCTGGCGAGCGTGCTGACATTCCTGGGCAACCCGCTGGTTGCGCTGGCGCTCGGCCTGATAGCCGCGTTTCCATTGCTGCCGGCCTCCAAACGACGTGACGCACTCGAAGAACGGGTGAGTGCGGGTATTATCGCGGCCGCGCCCATTCTGATGATTACCGGCGCGGGCGGCGCGTTTGGCCAGGTGCTCAAGGCCACGCCGCTGGCGGAATTCATCGGCGAAACATTGTCGACACTCGGCATCGGTATCTTCATGCCGTTTCTGGTCGCGGCCGCACTCAAGACCGCCCAGGGCTCCTCCACGGTCGCGCTGGTCACCACCTCGGCGCTGGTGGCGCCGTTGCTGGGCGATATCGGCCTCGACAGCGAAATGGGCCGGGCCCTGTGCGTGCTGGCCATCGGTGCCGGGGCGATGACGGTTTCGCACGCCAACGACAGCTTCTTCTGGGT
>DJIE01000159.1:4432-4726 GCA_002433465.1 Salinisphaera sp. UBA6602
CGACAGCTTCTTCTGGGTGGTGTCGCAGTTCAGCCGTATGCCGGTGGCGCTGGCCTATCGGGCACAGACACTGGCCACGCTCATCCAGGGCACGGTCGGTATTCTGGTGGTCTGGCTGATGTCGCTGGTTCTGCTCTAGGATCGCGCCCGTGTATCGACGGCGTGTTTGCTGCCAAAGGTAGAAAAAATGGTTTCAGTCGCACCGGGGCGCGGGCGGGCACGCATCGACCACTCAGGGTCCAATCTGGTCATCACGATTCCCAGCAAGAAGAATTATCTTCTGCTGACTTTTCT
>DJIE01000159.1:5065-5753 GCA_002433465.1 Salinisphaera sp. UBA6602
TGGCTGTGTGCATGGTTGTTCGGCGTGGTTTCGGCGTTGACGAGCCTGGATCTGTCGTTCGAGCAAGCCGGCGCACAGGTATTCACGCTGGTGTGGCTGCTGCTCTGGTGTATTGGCGGTGCCTTCGCGATCGCGGCTTTGCTCTGGGGTATGGCTGGCAAGGAGGTCGTGACGATCGGCCGGCAAACACTCTGCCACGACAAACGGGTGCCGATATATACGTGGCGGCGCGAATACGACATTACGCATATCCGCAGTCTGAGTGCTTCCGGCGGCGCGACAGCGTCGGTGTTCGACCCGTCTCGATCGCTCGAATTCTGGGGCCTGACCGGCGGCAGTATCCGCTTCGACTACGGCCGCAGCACGCATCGATTCGGCGTCGGCCTGGATGATGCCGACGCGAAACATGTCGTGGCGCAGATCGAGCAACATAACGCGGCATTGACCCAATAGCCGGGGCCCGTGGCCAACGGTGGGGGCTGGGCGCCGGGATCGCGCACGCTGCCGAAGCCGCGTAGGCTCGGGGTCATGCACTGCACCCAGTCTCGACCGCCTTACCTCGACGCCGGCGACCGCGTCATCCTTTTCGACGGCGTATGCCGGCTATGCAACGCCTGGTGTCGGTTCATTCTTAAATACGATACCCGGCAGCGTTTTCTCATGGCGCCGGTGCAGTCTCGTGCGCTTC
>DJIE01000227.1 GCA_002433465.1 Salinisphaera sp. UBA6602
TACGTCCGGCTCCGCCTGTACGATATCCAGGCCCGCAGCCGTGCAGGCGTCGAGCAGCCTCTGAAGCAGGGCGCGGTCGATGACCAGAACCGGCGTATCGCCATCGTCGGCGGCCTTGGCGGCAAGGGCGAAATGCAGATCGTCCACCCGTGTGACCAGGCGATCTTCCAGGGCGAAGGCCGCGGCCTGCAGGCGGCGCTTGGCCTGGCGGATGGGCGGCAGCGCGACCCGGGTGATGAGTACATCTTCGCTGGGCACGAGCAGCGTGCATTCACGCCCGTCCGCGGCCCGTGCGGCCTCGTCGAGCGGACCGCGCACGAGTTCATCGGCCGCATTCAGCCAGGCGGCGTGTTCGCCGTCGAAATGCACGATGAATCGTTCAGCCACGAAAACATACCCCCGGAATCGTGGACCGTGACCCATGCGGCGACCCCAGGCGATGACGGGCCCCGCGGGTGACGATCCGCGGCCAGTCTACCTGAATCGACAGCGCTTTTAACGTCTGCAGACCGTGGATGGCCGGGGCCCGGGTCGCGCCCGCCCGGCCTGCCGGGAGCTGGCCGCGCACAGGCCTGCCCATGCGGTCTCGTCGCGGCGCGGGATCAATCGACATTGGTGCTGTGGCGCACGGTACGAACGGCGCCGTTGTCACCGCGCTCGAGCACGCTGAAGAACTGGACCTGGGCACGATCGACCGTGATCTGGCCGCTGGCGAGGAAATAGTGGGTCATGACGTCCAGGCGATTGGCGTCGATCTCCAGCCCGGCCAGGGCTGGATCCTGCAGAAAGGCATCGACTGATTTCCACGGCTCGTCGGCGCGGGATTTCAGCAGTGCCTCGCCGGTGTTTGGCGGCAGTTCCGGGACGATGGTGGCAAGCACGGGCGCCGGCGCGGTATTCACGTTGATGGGCGTGACCTGCGGCAGCGCGGTGATATACGGTTCCAGCGCGGCATAGATCGCGGGGGTGACGCCCTTGACCAGGCGCAGCTCGCTGGCGCTGGCGCTGGCCATGAGCGTGTTCGCGGTTCGATAGGCCGGTGTCAGGCCCAGGTAATAATCGTCTTCGGCGCCGTCCGGCAGCGTCGGGTTGATATCGGCGTCGATCCAGTCGCGGGTGGCGGCGGCGATGGTGCGCGCGGTGACCTGATCGGTATCGGCGACCAGCTCGATGAGCCGCTGGAATTGCTCTTGTGCCGCTTCGGTGTCCGAGCCGTTGAGGTTATTGAGGTTGAAACGGCCCTGTAGATCGATGATACGGCCCTGCAGCGCGCCGCCGTCCAGCGGCAGATAATCCACCGGCTGCGCCCAGGCTTCTTCGAGGCTGTCGATATCGCTGTTCTGGGCATCCTGACGCAGCAGCTTGCCCAGCCAGTTCTCGATACCCACCGCATACCACCAGGCCTGCTCGGACTGCCAGATATTACCGCTGCGATGCAGGGCGAGGTTCATCTGCGAGAGCATGCCGGCACCGATAATCCCGACCAGGGCGACGATGAGCATCGCGGTGAGCAGGGCCACGCCGCCCTGGTTGTGCCGATGCACGATCGTCATTTCTCGGCTCCGGGCACCATGAACAGCAGGCGCAGGTCGCCCCAGGTCGGGGTGGTTACCCGCAGTTCGATCGCCAGCGGCGGATCATAGCTGGCGGCGATGGTGCCGGCCGGGGTCTGGAGCGCGGACGTGGCTGCGCCGATCGAGCTATTCGCCGGCCAGCGGTCCTGCCATTCGCGGTCGCTGTCGAGAAAACGCCACTCCAGGTTGGATACGTCCTCGAGCAGCACCGACTCGACCGGCGCGCTGTCCTGGGCTCGATCGAGCACCCGCCAGTGCACGCGTACGAGGTTGTTGTCTTCGTCGATCCGATAGGCCACGCGCTGGAGGTTGCTGCGGATATCGCCGAGCGGGTTGCGCCAGCCGTTGCGGGTGAACTGCAGGCCGATATCCGGGCTGCCGTAGAGCGCGGGTTCGCTATCGCCGAAGCTGTCGCGAATCGGCCGGTTGACGATCTGTTCGAGGTCGTTGCGCATGCGCCAGACCGCCATCTGCAGCGTCTTGCTGCGATCGAGCGCGGCGGTCACGGTTTCCCGGGTCGAAATCACCGACGATAGTCCGCCGTACGCCATGGCCGCCATCACCACGAAAACGGCGATCGCGATCAGCAGCTCGATCAGCGTAAAGCCGCGCTGTCTTGCCGGCATCGCCATCAGAAGTTGGACCCGTAATCGCGGGCGCTATCGGCGTCGCCCTCTGTCGCGCTGTCGTCTGCGTTGGCCGGCGCGTTCTGGAGTGCGACGTGCTGGGTGACGAAACCGCTGAGCAGGGCGGTCGAGTCGGTTTCCGGTTCGCCGCTGTAGGGGTCTATACGGAATACGCGAACATCGATACGGCGTACGTCGGGATCGGGCGATTCCTGAATTTCGGCTTCCCAGTGCCAGTTGGTATCGCCCATATCGGTGTCGCCGTCTTCCGTGCCGGTGCCGGGCCACTGTTCGGCGATCTGGTATTGCACCAGCTGATTGCGGGCCACCCACTGGGCGACCGTGCGGTCGTGAATATAGCGGGCGTAGTCGGCATAACGGGCGCCGCCGGAAATGAACGCGCCCAGCGCCAGCGCGATGATGGCGGTCGCCACCAGCACTTCGACCAGCGTGAAGCCGTGTTCGCGTTTCATCGCGGCCCGTCGACCCGATTCATTTCGAGCGTGCCGCCCGCTTCGCCGGTGATGCGGTAGCGATAGTCCACGTCGTTGGCGTAGAGCTCGAGTTCGAACGGCACGAACTCGCCGCTGGACAGCAATACCGCCTCGGGGCGTACGAGATCTTCCTCTTCTTCATCCTCGTCGGCGCGTACCAGGCGTGGGCGGTCATCGCCGCGATCCACTAGCACCAGCACGATGGCGTCGCCCAGCTCGCGTGGACGCAGCGGCGTGTCCGGCGCGTTCAGCGGCTGCCAGCCGTCGTCACCCAGGCGCAGGAAGCGGTAACCACCGCGGGTGATATCCAGGCCGATCTCTCGGCCGTATAGAATCGCATCGTCGGCCGCGGTCTGCAGCAGGGCATTGAGCCGATCGGCTTCGGTATCGAGCCGGTCGGCCGGACCGGTGGGGTTGATCGACAGCGACACGAAGGCCAGCACCACGCCGATGATCAGGGCAACGACGAGTACCTCGA
>DJIE01000256.1:0-272 GCA_002433465.1 Salinisphaera sp. UBA6602
TGTTCGGTGAGCAGCGAGCCGTTGGTGGTCAGGCAGATGTCGTCGATGCCGTCGATCGCCGCCAGCCGTGCAATCAGCACGTCGATATCCCGGCGCAGCAGCGGCTCGCCGCCGGTCAGGCGCAGCTTGGTCACGCCGAGGCTGGCTGCGATACGCGCAAGGCGCTCGATTTCTTCGAAATCCAGCAGTTCGCGACGCGGCAGAAACAGATGTTCGCTGCCGAACAGCTCGCGCGGCATGCAGTAGGTGCAGCGAAAGTTGCAGCGATCGGT
>DJIE01000256.1:599-1012 GCA_002433465.1 Salinisphaera sp. UBA6602
AGCGAGATGCGCAGATCCTGAAGCGGGCGCGCGTATCGATCGGCAACGGCGGGCGCCGTGGCGTTTGCTTGGTGGGAGACAGTCATCACTCGAACATAATCAGGGTTACTCGTCGCCGTCTCAAGCGCTATGTGGCCAAAAGTGCGCCTGTAAATCCCCGGCAGGTCGGCGAATGCCTTCGCGTAGCGGCATTGCAGTGGCACCATATGTCGCGCAACGCGACGAATTGTCACATCGCGTCGGGCTGCAACCAGGTGCATCATACTTTCGTATAGTCGGGCGCAGCCTGCGGTACGTGGGTACTGAGGCCCAACCGCCCTTCAGGCGTCGCAGGAGAGATCGATGGCACTCGATGCAGAAATCCTGTCGCGGATCCAGTTCGCGTTCGTGGTTTCCTTCCACATTCTTTTCCC
>DJIE01000256.1:1383-9250 GCA_002433465.1 Salinisphaera sp. UBA6602
GTGCGAAGGCATGCACCTGTTCACGGGGCGCGACGTCTTTCGCCGGCTGTATCAGTTCTGGGTCAAGATCTTTGCCGTGTCCTTTGGCATGGGCGTGGTATCCGGCATCGTGATGAGCTTCCAGTTCGGCACCAACTGGTCGGTGTTCGCCGAAGCCACCGCACCCGTGCTCGGGCCGCTGTTCTCCTATGAAGTGCTGACGGCCTTTTTCCTGGAGGCGACCTTTCTCGGCATCATGCTGTTCGGCTGGAACAAGGTCGGCCCGAAGCTGCATTTCTTCGCCACGGCCATGGTGGCTATCGGCACCATGCTGTCGGCCTTCTGGATTCTGTCGGCCAATTCCTGGATGCATACGCCTGCCGGCTACGAGCTGCGCGACGGCGTGTTCTATCCAGTCGATTGGTGGGCGATCGTGTTCAACCCGTCGTTCCCCTACCGCCTCGTGCACATGGTGCTGGCGGCGTATCTGACCACCGCGTTCGTCATTCTGGGCGTAGGTGCCTGGTATCGCCTGAAAGGCACCGCCCACGAGGCATCCCGGGTGATGCTGGTGATGGGCGTGGCGTTCGTATCCATCGTCACGCCGCTGCAGATCGTGGCCGGCGATTTCCACGGCCTGAACACCCTCGAGCATCAGCCGGCCAAGGTGGCCGCGCTCGAAGCGCACTGGGAGACGGAGAAGGGCGCGGCGCTGGCGCTGTTCGCCTGGCCGGACGCAGAGGCCGAAACCAATCATTACGAGATTTCGGTGCCGAACATGGCCAGCCTCATCCTCATGCACGACTGGGATGGCGAGCTCGTCGGCCTGAAGGATTTTCCGGCGAGCGAACGCCCGCCGGTGGCCCCCATCTTCTTTTCGTTCCGGCTGATGGTGGGCCTGGGCATTCTCATGCTCATCGCCGGCCTGACCGGGCTGTGGCTGGCGTTTCGCGGTCGCCTGTTCGATGCCCGCGGCTATCATCGCTATCTGGTGGCGATGGCGCCTTCGGGTTTTCTGGCCGTACTGGCCGGCTGGTTCACCACCGAAATCGGGCGCCAGCCTTACACGGTGTATGGCCTGCTGCGCACGGCCGACTCGGTATCGCCGGTGTCCGCGCCCAGCGTGGCCGCCACGCTGATTACCTTCGTGATCGTCTACGGCATCGTTTTCGGTGGCGGCATGTACTACATCCTGCGCGTGATCCGCACCGGGCCCGGCAAGGCGCCCGAACACCCCGTGCCCGATCCATATGCCACGCCGGCACGGCCGCTGTCGTACCCGGATGAACCGGTAGGAGAAGAATGATGGACAGCATCGACATCCTGCCGCTGGTCTGGTTTGGCGTTATCGCCTTCGGCGTATTCATGTACGTGTTGCTGGACGGCTTCGTGCTGGGCATCGGCATTCTCTGCGGCGTGGCGTACGGCGAGGCCGAGCGCGACATCATGATGAACTCGGTCGCGCCGATCTGGGACGGCAATGAAACCTGGCTGGTGCTGGGCGGCGTGGCGCTGCTGGCCGCTTTCCCGCCGGCGTACACGGTGTTGCTGCCGGCGCTCTATCTGCCGCTGACCGGCATGCTCATCGCGCTGATCTTTCGCGGCGTGGCGTTCGAGTTCCGTTTCAAGGCGCGGCGCAAGCTCGGCTGGAATCTGGCCTTCGTGCTGGGCTCGCTGGTGGCCACCTTCTTCCAGGGCGTCACCCTTGGTGCGATCGTGCAGGGCATCGAAGCCAACGGCGCCCAGTACGTCGGCGGCTCTTTCGACTGGTTCTCGGGCTTTACCATGCTCACCGGTTTTGCCCTGGTCGCAGGCTATGCGCTGCTGGGCGCCACCTGGGTGGTGATGAAGACCACCGGTCTGTTGCAGGACCGGGCCTATCGCTGGTCGCGTACCCTGCTGACGGCGGTGATCGTGTTCATGGCGCTGGTGAGCGTCTACGTGCCGTTTCTGGACGGCAACTATGCCGAGCGCTGGTTCGGCTTCCCGCATGCGCTGCTGCTGGTGCCGTTCCCGCTGCTGGGCGTGGTGGTGTCCTACTTTCTCTATCGCAGCGTGGCCGCGCGTTACGAGTACTGGCCGTTTCTGCTGTCGCTGGGCATGTTCGCCGTGGGCTACGGCGGCCTGGCGGCGAGTTTCTGGCCGCATATCATCCCGCCGCATCTGACCATCTGGAATGCCGCTTCGCCGCCCGAGACCCAGAGTTTTCTGATCGTCGGGCTGTTGATCCTGCTGCCGTTCATTCTGTTCTATACGGCCTGGTCGTACTGGATTTTCCGCGGCAAGGTCGGCCGCGACATGGGTTATCACTAGCCCGGGAGCAATGACCATGCGTGAAACGCCGCGCCGTCTTCTGTGGTTCGTCGGCCTGGGCGTGGCCAGTCTGCTGGCCTGGGGCGCAGCCGCGTTCGTGTTCCGCGAGGTCGTCTTTTTCGTGCTCGAGCATTAGCCGCGTCGCACACGTTCGGCGAGCGCCGCGCGCTTCGAGCGCGCGCGATGTTCTAATAGCAGGATGAATGCTGTCCGTGCCGCGGGCCAGCGCTGGACGCTGGCCGATCTCATCGATTTCGAAACCGTGTTGATCGGCGTTGACAACGACGCGCTCGAACACGACCGGCTGATATTCAACCGCGATATCCGCCCCGTTCTGCCGGAAGGCGACGAGCGGGCGCGGCGCCGTGCCGGCTTGCACGCCTGGCTCGCCCACCGGCGCCAGACCGATGCGATCGACGCCGGCGAGGCCTGGACGCAGGGCCTGCGCCTGGCGCGCCTGGCGCTGTTCATGGGTATGGCCGCGGCCGGCTTTGCGTTGGTGGCCGGGTTGTGCGCAGGCACCGATGCCAACGTGCACGTCATCCTGTTTTTCGGCGTGACGCTGGTCTTTCCCTGGCTGGTGTTTGCCCTGTTCGTGCTCGTTCGTATGTGGGGGCGCGGTTCGAGCGTACGGCTCGAAACCTGGATGGGCCGCGTGATGGCTCGGGTCACGCGTTCGCAGGATGCCCATCGCCAGCACCGGTTTCGCCTGCTGCGCGAGCGGCTTGCCGAGTCGGCCGTGCCGCGCCGCGCACTGCAGGCCGCGCTGGCGCGTACGCTCCAGATCGGTGCGGTGGGTTTTAACACCGGCCTGGTGCTGGCTTTCGTCGGATCGCTGCTGGTCTTCGACGTGCGCTTCTATTGGGAGGCGACGCCGCAGACAAACGGCGTGGTCGCTTCTGCGACCCGCGTGGTGGCGGCACCCTGGCGTGGCGTATGGCCCGAGGCGGTGCCCACGCTCGCCCAGATTGAGGCCAGTCGTGCGGCTTATGTCGACGGCAGTCGGCGGGTGCCGTCGACGCCGCAAAGCACGGCGGCATGGTGGCGTTTCCTGCTCATGTCGTTGCTTGTCTGGGGGGTGTTGCCACGCTTGCTGCTGGTGGCCTTCTATGCGTGGCGCGAGCGGCGGGCGCTGGCGGCACTGGATTTTCAGTCGCCGGGGCATCGTGGCCTGTGGCGATCGCTGACCCGTATCGAGCGCGGTGCGGTCGCCGCGCCCGCGGCCGATACGGCGCTGCTGCTGGATGTGGGCGGCAGTGGTATTCAGGGCGCGGCTATTCGTGGTTTTCTGCTGCGCGCGCTGCGGGTGAACCCGGGCGCGCAGGCCCGTATTGGCGTGCTCGACGATGACGCCGAAGCGAGCGCCGACGCCGCGCTCGCTGCCGGGCCGGATCACGTGGTGCTCGCGGTCGAGGACTGGGGGCTGGCGCCGCGCCAGGTCGGTGCGCTGCATGCCCGGGTGCGCAAGGCAGTGGGTGAAAATACGCCGATGACGTGGCTCGTTTTCGCGCGGGACGCCCAGGGCCCGAGCGCGCCCGATGAGGCGCATTTGCAGCGTTGGACACGGTTCATCGACGGCCTGCGTGATCCGGCGACCGAAATCGTGGCCTACGACGGTCGGCTTTGAGATGGCGCTGCGCACCACACAACCTGCCGAGTGGGTCACCGCCGAGGTTCCCTGCTTTGCCGTGGTCGGCAAGGTGAACATGGGCAAGTCCGCGGTGCTCGCCACGCTGCTGGAAGAAGACGACGACCGCATCATTCGTATTTCGCCCGAACCGGGCGAAACCACGCGCTGCCAGAGGCTGTCGCTGGTGCTAGACGGTGCCGAGCGGCTGCGCTTTATCGATACGCCCGGGTTTCAACAGCCTATCGAAGCGCTACGCGCCATCCGCGCGCTGCACGGCAATCGCAACGGCACACCCGGGCTTGCGACATTGCAGGCGTTCGTCGACGAGTATCGCGATAGTCACCAGTTCGAGGACGAATGCCGCCTGCTGGAGCCGTTGCTGCAGGGCGCCGGCATTCTGTACGTCATCGATCCCGGTGTGGCGGTCTACGACAGCTTCCTCGCCGAGATCGAAATCCTGCGTTTTTCCGGGCGGGCACGGCTGGCGCTGCTCAACCAGCGCGGCGAGGCCGGCGCCGTGCATGAACACGAATGGCGCGAGCATCTGGGCAAGGCATTCAATCTCGTACGGGTTTTCGATGCCCATCGCGCGCGCTTTGCCACGCGGCGTGACCTCCTGGCCGCGCTCAACCAGATCGACGAACGCGACCGCGAGCATCTGCAGACCACCACCGCCTTGCTCGATGCCGAATGGGAGCAGCGCCGCGAGGAAGCCGTCGAACGCATCCAGCACTTCCTGCGCACCGCGCTGGCGCTGCGCGAACACGGCCATTATGCCGAAGACGCGTCCGCACCGGAGGCCGCCAAACGCGAAGCCGTGAAGCAGGCCAGCCGGCGCTATTACGAGCGTATTGCCGCGCTTGAGCGCGAGACAGCGAACGATCTTTTACGCCTGTATCGGCATACCGCGGTGCAGGCCGAAGCGATGAAAGGCTTTGACGACGAT
This sequence comes from Salinisphaera sp. UBA6602, assembly GCA_002433465.1. Taxonomy (GTDB): domain Bacteria; phylum Pseudomonadota; class Gammaproteobacteria; order Nevskiales; family Salinisphaeraceae; genus Salinisphaera. Next base: position 6,252 of record DJIE01000256.1, read on the forward strand.
CTGGACCTGGCCAGCGATGAAACCTGGCGCCGGCTGGGCCTGACCCGTCAGCAGCTGACGTTCGTAGGCGCTGCGGTCGGCGCGAGTGCCGGCATCGGCGTGGATGCCGCGACGTTCGGCCACTCCCTCGGGGTTGGGGCGCTGATTGGCGGCCTGGGCGGCGGGGCGCTGGCGTTTTTCAAGGGTGACGCCCTTCCCACGCTGCGCCTGGACATGGTGCGGATTGGCCCGCTCGGCGGCCAGCGCATCACCGTGGGGCCGCCGCGCAACCCGAACTTCGCCTGGGTTTTGCTGGATTCGATTCTGATTCGTTACCGCCAGATTCTGTCGCGCGCCCATGCCCGACGCGGCGATGCCCTGCTCGAAGGCGAGGCCGGCGATGGCAGCATCGCGCGCGAGCTGGCCAGCGGCCCGCAGAAAGCGCTGGCGCGGTGGTTTCGCTCGGTCACCCGCGTCCAGCGCGACCCGGAACAGGAAAGCGCGGCTTTTGCCGCGCTGCTTGCCGTGCTGACGTTGATCGAGGACGAACTCTAGGGCCTGTTAACGCGAATGAAATAGAGCGCGTCCCTTCGGGTTGCGCCCAAAATCCCGCCATACGGCGTTGCGTGGCTTGGCCCTGGAATAACCGGGGCTGGCACCACGCGCCTTGTCTGGCACGATTTTGAGCCGCAACGCGGCGATTAGCATTCGTGTTAACAGGCCCTAGTCCTGCGTCTGTTCGGCGATGGCCTGCTGGATGCGCTCGTAGCTGACGACGCCGGAAAACATTTGGTCGCCTACGATCACCGTGGGGGTGGCACGCAGGCTGATGGCCTTGCCGGCTTCCTGATTGCGGGCGATCACGTCGTCCACGCCGCCCTGGGTCATGCAGGCTTCCAGGCGCTGAGCGTTCACGCCGGACTCGACCGCCATATCCAGAAACATGGCGGTGGGGTCATCGCGCTGCGACCAGTCACGCTGGGTTTCGAACAGGCGCTGGTGATAGGGCCAGAAACGGTCCTGACGGGCGGCGCAGCGCGCGGCCACCGCGGCCTGCTGGGCATGGGCATGCATGGGCAGCGGGAAATCGAAAAAGATGAAGCGCACCTTGCCGGAGTCGACCAGTTCGTCGCGAATCCGCTCGGCGGTGGGGGCGAACGCGCCGCAGGCCGGGCACTGGTAGTCGGCGAACTCGCGCACGGTGACGGGCGCATCCGCGCTGCCGACGGCCTCGCCGAGGGCGTCGTACTCGGTTTCAAAGGTGTTGATGGTGTCGGCGGTCAGGGTACGAACGTTGTCGGCCCCGGGTGCGGCGCCGTCACCGTTCCCCCGGAAGCTGATCACCAGGATCGCCAGGATGATCAGCGCACCCAGAATCAGGGCAGGAACGAACAGGGCGCCAAACAGGCTGGAACGGCCAGTGTTCTGGGGGCTCATACGACGACTCCTCGGGCCGACTGGTGGGCGACAACAGCCCGGGATCATACCGCGTGTGACGCCAGCGGGTCAGGTACGTTTCCAGCGGACATAAGAAAGGAGGGGCCGCGGCCCCTCCTCGATACGCTTGATGCAAGCGCCGCGATTAGTTGCTGGCGTCTTCGGCAGCGTTTTCCGTCTTGTCAGCCGCGTTGTCGGCCGCATCGCCGGTTTCATCGGCGCCACCACTGATGGCATCGCGGGTGTCATCGATGAGGTCCGTGGTGCCGTCCTTGATACGCGTCCATGCGCTGCTGGCGGACTGCTTGGTCTGATCCCAGGCATCGGCCGCCTGACTCTGGGTGCTGTTCCACCAGGAGTCGTTGTAGACCGGATAGCTGCTCAGGGTCTTGCCGTCAGCCATCAGGGTGATGCGATAGCGCGGTTCGGTCGCCTTCTCGCCCTGCATGGTTTCGACGCTGAGCTGATCGGGGGAGACAACATAAGACTTGCCGTCCAGACCGAAGTTGTTCTCGGTTTCGATTACGAACGACTTGATGGTCATGTTGTTGTCGAGGATGACGTCGTCGACTTCGCCCACCGGCTTGTCGCTGCCCTGGGCATAGACATCGGCGTCCATGAGCTGATCGGCCGAATAAAGGCCTTCGGGTTTCTGTTGGGCCAGCGCAAAGGTGCTGGTCGCCGCCAGGGTGATACCGGTCAACGCAATGGCACTCGTCTTACGTATTGCCATGATCATGTCCTCGGTTATTTGAAAATACCGGTTCGGATGGTAGGCACGCATGCTGAACAACAACTGAAAATCCTGATTTCAGTTTGCTGGGCGATCCAGTGCGGCATCGAGTTCGGCTTCGAATCGTCGCAGCAGCGAGTCGCCGCGGGCGGTAGAAACGCGATACAGCCGCCAGAGCGGCCGCGCCAGTGCCAGCCCGGCCAGCGAAACGAATTGAACCGGGTTGGCAGCGCTGGCTTGCTCGGCCGCCAGGCCGCTCACACAGGCAAGCCCGGCGCCGCTGGCGACGGCGCGGACGATGGCGCCGCTGTCGTCAATGATCAGATGCGCGTTTGGAGCGGTATAGCCGGCCAGTGCCAGATTCTGTTCGAACACGGCCCGCGTACCCGAGCCCGGTTCGCGGGCGACCCAGGCATGCCGATCCAGATGGGCCAGATCGATCGAGCCGACGTCATAGCCCGGCGGCGCGATCACCTGCAGAGTGTCCGTGTGCCAGTGCGCAATATCTAGATCGTCGCGCTGTGGCGGGCCTTCGATCAGTGCGATATCGGCTTCGAGGTTCGCAACGCTTGCTTCTGCCTGGGCGCTATTGCCGGAGAACACCCGTATTTGCAGCTTGGGATGCGTCTGTCGTAAACGGGCCAGGCCGGCAGGTAATACATAGCGGGCGATGGTGCTCGAAGCGGCCAGGCGAATGGTGCCGCTGAGCGCGGCTACGCCGCCGGTTGATGGGGCAAGGCGTTCCGGTAGCCGGGCGAGGGCGTCCATGGGCTCGACGGCCAGGGCAAGCAGCTGGCGGGCGGCGAACGTCGGCTTGATCTCGCGACCATGGCGTTCGAACAGGACCACA
>DJIE01000142.1:0-298 GCA_002433465.1 Salinisphaera sp. UBA6602
CTGTTTCTGGGCACCGGCCTGGGCGGGCGCAGCAACTATGCGGTAATCGAGCAGGGCGCGGTCAATCGTCTGATCGAAGCCAAACCAGAAGACATGCGCCAGGTGCTCGAAGAAGCCGCCGGCATCTCAAAATACAAGGAACGCCGGCGCGAGACCGAAAACCGCATGCGCCACACGCGCGAAAACCTCGACCGGCTCAACGACGTCATCGGTGAAGTCACCCAGCGGCTGGGCGTGCTCAAACGCCAGGCCGCCAACGCCGAGAAATACAAGCAGTTCAAGGCCGAGGAACGCCAGC
>DJIE01000142.1:605-2199 GCA_002433465.1 Salinisphaera sp. UBA6602
GTTCAAGGCCGAGGAACGCCAGCTGCGAGCCCAGCTGCTGGCGCTACGCTGGGCCGCCGAAAACGAAAAGGTCGAGGCCGCCGAAGCGCGCCTGCGCGAAAGCGAGAACGTCCTGCGGGATGCCATTTCCGCGCAGCGCAATGCCCAGCAGGCGCGTGAAGCCGAAGCCGCGGGCCAGCAGAAGGCCATGAGCGAGGTGCAGACCCAGCAGGCGGCCTTTTACGATGCGCAGGCTCGGGCATCACGTATTGCCCAGGCCCTGGCCCATGCCAAGGAAATGCGCGAACTGCGCCAGCGCGAGCGCGATGAACTGGTCGAACGCCGCGACGCGCTCGCCAAGCGGGTTGCCAACGACGAACACGCGGCCCAGGAGACGGCCGAGGCTGCCGAGGCCATCGCCCGCGAACGCACGGATGCGCAACAGGCGCTGGAGAACGCCGGCAAGACGCTGCAGACAGCCGAGCAGGCCGCGCGCGAGGCGGAGGCAGCCTGGGACGCCCATAACAGCGCCGAACATAATCCCGTTCAGCAATTGGATGCCGAACGCCGCCGGGCACGCTATGCCGAAGAGCGGGCGCAGCAGCTGGGCAACCGGCGCGACAAACGCCGTGCCGAGCGCGAAAAACTCGATGAAGAACAGGTCGGCGATCTGCAGGCCGGCGCGCGGGATATCGAAGCCCGGTCAGCGCGCCTGGCCGAAGATGAACGCGCGGCGGCCGAACAGGCCGAAGCCGACGAAGCCCTGCGGGTGGCCATTAACGACGCCGAGCGCGATGTCGAGACCCGCCGCACCCAGCTTGGCGAGACGCGCGCCCGCCTGGCCTCGGAGCGCCAGCTCCAGCAGTCCGTGCTGCGCGAAGACGACACGGCGTTGGCCGAATGGCTGGCCGACCATGCCCAGACCCAGGCGGCGGGCGTTGCACGTCGCGTGAAGGTACGCAAGGCCTGGCAGACGGCCGCCGAAGCCGTGCTGGGCCCGTGGCTGCGCGGCTTCGTGGTTGAACAGCTGCCCCAGCTCAGTGGCGATTGGCCCAACGAATCGCTCACCCTGGTGGAAGCCGGCGCGGCGGCGACGGCCGGGCCAGTGGAAGGGCCCGCCGATACGCCCAGCCTGGCCGACGGTATTGAAGCGCCCGCAGTCATCGCGGCGCTGGCCGCACGGGTATTCGTGGTCGACGACTTGGCCAGCGGGCTCGCGCGGCGCGCGGAGCTGGCCGAAGATCAGCGCTTCGTCACCCTCGACGGCTGCTGTATCGGGCCGAACAGTCTGGTGACCCCGGCCGCCGGCTCGGCCGAGCAGGGCGTGCTCGAGCGCGAACAGCGTATCGAAAGCCTGGCCGAGCAGATCGACAGCGAACAGGCCGAGCTGGCCAGCCGCCAGGCCACGCTCGATGAACAGCGCCAGCAGCGCGACCAGCGCCGCGAACAAAAACGGGCGCTCGATCAGCGCATCGCCCAGGCCCAGCGCGAACTCGAAGCCGCACGCGCCGAACAACAGGGCCGGGAAATCCGGGCCGAGCAGCTTGCCCGCCGGCGCAACGAGCTGGACACGGAACTCGCCGACCTGGACAAGCAGATCGCCGAGGCCGAGGGC
>DJIE01000142.1:2461-7232 GCA_002433465.1 Salinisphaera sp. UBA6602
CCGTCGCAATGAACTGGACACGGAACTCGCCGACCTCGACAAGCAGATCGCCGAGGCCGACGGCGAGGCCGAGCGGCTGAACGGCCAGGTCGCCGCGCTGGAGGAAAAGGCCGAGGCCTTCACCGAGGCCCGGCGCCAGGCCCAGGCGCAACTTGCCGAAAGCCGCAGCGCGCGTGACGCTGCCCGCAAGGCCCATGCCGAGGCCGAACGGGCGCTGCGCGAAATCGAAACGCGCAGCGAACAGAACCGCAGCCGGGCGCAGTCGATCGACCAGCGGCTGGCCGATACGCGTACCGCCCATGCCGACGTCGAGGCGCGTCTGGCCGGTTTCGATGACCAGGCCGCCGACGCCGTCGACGAGGCCGCCCCCGCAGCGGACGAAAGCGAACACGAGCAGGCGCTGGAAGCCCAACACCGCGCCGAGCGCGAGCTGCGCGCAGCGCGCGAAGCGCTCAAGACAAGCGAAAAGGCGCTGCAAGACGTTTCGCAACAGCTCATGCAGGCCGAGCAGGGCGTGGATACGGCCCGCGAAGGCCTGCAACAGGCCAAGATCGATGTCGAAACCACCGGCGTGCGCCGTGCCGGCATCGCCGAACAGATCGAAGAACTCGGCGAAACGCCGACGGCACTGGTGGCCGGCCTCGAAGACGGCGCGACCATCGAAAGCTGCACGTCGGCCATCGACGCGCTCGAACGCAAGATTCAGCGCCTGGGCGCGATCAACCTCGCCGCGATCGAGGAATACGACGCCGAGGCCGAGCGCGAGCGCTATCTGGGCGAACAGCACGCCGATCTGACCGAAGCGCTGGAAACCCTGGAAAGCGCAATCGCCCGTATCGACCGCGAAACCCGGGCGCGCTTCAAGGCGACCTACGAACAGGTCAACGCGCGGTTTGCGGACATGTTCCCGGAATTGTTCGGCGGCGGCGAAGCCGCGCTCGAGCTCACCGAGGACGACTGGCTGTCCACCGGCATCCGCGTGATGGCGCGCCCGCCGGGCAAACGCAACGCCTCGATTCAAATGTTGTCGGGCGGAGAGAAGGCGTTGACCGCGGTTGCGCTATTATTCGCCCTGTTCGAACTCAACCCGGCACCGTTTTGTATGCTGGATGAAATCGATGCACCGCTCGACGACGCCAACGTGTCGCGTTTTTGCGAACTCGTACGGCGGATGTCGGCCCAGGTTCAGTTCATCGTGATTACGCACAACAAGCTGACGATGTCGCTCGCCGAGCAACTGCACGGCGTGACCATGGCCGAGCCCGGGGTGTCCCGGCTGGTCAGCGTCGATATCGATCAAGCCCTCGACATGGCCGGCTGAGCCGGCGCCACGCAACTTATCGACTAAAGCGCCTATGTCTATCGTGCAATGGCTTCTTCTCATTCTCTTGATCGCCGTGGTCGGCGGTGCCTATTGGTACATGCGCCGTCAGGCGGGCGACGATCCCTGGCGGGGTATGGACGACACGCCGCGGGGCGCCGGCGAAGACAGTCCGGACACAGGCGAGCATGGCGAATCCTTGGGCGGCGATTCCTACGTGGTGGGCGTGCGGACGCTGTCGAAAAACACCCCGGCCAGTCGGCGCGCCGCCGGCAAGGTAGACGCTCCGCTTGACGAGCACGAATACGAAACCGGCGGTGGGCAGGGCGTGGAAGCCTCCTGGACGGCCTACAAGAAACGCGGCGCCGAACCCAAGCCGCTGCCGGAAGAACAGGACGCCGTCGCAGCCGAGGCAGACAAGCAAGCCCAGGCCGCGCCCGGCGGTAGCGAGCGGGTCGAGATCATGCGCGCGCCGAGCGCGCCGCCCGGCGCCGACCGTGAAGTGTTCCTGTTGCACGTGGCCGCGCCCGCAGGGCGCATGTTCGACGGTCCGGACGTGCATGTGGCCCTGCAGTCGCAGGATCTGAAGTTCGGCATCAACGATCAGTTCCACCGCGTGACCGAAACCCACGGCATTCCGGAATCGGTGTTCGCGGTGGCCAACATGGTCAAACCGGGCACGCTCGATCCGGTCGATCAGGATCATCTGCATACGCCCGGTCTGGTGTTGTACACGGTGGTGCCGGGGCCGATTCAAGGTGGCGCCGCCCTGCGCGACATGATGGAAACCGCCAACGGACTGGCCCAGGCCCTGGGTGGCGAAGTGCTCGACGACAAGCGCGCACTGCTCAAGGCCCAGACCGCCCAGTACATGCTGGATAAGGTCGCCGATCTCGACCGGCGCGCGAAGATCGCCAAGCGCCGGTAGTGGCGGCAAGCAGCGCCACAAGCCAAAGGGCGGCGCAGCTCGCCGAACAGCTGCGCGAACACAGCCGGGCGTATTACGTCGACGACGATCCAACGATCTCGGACGCCGAATACGACCGGCTGTTTCGTGAGCTGCAGGATCTCGAGGCCGAGCACCCGGAACTGATCACGTCGGATTCGCCTACCCAGCGGGTGGGTGCGCCGCCGTCGGACAAGTTCGAGTCGGTCGATCACGCCACGCCCATGCTGTCGCTGGGCAACTGCTTCGACGACGACGAGCTGGCGGAATTCGATCGCCGCGCGCGCGAGGCCGTAGACGGCGGCGCGCTGGCCTACTGCGCCGAGCCCAAGTTCGACGGCACCGCGCTCAACCTGCGCTACGAAAACGGCGTACTGGTACGGGCGACCACGCGCGGTGACGGCATCACCGGCGAAGACATCACCCCCAACGCCCGCACCATTCGTAATCTGCCGCTGCGTCTTGCCGGTGAACACGTGCCCGACTTCATCGAAATTCGCGGCGAAGTGGTGCTGGCGCGCTCGCGCTTTAACGCGCTCAACGAGCGGCTGGAAAGCGAAGGCCAGAAAGCGTTCGTCAACCCGCGTAATGCCGCCTCCGGCAGCCTGCGCCAGCTGGATTCGACGATTACGGCGCGCCGGCCGCTGGCCTTCATGGGCTATGGCATCGGCCGTGTCGATGGCATGACGCTGCCGTCGAGTCTGTACGCGCAGTTGCAGCAGCTCCAGGCCTGGGGCTTTCAGATCAGCGAGCACGTCGACCGCGTACAGGGGCTGGACGGCTGCAAGGCTTACTACGAGGCGATGGCCGAGCGGCGTGCGAATCTGGATATCGAAATCGACGGCTGCGTATTCAAGGTCGATGATGCCGCCGTGCGCGATGAACTCGGTTTCGTGGCACGCGCGCCGCGTTGGGCGATTGCGCGCAAGTTCCCGGCCGAAGAAACCACCACGCTTTTGAACGCGGTGGAATTTCAGGTGGGGCGCACCGGCGCGCTCACGCCGGTTGCCAAGCTCGCGCCGGTCTTCGTGGGCGGGGTGACGGTTTCCAACGCCACCCTGCACAACATGGACGAAATCGCCCGCAAGGACGTGCGCGTGGGCGATACCGTGGTCGTACGCCGGGCCGGGGACGTCATACCCGAGGTCAAGGAAGTCGCGCGCCGGGGCGAAAATTCAACGCCGATCGAATTGCCGGCTGAATGCCCGGTATGCGGCTCGGCGGTCGAGCGTGTCGAAGGCGAGGCAGTGGCCCGCTGTACCGGCGGGCTGGTCTGTGCCGCACAGCGTCGCGAAGCGCTCAAGCACTTTGCCTCGCGCCGGGCGCTGGATATCGAAGGCCTGGGCGATCGCCAGATCGAAGCCTTCGTGGACGAAGGCCTGCTCGAATCGCCGGCCGATATCTTTGCCCTGCACAGCCATCGCGATGCGCTGGTCGAACGCGAAGGCTACGGCGAGAAGTCGGTCGCCAATCTTCTGGCCTCGATCGAGGCCAGCAAACAGACCACGCTGGAGCGCTTCGTCTTCGCGCTGGGCATTCGCGAAGTGGGCGAAACGATGGCCCGCGATCTGGCCCGGCATTTCGGCACGCTGGATGCCCTGCGCGGCGAGGCCAAGGCCTATCTCGAACGGGTCGCGCACGCCGAGCAGACGCATCCGGACAATCGTGCCGCGCGCGATCGCATGCTCAGCGCCGAAGGCCTCCAGGCGGTGCCCGGCGTGGGCGCGCGGGTCGCACACTGTATTGCGGATTTTTTCAGCGAACAGCGTAATCTCGACGTCATCGATGCGCTTATTGCCGCCGGCGTTGCCTGGGAAACGGTCGATACCGACGACACCCCGCAGCCGCTGGCCGGCCAGACCTTCGTGCTCACCGGCAGCATGGACAGCCTGACCCGCGACGAGGCCAAGGCGCGTATCGAAGCCCGCGGCGGGCGGGTCACCTCCAGCGTATCCAAGAAAACGGATTACGTGGTGGCCGGCGACAGCCCTGGTAGCAAGCGCGACAAGGCCGAGAAACTCGGCGTCACCCTGCTCGACGAAGCCGGGTTTCTGGCGCTGATCGACGAGGCCGGCTCGTAACAACCCGCGTCCGGGCGATTTTCACACCGTGCGCAAAAGGAATATCCCGATGGCGAAGTCAGTTCTGAAAGCTGCTGGCCCCATGGCCATGATGGTCGCGTTGTCCGGCTGCACGACGTTGTTTGTAACCCCGAGCGACAGCCAGTGCGCAAGCGATCTGGCCGAAGTCGAGCGCGCTGCGGCGGCCGCGCGTAAGGCACTGGCCCAAGGCGTGGATGCCGAACAACGCCAGCCCATGCTCGATCTGTTGGTGGATGCTGCCGACCAGGCGCGCGCAAGCTGCGGCTACGAAAAGCCGGACACGCCGTCCTCCAGCCGGGCGCGCCAGCCGAAGGCCGGCTAGGGCACCTCTATGTAACCTTGGGCGGTTCGCGTTCGAGTGCTCAAAGCATTGCGACAAGGCGTGCGAGCGCAGCGCCTGCC
>DJIE01000050.1:0-347 GCA_002433465.1 Salinisphaera sp. UBA6602
CCGTGGGTGTCCTCGATCGGCGGGCCGTTTCGCCCGATCGTATGGATCAGGCTGCGCCCGCCGGGGTTGAGCAAACGCTGCAGCTGATCGAAAAAGATCTGAAACTGTGGCCGGCCGACATGTTCGAACATACCCACGCTCACGATGGCGTCGTAGCCATCGCTTTCCTGGCGCTGGTGTTCGCGATAGTCCTGCTTGAGAAAACGCAGGCGATCGGCCAGCCCTTCATGCTGGGCGCGCGCCTGCGCATATTCGTACTGGTCGTCGGAGAGCGTCAGCCCGGTGACGGTCACGTCGTAATGCCGGGCAAGATAGCGCGCCAGTCCGCCCCAGCCGCAGCCGATATC
>DJIE01000050.1:641-11421 GCA_002433465.1 Salinisphaera sp. UBA6602
ATCGCCATGCCGCCCCAGCCGCAGCCGATATCGAGCACGCGATCGCCCGGCTCGAGACAGAGCTTGCGCGCGATATGGCGACACTTGGCCTGCTGGGCCGCTTCCAGGTCCATGTCGGGGCTTTCGAAATAGGCACAGGAATAGTGCATCTCACTATCGAGAAAGCGTGCGAACAGTTCGTGATCGATATCGTAGTGGTGCCTGACGTTGCGTCGTGAGCGCAGCCGCGAATTGGCTTCGCGAAGCCCGCGCAGCGCATGGCGCGCCAGATCGAGGATGGGGTTGGAACCGAACTTGTCCGCGTTCGTGAAATACAGCTCGAAAACTGCCAGCAGGCCGCCCTCGCCCGGCCACCAGTCACCGTCCATATAGGCTTCGCCGAAAGCCATTTCCGGATCCGAGAGCAGCCGCGCCAGTACCTTGCGTTCGCGCAGATGGATATGCGCTGTAGGCGGCCCCTGGCCGATGATCCGCGTGTTTGTATCCGGGAAGTGCACGACGAGCGTGCCTTGAGCGATCAACCGGTCGAAAAACCGTGTCTTCATGATGTCCCCGCCCTGGCCGGACGACGCATGCGCGACGCCCGACCGCGTTCTCATGCCTGCATAAATATTACACAGTCATCTTTTACCTGCATATTACACAATCATAAAACATGCCCGATTTCCATTGCGCACACGCTTTTCATGCACGCTCGGGCGTGTACTCTGGAGCCAAGCCGGTTTCACAAGGAGAAAGATGATGTTCAACGCCATCGTCGTCGCGGTCGACGGCTCCGAGCACTCGAAACGCGCCATCGATATCGCAGCCGATATGGGCCAGCGCTACGACGCTGCGGTGCACGTGGTGCATATTCCTCAACATACCGGGCACGAAAAGACGCTCGCGCTCGGCGGCGCGGCGATCACCCTGCAGCCCTCCCGGGCCGAACTGGAAGCCGCGGGCGAATCGGTCGTAGCGGCCGCGCGCAGCCTGCTCGAGGCTGCCGGATGCAAGAAAATCGAAACCGAGATACTGGGCGGAGACCCGGCCCAGCAGATCGTAGCCGCTGCCAAGCGCGTCGACGCCGATCTGATCATCATGGGCCGCCGTGGACTCAGTGATTTCACCGGCCTGGTGATCGGCAGCACGTCGCACAAGGTCGCGCATCTGGCGCCCTGTGCCTGCCTGACCACGCGTTAGACAAAAACTTGTCCGGCGGCTGCGCGCCGCAAGGCGCATGGGACAGCGCGGGTTGCCAAGCCCGGGCGGCCCGCGGTCGCTTGCGTGCTCGTCGGCCTGGGCGGTCGAATCAGGGCTAGTCGGCGCCGGCGATGGGCGCATGCGCACGGCGCAGCAGCCATAGGATATCCCGGCCGAACGACAGCAACAGTAGCGCCAGCGCGACTAGCAGCGCCACGCGGGCCACGGGCGGCGTGACCACCGGCAACAGACAGAGCATGAGCGTCGCGCCCGGCCACACGCAGCCGGTCTTGCGCAGCACAGAAGGCGGCAACGGCCGTTTGAGCGCCGGGAACAGCATCTGCGCCGCTATGAAGATATAGCGCGCCAGCCCAATCGCCAGCACCCATGGACCGGCCTTGCCCAGCGCAACAACCACGAGCGACAAGACCAGCAGGAAGAACGCATCGAGCTCCATATCGAAACGGGCGCCGAAGGCACCGCTGCTGCCGGTGCGGCGCGCCACCCAACCGTCTACCCCGTCCAGCAGCAAACAGCCGATCGCCATGGCGACAAATACATGAACGTGTTCGCTCAAGAACATGGGGAACAGGCCGGCACCGGCGAGAAGCATGACGATCGCGCCGCGTAGCAGCGTAATCCGATTGGCCCAGCCGAACGGCCGTGGCCAGGCCGAGCGGCGGACATAGAGCAGCGCGGCCAGGGCCAGATAAAGTCCGGCTACGGTCAAGCGGAGCGCCGCCGGGCCTGCCAGCGCGTAAAGCAACACCTCCATGACCACGCCAAGCGCGGTGAAACCGAACAGCAACTCGATCACCGCGGCGCGCGCATCGTCGCCCTGCGAAGACAGCAAACGGCCGTGCTCGCGCACGTTGGTACTGACCGCACGCGGGCTTCCCGGGACGCGCGGAAAAGTCGCTGGTCGCTGCAAAGGCGTGATGCGGGTTACATTTCGCACTTGGGTTCTTACTCGTGGGCAGCGCACGGGGGCGCCGGTAGGCCTTTCGCGGGGCTGGCGCAACCCACCCGCCGCGTTGACGAGTTTACGTAAACCTGTCTCCTTTCGTTGCAATTGTATGACATACGCATGACCGACCGTTTTGCCCGTGCCCTATGGCTGGAGCCGCCCAACGCCTGTGCGCTGCACCGGCAGCCGTTGCCCGAACGCGCGCCCGGACAGCTGCTTGTACGCAGCCGTTACTCGGCGGTAAGCCGCGGTACCGAAACACTGGTGTTCTCCGGCGCGGTGCCTGAAAGCGAATACGAACGCATGCGCGCACCGTTTCAGTCGGGCAGCCTGCCGGGCCCCGTCAAGCATGGGTATGCCAACGTCGGCGTCGTCGAAGAAGGCCCCGAAGACTGGCTGGGCCGCGAGGTGTTCTGCCTTTATCCGCATCAGACACGCTACGTCGTGGACGTCGACGCGGTCGTGGCGTTGCCTGCCGACGTGCCCGCAGCACGCGCCGTGCTCGCTGCGAATATGGAAACCGCGGTGAACGCCCTCTGGGATGCCGGCATCGGCGTGGGCGACCGCGTCAGCGTGATCGGCGCGGGGGTAATCGGCGCTCTGATTGCCGGTCTTGCGGCCGGTATCCCGGGCACCGCCGTCGAACTGGTCGATATCGACCCCGACAAGGGCGCGCTGGCGCAGGCCCTCGGCGTGGCCTTCCGACGGCCCGACGCAGCGACTGGCGATCGCGACGTGGTCGTACATGCCAGTGCGAGCAGTGCAGGCCTGGACACGGCGATTGCGCTGGCCGGCTTCGAAGCCACGGTGCTGGAAATGAGCTGGTATGGTGCTACGCCGGTCACCGTGGGTCTGGGCGGCGCATTTCATTCCCAGCGGCTGACGCTGCGTTCGAGCCAGGTGGGTGCGGTATCGCCCAGCCGGCGTTCGCGGCGCGATCACGGCTCGCGTCTGGCGCTGGCCGTCTCGCTGCTTGCCGATGCCCGCTTCGATGCCCTCTTTGAAGCCAAGGACGCCGCCTTCGACGATCTGCCGTCGGTCATGCATCGTCTGGCATCGCCGGCCGATAACAGCCTGTGCCAGCGCATCCGCTACGACTGACCGGGCGTTTTTCTCTAGCAATCAAGATAAGGACTGAATATGTTCAGCCTCACCGTTCGCGATCATTTCATGATCGCCCATAGTTTTACCGGCGAAATCTTCGGCCCGGCCCAGCACACCCACGGCGCGACCTATGTGGTGGACGTATCCTTCATGCGCGCCGAACTCGATGAAAGCGACCTGGTCATCGATATCGGCCTCGCCAGCGACGCCCTCAAGCGGACCCTGGCGGAGCTGAACATGCGCAATCTCGACGACGTCGACGAATTCAACGGCCGCAATACCACCACCGAATTCCTGGCCAAGGTCGTATTCGATCGGCTGCGCAGCGCCATCCATGCCGGCGAGCTGGGCAGCACGGCCACCGCCCTTGCCGCCATGCGCGTCACCCTGGCGGAATCGCATATCGCCTGGGCGAGCTACGAGGGCAACGTGTGAGGCAGGTTTCGTTCCTGGTGGCCGGCGCGATCGACCAGCCCACCGGCGGCTATTTCTACGATCGCGCCATCGTCGGGGGCCTCAGGTCGGACGGCATCGACGTCGACGTTATCGAACTCGACGGCGTATTTCCGGTTCCGGATAGCGCCGCGGTAAGCGCCCTCGACCGGGCGCTGGCGGCCTGTGCGCCGAATACGTCGATCGTTATCGACGGCCTTGCCGCCGGCGGGCTGCCCGAGGTGGTCGAACGGCATGCCGCCAACCGCTCGCTCGTGGTGCTGGTACACCATCCGCTCTGCGACGAGACCGGGCTGGCAGCCGATACCCGGCAACGCCTGCTTGAGGCCGAGCGTCGCACGTTGGCCTGCGCGGCCCGTGTGGTGGTCACCAGCCAGTTCACCGCGCGCCGGCTGGTCGCCCTCAACCTCGCCGAAGAAAGCCGTATCACGGTCGTCGAACCCGGTGTGCGGCCGGCCATACAGGCACGAACCGCCTCGCAAGGGCCCTGTCGTCTGCTATGCGTGGCCAGCCTGACCCCGCGCAAGGGCCATCGCCTGCTCGTGGAGGCGCTGGCTCAGGTCGCCGATCTCGACTGGCGCTGCGATTTCGTCGGCGACGATCAGCGCGACGCCAACGAAGCCCGGGCCGTGCGCGAAGCCATCGAGCACCACGGCCTTGCCGAGCGCATTCGCGTGCACGGCCCGCAGGATAGCGAGTCAATAGACGCGCACTATGCCGCTGCCGATGTCTTCGTGCTCGCCTCCTACTACGAAGGCTATGGCATGGTCATCGACGAAGCCGTGGCCCACGGGCTGCCGATCGTAACCACCACCGGCGGCGCGCTGGCCGATACCTTTCCCACCGGCGCGGGCATGTCGGTGGCGCCGGGCGATGCGAACGCGCTGGCACAGGCGCTGCGCACGCTCATCGACGACGCCGAACAGCGGGGCTGCGCGGCGGCCGCCGCGCGCAGCGCGCGCGCACGTCAGCGCGATTGGCCCGCGGTCGCGCGCCGATTCGCGGCGGTGCTCGCGTCATGACCGAATCCACCCCGCACAGCCACTTCGAAGCCGACTGGCTGAGCTTGCGCGAGCCCGTCGATCATCGAGCCCGTGCCGAATCGCTCACCGAAGCCGCTGCCCACTGGCTGGCCCAGCGCGCTTCGAGCGAACACCGGATCGTGGACCTGGGCGCCGGGCGCGGGTCCAACCTGCGTTATCTCGCCTCGCGGCTGGCTCGATCGCAACACTGGCGGCTTATCGATCACGATCCCGCCTTGCTCGGCGCAGCACAGCGCGACGCGGCCACGCTCGTCGACCCGGCCGGCGCGCCCATCACCATCGAAACCGATACGCTGGACCTCAATCACGCCCGTTTCGAAGCCGCCCTCGACGGCGCCGAGCTAGTCACGGCCTCGGCATTGTTCGACCTGGTCACCCGCGAATGGATCGAGCGCCTCGCCCGTGCCTGTGCCGACCGCTCGGCGGCCGTCCTGTTCGTGCTGAGCATCGACGGGTGCATCGACCTCACGCCCGCGATCGCCGACGATGAGTTCGTCACCGATCTTCTGGCCGCCCATCAGCGCCGGGACAAGAGCTTTGGCACCGCCCTCGGCGCCGACGCGCCCACCGTGCTGCGCCAGGCGTTCGAAGCCCTGGGCTACGATGTAAGTCTGGCCGCCAGCCCATGGCATATCGATGCCCGCGACGCCGAGCTCGGCGCGGCGTTGATCGAAGGCTGGCGCAGCGCCGCGCGTGAACAGGCGCCCGATGCCGGCGCCCGGATCGATGCCTGGGCGCGCGCACGTACAAGCGCGCTCAGGGCGAACGCGCTGGTCATCCGTGTCGGCCACCAGGATCTGTTCGCCACGCCCGGGCCATGAGCCGTTCGGCTTGGGGTACCGGGCTGCGTGCGCTGACCACGCTCGTTGTACTTGCGGCGGTACTCTGGCAAATCGACGCGGGCGCGGTAACGCGGCAGCTCCACGACCTGCGCTACCCATGGCTTGCCGCCGCACTCGCACTCACCGTGCCGCAGGTAGCGATCTCGGCCTGGCGCTGGCGACTTACGGCCGGCTGCATGGGCCTGACCCTGTCGCTGGGTGCAGCGATTCGCGAATATTATCTTGCCACCTTCTTGAATCAGATCCTGCCGGGCGGCGTACTCGGCGACGCCAATCGTGCCTGGCGCCACGCGCGCGGCGATGCCGACACCGTCGCCGCCTGGCATGCCGTATTCATCGAGCGCTTTTCCGGCCAGCTGTCGCTCGTGCTCGTTACCGTGGCGGCGTTCTGGCAGTCGCCGCTGCTTGCCCGGGGCATGGCAGCGCGCTTTTCCACGGCCCCCATCAGCACGCCGTCGGGCATGGCCGTGGCCGTCACGCTTGCGTTGCTGATCGCGGCGAGCGCCGCGCTGGCCTGGCGTAATGCCCGTGTCGCTGCAGCAATCAACGCCTTCGCAACAAACCTGCGGCGTAGCCTGCTCTCGCGCCACGTCTGGCCGGCTCAGTTCGCCAGTTCACTGATCGTAGTCGCAAGCTATATCGGCGTATTTCTGCTCTGTGCCCAGGCCATCGATCTGACCACACCGGTCAGCACGCTGGTCTGGCTAATACCGCCGGTGCTTCTCGTAATGGCGCTGCCGCTGTCAATCGCCGGATGGGGCCTGCGCGAGGGCGCGGCCGCGCTGGTCTGGTCACTGGCCGGACTGCCCGCCCACGAGGGCGTCGCGCTGTCGCTGTGTTACGGCGTGCTGGTGCTCGTGTCCAGCATGCCTGGCGCGCTCGTACTCGCCTGGCCCAGAGATGGGCGGCTGAGTGCTGGCAACACGAAAATCAAGGCGGACATTCGCAAATAAGTCCGGATGCCGATGGCGGGCTAATCCTTGTTCCATAGACGTCGTGGCGGTGCCTGGTGCCTGGATTCAACGGCTCCGTTCTTGAAGAGCAACCGCATATTCCCTGGATTGCACAGATGACCAAGCGCGCCACCTGCATCAGGCAATACCGAACCAGCGCAAATTGCTGTCTTTGATCCGTGTGATCGGCGTCGATCGCCTACTACGGCCAACTCAGCGCATCGACGCAATCTGCGGATATCAGCCGGCGTTATTCGCGTACCGAGGTTTCTAACCAGGCGATGCGGGCGTGCGCAAATCCAGATCGAAAAACATATCGTCGCCCATGACCTGATGTCGGCAGCTCGGCCGCAGCGCGGTGTCGAGGCGCATGATCGGTTCCAGCGACAGCGCCGGGCGCCCCGAGCCGATGAGCATGGGGGCGACCACCACATGCAGGCGGTCCAGCAGGCCGGCGTCGAGAAAGCGCGAGATCGTCACCCCGCCGCCCTCTACGAGCACGCGAGTCAGGCCACGGTCGGCGAGCATGGCGAGCACCGCGGCCGGGTCCATCGCCTGCGCCGGGCAGTCGAGCACCACGCGCTCTACGCCGGCCGGGCTGGGCCCGGCCTCGGGGCCGACGACATGCAGCGTAGGCGTCTCGGTATCGGCGAAAAGACCGCGATCTGCGTGCAGGCGCGCCCGGGGATCGAGCACCACGCGCACCGGATTCGTACCGTCCACGTGCCGGACCGTCAGCTGCGGGTCGTCGGCGGCGACGGTGCCAGCACCCACGATCACCGCGTCCACCAGCGCGCGCAGTCGATGCAGGTGAATACGGCTGGCGTGGCCGGTGACATAGTGGGAGTGTCCGCTGTCGGTGGCGATTCGCCCATCCAGGCTCTGGCCGAGCTGTGCGATCACGAAATGCGGCCCGCCCAGCGCGACCGGCAGCAGCGCGTCGAGCAGCGCAGCGGCCGAGGCCGAACACTCGCCCTCGAACTGCCATGCATGGCGTTCATCTATTATGATGGGCGACTGTTGCGCCTTGCTATCGGCAAGCGTGGTCGGCGCGACGCGCGCTTTGCTGCGTGCATCCTGAATCAACCGCCAGGCGTAATCGTCGTCCATCACAGGCATTTTTTGCTCGCCGCAATCCTTGGTCCAACGCGGCGCGGAAAACCGCGCGGGCCACAGACTCTAGGATATTGCGTCGCCCTATGCGAACGCCTGTGAAGCGACGATCACGCATGCCCGGCGCATGCGGCTTGATTTTTACGTACAGGGACCGGATTGAGAGACAGTATGCGACAGGTGGAACGATCGATATTCGATTTGCGGCGCGGCTTGCCCGTACTCATCCGCAGCAGCAGCCCACAGACCGATAACTCGCATCCGGCCACCCTGGTCGCCCCGCTGGAAGGCATGAGCGACGATGCGCTCAAGCGCTTGGCCGAACATGCGGGCAATCCCTGTTCCCTGATCGTGACCCGCCACCGTCTGGAAGTGCTGGGCATCGATACAGAGCACGAAAGCATGGCCTTGCCGATTGGCGAGCACGACAGCGCGGCCCAGGTCATTGACTGGGCTTGCGCACGGCATCCGAAATCCCAGCCCGCAGCCGACGAGATAGCGAACGCCTGCGACGGCGATGTCGCCGGCCTATCCCTCATGCGCCGCGGTCTGCTCATTCCGGCCGCAATCACGGCTCCGGTCACCGACGAGCGCCTCGCCGCGATCGAGGCCCGGATTAAGGACGGCAGCCTGCTGGCCATCGATACCGACGCCGTGGCCGACTACGAAAACAACGCGCCCTATTTTCTCAAGCGCATCAGCGCCGCCGACGTCCCACTGGACGATGCACCGCGCTCGCGCTTCGTGCTGTTTCGCGAAGCCGACGGAATGCGCGAGCATCTGGCCATCGTCATCGGCGATCCGGAACAATGGGCGGACGCCGTGCCGGTACGCCTGCATTCGGCCTGCCTGACCGGCGATCTGTTCGGCAGCCTGCGTTGTGACTGCGGCGAGCAGCTGCGCTCGAGCGTAGCCAAGATCGCCGACCACGGCGGCGGCGTGTTGCTCTATCTGGCCCAGGAAGGCCGCGGCATCGGGCTGGCCAACAAGCTGCGCGCCTACAGCCTGCAGGACGAAGGGCTGGATACGGTCGATGCCGACCATGTTCTGGGGTTCGGCGACGACGAGCGCAGCTACAACGTGGCGCTGGAAATGCTGGCACAGTTGGAAATCCGGCGTATCGAGCTGCTGACCAACAACCCGACCAAGATCGAGGCCATGAGCCGTGGCGGCGTCGAAGTCGTCCAGCGCAGCGGCGTCTACGGCCGGGTCACCCATCAGAACCGGCGTTACCTCACCGCCAAGGCCACCCGCGCCGGCCACTGGCTGGACCAGGTGCTGGGCGCCACGCCGGAAGACGCAGAAGCCGCCGATCGCTGATCGCTGATCGAAAACAACCGGCCTGTTGTCTTATCGGCCTGTAATCGCGTTCGTTCGCGGACAGCCCGCCTCGTGCCGTTCGTCGGGCGCCGGGCGCGTACTACGCGCGGTGGCCGATCGTTTTCAGATCAAAGGCCAGCGTTTCGGCCATGATCTCGGCCAGGCGCGCGCCAAATTGGGCGGCAAACGCGGCGCCGTGCTCGGCGCTGGCCAGACGCGCATCGCCGGCCACGCCGGCCGGATGTAGATCCTCGGCCATCCAGGCAAAGCCGGCATCGCCTTCCGGTAGGAGTGTGGCCCCCGCCTCGGCCCGACGCGCGCCAATCGGCTTGAAGTCGGCGATATGCGCCCGGCGTACGGCCTCTGGCGCGAAATGCAGCATGAGCGAGGTTTCCAGCGCCCCGCCGTGCAGGCCATGGGCCATCTCATGCGCTGCCAGGCTGTTCGCCGGTGCCGCAAACCGGAAATAGTTGGCCTTGACCACCAGCATGTCGTGGGCGGCGCGCAGCTTGAGCGCGGCCAGATCGAGCACCGCCTTGTTGCCGCCGTGGCTGTTGAACAACAGCAGCCGCCGTACCCCTGCACGGGCCAGCGCCGCGCCGATCGATTCGATCGTGGTGATCGCGGTTTCCGGCGCGAGGCTGAGCGTGCCCGCATAGTTCGTATGTTCCAGGCTCGCGCCGATGGCCAGCGTGGGCAACAGGAACACCGGCGCACTGTTGTCGGGCAGGCGTTCCAGGGCCGCGCTCAGCAGACCTTCGCCAATGGTGACGTCGGTGGCCAGCGGCAGGTGCGGGCCGTGTTGCTCGATCGCGGCGACCGGCAGTACGGCCAGAGCGGCGTCGTCGGCCAACGCGTCCAGCTCGGGGCCGGTCAGGTCTTGCCAGTAGTACCAGGCCATGCTCAGGCCTCGACCACGGGCAGTCGCCGACTTGTGGGTTTGTCGAACGCGTTGATCGCTTGATTCATGGTGGCTCGTCGTCGCCTGAGAAAGGCTCTAGTTGCTGTTTTCGCCGTCGCGCGGCGCCGGCTCGGCCACGAAGCCAAGCGTCGCCGGCATGTCGGCCCGGTCGCAGCGATGAACCGGCAGGCGTTCACCGGCAAAGACGAGCTCCAGACCCGTTGGGCGACCCGGCGCGGCTTCCAGTGCCTCGGCAAGTGCCGCCTCTTCCACCTCGGCGTCGCTACCGCTGGCACGCAGGTGTTCCAGCACCCAGGCCAGATCCGCGCCCTGGATAAGCACCGCGCCGGCGTCGCTATCGAGCACGGCGTTACTGTCTTCGTCCAGATACAGGCCGCGCGCCTTGTCGATCGGCTGACCGGTATGGGTAACGAGCCGGTCGTCGGCCTGCACGCGCGCGATCAGCGGCGCGTATTCCAGCGTGATATAGCCGCGCTGGGGCCCGTTCTGGAAAAACCAGCGCCCGTATTCGTCCACGCCGTAGTTGCGCGCGATGGTGTCCACGATCCGTCGGTGGCGGATCACCTCGCCCTGAATCAGCCATTCGCCGCGCCGGTTCAGCCCCAGCCAGCCGAACAGTGCAGGTACGTTCGGCATGCGCGCCATCGCGCGTTCTACCCAGTCATCCATGGCTTTCGCTCTTCGGTTCTAGACCCGCGATCATACGATGCACCCGGCATGGCGCGACAGGCCCGGCATCCGGGCCGGGCGTTCGCGAGTGGCGTGGGCGACCCCGATCTGCTGCAATCGCCGCATGTACGATCGTATCGTCATCGGCGGCGGTATCGTGGGCCTGGCCACCGCCCGCGAACTGCTGCGCCGCGAGCCCGGGCAACGGCTGG
>DJIE01000158.1:0-9837 GCA_002433465.1 Salinisphaera sp. UBA6602
AGCAAACAGGCCAGCGGCTCAACCAAGCCCAGCACGTCCTCGAACACTGCCAGCAGCTCGACCAGCGGTAGCGGCTCGACCAGCGGCTCAAGTTCGAATACCGGCTCGACCTCCGGCTCTGGCAACGACAACGCCAGCTCCAATTCGGGCTCTAGCTCCAGTTCAAGCTAAATCGGGTATCCTTTTGCCCACCGGGCCGCTCTCTACGGGGGCGGCCTTTTTTATTGGCGCCGCGCCAGGCCCCCGATCGCTCGGGCCACCTGACGGCTGGCACCGGTATCTTTCTTTGTTCCGGTTCGTTGCGAATGCTCGATCTTGCCGATAGCACCCAGCTTCTGCGCCTGCTGGCCGAGCCCACCCGGCTGCGGCTGTTGCTGCTGCTTATCGACCAGCCGATGACGGTCGCGGAACTCACCAACGTCACCCAGCTCACCCAGAGCCGCGTATCGAGCCATCTGGCACGGCTGCGCGAAGCCGAACTGGTGCAGGATCGCGCGGTGGCGAACGCCCGTTTCTACAGCGTGGACGTCAAACGCTGGCACCACGATATGCGTCCGCTCTGGGGGGCGCTGCTGGATACCCTGGACGATGCCGTGGTGCATCGCGACCGCGAGCATGCAGCAGCGATCGTGCGCCAGCGCACGGCGCGCAGCAGCTGGGTGGAGTCGGTCGCGGGCAGCATGGAACGCCAGTATTCGCCGGGTCGAACCTGGGAAGCCATGAGCCGTGCGCTCATCGAACTGCTCGAACTGGGCGATGTCCTCGATATCGCCTCGGGCGACGGCGTACTTGCCGAACTACTCTGCCGACGCGCCCGCCACGTGACCTGTGTCGATCGCAGCGCAGCGGTCATCGATGCCGCACGTACCCGCCTGAGCCAACAGACCAACGTGGGTTTTCGAATCGGCGACATGCATGCGCTGCCGTTCGACGACGCCAGCTTCGACCAGGCCTTCTTGCTGCATGCGTTAAGCTACAGCGAAACACCCGAAACCGCGCTGACCGAAGCCGCCCGCATCCTGCGCCCCGGCGGGCGCCTGACGCTGGCCACCATCGGCCGACACGAACATGCGTCGACGGTCGCCGCCTACGACCACGTCAACCTCGGCTTCGAGGTCGCCCAGCTGAGCACATGGCTCGAAACCGCGGGCCTGCAGGTACATGACTGTGCCCAGCGCGCGCGCGAGCCGCAGCCACCCTATTTCCGAGTGATCACCGCCAGTGCGAGCAAGCCATGACTGAACAATCGTCGCGCCGCCTGTCGCGCCTGATCGCGGGCGCGATCTGGGGCACGCTGCTGGTGGCGGCGCTGGTCTGGATCTATGTTCAGGATCTGTCGATTCGCGAGATCATGCGCCTGGTCTACGAGTACGTGGTGGACAACCCGTTCGCACCGCTGGCCTATATCGTGATCTACGGGCTGCGTTCGCTGACCTTCTTCCCGGCGATGTGGCTGACCATCGCGGCCGGCAGCCTGTTTGGCTTCGGGCCCGGCCTGGTCTATGCGCTGATCGGCGAGAATCTATCCGCCAACATCGCCTATTTCATGGCCCGCTTCTTTCGCAGCGAAGAACACGCCCAGGACCACAAGAACCCCCGTATCGCCGCGTTCCGCCGGCTGCTCGTCGAGCAGGCCTTCCCTACCACGGTGGTTCTGCGCGCCTCGTTTCTGCCGTTTGACCTCGTCAACTACGCCTGCGGGCTGCTGCGCGTGCCGTGGGTGCCCTACTTTCTGGCCAGCGTCATCGGCATGCTGCCGCCCATGATTACGTTCGTGAGCTTCGGCGCGACCGTCAACCTTCCCGATCTGCTCGCGCAGCAGACGTTCTCGCCCGAGCAACTCATTGACGCGAAACAGCTGATGATTTCGGGCGGGCTGCTGGTGGCCAGCGCCGTGATCGCCTTTTTCGCGCATCGACGCCGCAAGACGCTCGCGGCCCGGGCCGAACGCCGGGCCGCCGCCGATTCCGATTGACGGGAACCCGGGCGCTTTGTAGCCTTCAGACAAGCAACTTTTTTCGGGGACCGCGTGCGCTATTTGCTCGGGCTGATCATCGGCGCTGCCACCCTGTGGCTGCTACTGTCGGGCGTTTACAAGCCCATCGTGCTTGGCCTGGGCGGCTTTTCGGTGCTGTTCTGTGCCTATGTATGCCATCGCATGGGCATTGTCGACCGCGAGAGCGTGCCTTTGCATCTGCTTGCTCGCCTGCCGCTGTATGCGCTCTGGCTGGGCGGCGAAATCGCGAAATCCAACTGGGATGTCGCCAAACGCATCGTGTTGCCGGAGCGTCGTATCTCGCCGACGATCGTGCGCCTGCGCGCCCATCAGTCGAGCGAGCTCGGCCAGGCGATCTTCGCCAACTCGATCACTCTGACGCCCGGCACGGTGACCGTGGCGCTGCGAAGCGGTGACGCCATCGTGCATGCAATAACCGAAGACAACGCCACGGATATGGAAGGCGGCGACATGGACCAGCGCGTGCGCCGGCTCGAACGTCCCTTCGGCGCGCCCGCACGCCGCGAGGAGACCCCATGATGTTTCTCGTCGCCATCATCGCCATTGTCGTCACCATGCTGCTGATTCTGGTGCGCGCCCTGCTCGGGCCCACGGTCTACGACCGCATCCTGGCCATCAATCTGTTCGGCACCAAGACCGTGCTGTTCGTGGCGGTGCTGGGCTTTCTCAACGGCCGGCCGGAGTTTCTCGATCTCGGCCTGATCTACGCGCTGATCAATTTCATCGGCACGGTGACGGTGCTCAAGTTCATGCAGTACGGCGATCTCGGCTGGGAAGCCGCGAGCAAGGAAAAGCCCGATGTATGAACCGGCCCGTTCTTACCGCACCGTCCTGCGGGTTCTGGGATGAATGCGCTTATCGATACCGCGAGCTGGATTTTGCTCGCAGGCGGCGCGTTGTTCAGCGTGATTGGCGGTATCGGCATGCTGCGCATGCCCGATTTCTATACGCGCATGCATGCGGCTTCGGTCACCGATACCGCCGGCATGATCCTGATGCTTGCCGGGCTGATGCTACAGGCGGGTCTTACGCTCGTGACCGCGAAGCTCGTATTCGTGATGCTGTTTTTGCTGATCACCAGCCCGACCGCGACCCATGCCCTGGCCCGTGCCGCGCTCGAAGACGGGATCGAGCCGCAAGTCGATCACGACAAGCGTTGATGCCTGCGCCGACCGATAACCGCCGGGCGTTCGTTGACGCCCGCCACCCCGGCCTGCGGATTACGGTCCGTGCGCTGCACGGGGCGTGGTGTAGCATGAGACCGTCGCCACGCCAGCACCCCGTGACGAAGCGTTCGTCGCCGCGGTTCACCGACAACAGGAT
This sequence comes from Salinisphaera sp. UBA6602, assembly GCA_002433465.1. GTDB lineage: Bacteria > Pseudomonadota > Gammaproteobacteria > Nevskiales > Salinisphaeraceae > Salinisphaera. The sequence goes on from DJIE01000158.1 coordinate 3,341, forward strand.
TGCCAAGTGACCACGGATATCGCGCTCAACATCGTTCTGCTGAGCTTCATGGCTATCGTCGGCATGGCGATCGCACGGCTGCGCAACCTGTTCCCGGTAGCCATGCTCACCGGGCTGTACAGCCTGCTCTCGGCCAGCCTGTTCACGCTGCTCGACGCCGTCGATGTCGCGCTTACCGAGGCCGCCGTCGGCGCCGGTGTGACCACCGTGCTGTTCCTGGCAACCTTCGGCCTGACGCGCGCACGCGAAAAGCCGGTACCCCGCTCGCGCACCCTTATTGGCCTGGCGGTCACGATGCTCACCGGGGCGGTGCTGGTGTATGCGAGTCTCGACATGCCCCACTTCGGGTCCGCCGATACCCCGGTGCAGACGCATCCGCTGCGCGATCGCTATCTCAACCAGATGAGCGAAGAGATCGACGTGCCGAACGCGGTAACCGCCGTACTCGGCAGCTATCGTGGCTACGATACGCTGGGTGAGGTCGTGGTGGTGTTCACCGCGGGGATCGGGGTACTGATGTTGCTGGGCGTGGCCTGGCATCGTCCGCGCAAGTCCGACAAGCGAGAACAGTAATGCGTGAACATACCGTCTTGCGGGTGGTCACCAAGGTTCTGATCGCCCCCATCATCCTCTTCGCTCTGTATGTGCAGTTTCATGGCGACTACAGCCCGGGCGGCGGTTTCCAGGCCGGCGTGGTGTTCGCGGCGGCGATCATCCTGTATGCGCTGATCTTCGGCCTGGCCGAGGCGCGGCGCGCGGTATCGCCCAACCTGCTGCGTATCACCGGTGCGCTCGGGGCGCTGATATTCGCCGGCACCGGTGTCTATTCCCTGCTGCGCGGCGGCAACTTTCTCGACTACGACTATCTCGCACACGATGCGGTGCATGGCCAGCACTACGGGCTGTTGCTGGTCGAGTTCGGCGTCGGGCTGACGGTGGTGTCGGTCATTACATCGATCTTCTACGTCTTTGCCGGCCGCGGCCGCCGCAACGACGACGAACAACCGCCCGGGGACGCACGATGAGTCTGGCGTCGATCGCCGATAACTTCTTCGGCCTGTTCAATTACTGGGTGGTCATCGTGCTGATGATGATCGGTTTCTATACCGTCATCTCCCACGACAACCTGGTCAAGAAACTCATCGGTCTGAACCTGTTCCAGACGGCGGTGTTCGTGTTTTATATCAGCATGGGCAAGATCAGCGGTTCGACCGCGCCTATCCTCATGTCGGGCAAGGGCAGCGAAGACGTGCTCTATGCCCATCCGTTACCCCATGTGCTGATCCTGACCGCGATCGTGGTCGGGGTATCCACCACGGCTCTGGGCCTGGCGCTGGTGGTGCGTATCAACGAAGCCTACGGCAGTATCGAGGAAGACGACGTTCTCGAGGCCGACTTCGAAACACAGGAAGAAGAAACCGAGGAAGAAGCCGAGCGTACGGCCCGTGCCGAGGCACGCCAGGAGCGCGAAAGCGCCCAGCAGGACCACGACGACGGCCGTGAAGAAGACGAAGCAGACGACGATCGGGAGACGCGCTCGTGATCGAAGCCTTTTTCGCCCAGATGCCGGCCCTGGTCATCGTCCTGCCGTTGCTGGCCGCGCCGATATGCGTGCTGCTGCACCGTGGCGGCCCCTCGTGGTTCGTCTATCTGCTCACGACCTGGGCCTGTTTCGGCCTGGCCTTTCTGCTGTTCGTTCAGGTCAAGATCGGCGGCCCCATCAGCTACGCGATGGGCGGCTGGGCGCCGCCGTTCGGCATCGAGCTGCGACTCGACGCGCTCAACACCGTGGTATTGCTGCTGGTTAGCGGCATCGCCGCGATCAGCAGCGTCTATGCCAAGGCCAGCGTGGCCGCCGAGATCGCCAGTGAACGGGCCTATCTTTTCTATGCTGCCCTGCTGCTGTGCTTCTGTGGCCTGGCCGGCATCACCGTCACCGGCGACGCATTCAACCTGTTCGTGTTCCTGGAGATTTCATCGCTGTCTTCGTACGCGCTGATCGCGATGGGCTCGAAGCGCCGGGCGCTGCTTTCGGCTTTTCAATACCTGATCATGGGCACGATCGGCGGCACCTTTCTGCTGATTGGCATCGGTTTTCTGTACATGATGACCGGCAGCCTCAACATGGCCGATATCGCCGCCCGCCTGCCGGCGGTTGCCGATACGCGAACCGTGGAAGCAGGACTGGCCTTCATCGTGGTCGGCACCAGTCTCAAGTTCGCGCTATTCCCGGTTCATGTCTGGCTGCCCAACGCCTATACCTATGCGCCGTCGAGCGTAAGCGCCTTCATCGCGGCCACGGCCACGAAGGTTGCGGTGTATGCGCTGATGCGCTTTCTGTTCACCGTGTTCGGGGCCGCCTATGCCTTCGACCAGCTGCCGCTGGGCGAGGTGCTGCTGGTCTTGTCGGTCGCCGCGATGCTGTCCGGCTCCATGGCCGCGATCTTCCAGACCGACGTCAAGCGTCTGTTGGCGTGGTCGAGCATCGCCCAGATCGGCTATATCGTGATGGGCTTCGCGCTGGCGAGCACCGCTGGTGTAACGGCGTCGGTGGTCCACATGGTCAATCACGGGCTGATCAAGGGCGCTTTGTTCATGGCCGTGGGCGCGATGTTCTGGCGTCTGCGTACCATCTCGCTCAACGATATCGCAGGCCTTGGGCGGCAGATGCCCATCACGTCGGCAGCGTTCGTGGTCGCCGGGCTTTCACTGATCGGCGTGCCGGCCACCGGCGGTTTCATCAGCAAATGGGTGTTGCTGGAGGCGGTCATGGCCCCCGGTCACTACTGGCTCGCCGCCGCCATTCTGGTGAGTTCGCTCATGGCGCTGATCTATATCGGGCGCGTTGTGGAAGCGCTTTATTTCCGTGAACGCCCCGAGGGACACCCCGCGGTCGGCGAGGCGCCCGTGCTGATGCTGGCGGCGACATGGACTCTCGTGCTCGCCAATATCGCGGTCGGTCTGTATTCGACGCCGCTCGTCGGTGCTGCCGAACGCGCGGCGCGTGCGGTGCTGGGAGACGGCGTATGAGCGCGCAATGGCTTGGCTGGCTGGTCGCTTTTCCGGCGTTGATGAGTTTGCTCGTGGCTGCCTGCGGGCGCTGGCCCAATGTTCGCGAGTCGGTGAGCGTCGCCACGGCGGCCGTGCTGTTTGCCGGCATCGCGCTGTTCATTGATCCGGTCACCGCCGGTGAACGCCCGTCGCTGACGCTGTTCGAAGTGCTGCCCGGCATCGGTCTGACCTTCACGCTCGAACCGCTCGGGCTGCTGTTTGCCCTGGTCGCCTCCGGGCTGTGGCCGCTGACCACGATCTATGCCGCGGGTTACATGCGCGGCAACGAAGAACATGCCCAGACGCGCTTCTTCGTCTGCTTCGCACTCGCGATCTCGGCAGCCATCGGCATTGCCTTCTCGGGCAATCTGCTGACGCTTTTCATCTTTTACGAGATGCTCACGCTGTCGACCTACCCGCTGGTAACGCACCACGGCGATGTCGAATCGCGTAACGGCGGCCGCGTCTATCTGGGGATTTTGCTGACCACGTCGATCGGCTTCTTCCTGCCCGCGATCATCATCACCTACCTGATCACCGGCACCATCACCTTCGATGACGCTGGCCTGTTCGGCGACGCCGGGCTTGGCGTGCTTGCCGTTGGCGCCCTTTATGCGCTGACAATTTACGGCACCGGCAAGGCCGCGCTCATGCCGTTCCACCGCTGGCTGCCGGCAGCGATGGTCGCACCGACGCCGGTTTCGGCACTGCTGCACGCCGTGGCCGTGGTCAAGGCCGGTGTTTTCATCGTGCTCAAGCTCACGGTGTACGTGTTCGGCGTCCAGTTTCTGGCCGATACCGGTGCTTCCGAATTGATGATGTGGGTAGCCGCGTTCACGGTTCTCGGCGCGTCGCTGATCGCGATGACCCGCGACAATCTCAAGGCCCGCCTCGCCTATTCCACGGTCAGCCAGCTGTCGTATATCGTGCTCGGGGCGACCATGGCGTCGAGCTTCGGCATTCTCGGCGGGGGCATGCATATCGCCATGCACGCCTTTGCCAAGATCACGCTGTTCTTCTGCGCGGGGGCGATCTATACCGCGACCCACCGCAAGTACGTCAGCGAGCTGGACGGTCTCGGCTATGCGATGCCGATCACGTTCACCGCGTTTTTCATCGCATCGGTATCGCTGATCGGCATCCCGCCCATGGGCGGCATCTGGAGCAAGTGGTATCTGATGGAAGGGGCGGCCGACTCCGGTCATATCGCCATCATCATGGTTCTGGCGCTGAGTTCGCTGCTCAATATCGTCTATCTGCTGGAAATTCCGACGCGGGCGTTCTTTCACAACCCACGCCCGGATACCCCGCGCAGCTGGCACGAGGCGCCCTGGGCCTGCGTGATTCCGCTATCCATCACCGCGGCCGGTTGTATCGTCTGGTTCTTCTATCCGCTGCCGCTTCTCAAACTGCTTGCGCCGTGGGCGCCGTAGCAATACGAGGTGAATTCGCCATGTTGATCGAACGCAACCCGCAGCAGTACCGCCGGCCAAGTACCCTTGCGCGTACCCGCTGGGCGCGCGTGCTCTATGTCGTATGCGCGCTCACCCTCGTACCCAGCCTGTTCATTCATCCGCACGCAGAGTTCGGTTTTGCGGAAATGCCCGCATTCCACGCCCTGCTGGCGTTCGTGACCGGCGTTGTGCTGGTACTGGCTGCCATCCTGCTGCGCCGCCTGATCATGCGCGGCGAAGACTACTACGAGCACCGCACCTGACATGCTCCCTGCCTGGTTGAACAACCCGGGGATGCTGCTGATTATCGCCGGCAGCGTGATTCCCCTACTGCCCTACCGCCTGCGTATGGTCGTACTGCTGGGCGCGCCTGCTGCGAGCCTGCTCTGGCTCTGGCAGATCCCGCTCGGCACCACCACCACGATGGCGCTGCTCGACTACACGCTGACCCCCATGCGCGTCGACGGCCTCGCCTTCACCTTCGGGGTGATCTTCAACGTGGCCGCCTTCCTGTCTGGCGTGTACATGTGGCATACCCACAGCCGCCTGGAGCCGGCGGCCGCGCTGATCTATGCCGGCTCGGCGCTGGGCGCGGTGCTCGCGGGCGATCTGATCACGCTATTCATGTTCTGGGAGGTCACCGCGATTGCCTCGGCGCTGCTGCTGGTGATTCGCGGGCTGCGTGACGCCATGATCGTGGCCCGGCGCTACCTGCTGGTACAGATCGGCTCGGGCCTGTTCCTGATGGGCGGGGCCGCGATCTATATCCATGCCACCGGCGATATCGCCTTCGGCCACATCGGCCTGGATGCGCCCGGCGGCTGGCTGATCCTGTTGGCCTTCGGCATCAAGGCGGCCTTTCCCTTGCTGCATAACTGGCTGCAGGATGCCTATCCCTCGGCCAGCGCCACCGGCACGGTGGTCCTGTCGGCCTTCACGACCAAGATGGCCATCTATGCCCTGGCCCGCGGCTATGCGGGCACGGATCTGCTGATCCCGATCGGCGCGGTGATGACGATATTCCCAATCGTCTACGCCATGCTTGCCAACGACCTGCGGCGGGTACTGTCCTACAGCCTGAACGTGCAGCTCGGCTTCATGGTGGTGGCCGTGGGTATCGGCACCGAGCTGGCGCTCAACGGCGCTGCGGCCCATGCCGTGACCCATATTCTGTACAAGGCGCTGTTGTTCATGTCCATCGGCGCCGTGCTGCACCAGACCGGGCACGTACGAGCGACCGAACTCGGCGGGCTGGCCCGCCAGATGCCCTGGACGACGGCGTTCTGCGTTATTGGTGCCGCCTCTATCAGCGCCTTTCCATTCATGGCGGGCTTTGTCAGCAAGTCTCTGATTCTCAAGGCAGTGGCCTACGAACACTGGCCCGGAATCTGGATCACGCTCACGGCAGCCTCGGCCGGCGCGTTGCTGTATGTCGGCATCAAGATTCCCTACTTCGCGTTTTTCGCGCCCAACGATCAGATCGAATGCAAGGAAGCGCCGCTCAACATGCGTCTGGCCATGGGCTTGACCGCGATCGCCTGTATCGCCCTCGGCCTGGTGCCTTCGCTGCTGTATTCGATCCTGCCCTATCCGGTCGACTACAACCCGTATACGGCCAGCCATATCGTCAGCCAGCTGCAGCTGCTCGCGTTCTCGGCGCTGGTATTCTGGCTGGCCTGGCGGGCCGGGCTATACCCGTTGCCCAAGCGTGCCGTGCACCTGGATACCGACTGGGTCTATCGCATGCTGCTGCCCCGCTTCGGCTATGTGGCGGAACGCGTCTATCACGCCGTGCTGGCCAAGTTCGGCAGCGGCATGAACAACGTGACCGACCGCGGCATGGGGCGCCTGCGCCTGCGCTATGACGCCCGCGGGGTTATGTCGCGCACCTGGAGCACCGGCTGGATGACGCTCTGGGTCGCCATATTGCTGGTGGTCTATCTGGTGCTCTATTACTGATCGCGAGCGCGGTCCGAGCCGCCCCGGCGACAG
>DJIE01000158.1:10117-10426 GCA_002433465.1 Salinisphaera sp. UBA6602
ACTCGCGAGCGCGGTCCGAGCTGCCCCACCGACAGGGCAGTTCGTGGCAAGGCAAGTTCTGTATAACCTCTTCTAGGCTTCGTCGAGGCTGCGCCACAGGCAGCGATCGCCGCTGGCCTTGGCCAGCATTTCCAGATAGCGCGCGTGGGCGGCCTGCTCCTCGTCGCTGGCCCGCGTGACCCGTGGCCGACCTGCTGCACGGGCCAAATGCTCGGCCAGCCCGGCGGTCGCCATCGCACCGGTTTCGGCGTTGTCTTCGGCGGCCAGCCCGATATCGATCTGGCCGCCCGTCATGGCCAGATAGACATC
>DJIE01000161.1 GCA_002433465.1 Salinisphaera sp. UBA6602
GACGGCGATTGGGCCACGTTCTAGCTCTTTTGCGCCGTTTGTTACAAGCCCCGTTTCGACGGGGCTTTTTTTGCATCGACACGGTCAGGCGCTGATGTGGATCGCGTCTAGAACCGTCCTATTGGATGTCCGCCCAGCCCAGTGGGGCGGTCGCGTTCAACCCTCGGACGGTTGTGCCGCGGCGATACGGGTACGCGTTGTCCAGGCCAGTGGCAGGATCGCCGTGTTAAAGGCCAGAAAGACGAGTACCACTGCGTAGGGCGAGGCCCATGCATCGGCCGCAGCCCCGGCGGCGATCGGTGCGACGAAACCCAGCACATAGCCCACCGCGAGCATCCCGGCAGCCAGCGCGCCGGCCGCGTCGGCGTCGCGCAGCAGGGGCGGCAACGCCGTGAGCACGATCAGTTGCAGGGCGGCGGTCAGGCTTAGCAGCGCGGCGGCGGGGTAGAGCACGACCCGCCCATCGGCGAGCAACAGCGCAAGCAGGCCGACGATATGCGCGCAACAGGTGATGGCCAGCAGCCGCGGTATGCGCAGCACCGGGCGAACGGCGGGGACCAGCGCAAGCGAGGTCACCAGCTGGGCAAGGTTGAACACGAACAGCATGGTGGCCAGATGATCGCCCTGGCCCTTGTGTTCGAGCAGTGCCCCCATATAGGCGTTGAGGCCGAAGAAGGTAGCCGCGGTCGCGCCCAGCAGCAGGCCAAAACGCCAGAGCAGCGCATCGTTGTACGACGGTAGGCCGCGAATGCGCCCGGGCGAACGTCTACCGTGCAGGCGCGGCGCCAGCAAAAACGGGCACAAAACGATGGCCGGCAGCGAGAACCAGAACAGGGCGGCCCGCCAGTCGCCGTCCACGGCCGGCAGCAGCACCGGCAGCGTCAGGCCGGCGCCCACGAACTCGCCCAGCATCATGCCGTTGATATAAATCGCCGCACCGAGCGCGACGAACGACGGGCACCAGCGTCCGACCAGCGCCGGCAGGGCCGGTTGCATGGCCGCGATACCCAGGCCCATGGCGGCCGTCAGCCCCAGCAGAATCGCGATATCCGGTGCCAGGGCACGCAGCATCGATGCGGTCGCGGTCAGCAGCAGAGCCGCGAGCAGCGTATTACGGGCCCCGTAGCGGCCGATCAGCCAGGCCGCGGGCAGCGCGCCCAGGCCCAGCATGAATACCGGTAACGTGGTGAGAGCGCCAAGCGCGGTCTGTCCAAAGACGAGATCGTTTCGAATACGCTCGCCCAGCGGCGCGGCGATCAGAATCGGCGCGCGCATATACACCCCGGCGACCCAGAGCAGCAGCAGGATGCCGATACGGCGCAGCAGTTCGATCGGCGAAAGCATGGGCGGCCCCGCGGTGAATGGGCGCCCGAGTCTAGGGCCTGTGGTGGTTTGGTACGAGCACCCTGTGGGCACGCACCGATCGCGTTCTGCGGTGCGCAGCTTAAAACCATGATTTTCCTAAGCTGTCATGCGGTCCATACAGGTGCTGTGCTAGCGTTCGACGCATGAAACGCAAAACGAAAATTGTTGCCACCCTTGGCCCGGCGTCGGATTCGCCGGAGGTGCTCACGAAGCTGCTCTCGGCGGGGGTCAACGTCGTACGGATCAACTTCTCCCACGGCCAGGCCGAGGATCATCGTGAGCGCGTGCGTCGCGTGCGCGAAGCCGCCGCCGAGCTGCAACTGCCGGTGGCCGTACTCGCCGACCTGCAGGGGCCGAAGATTCGTATCGAATCCTTCGCGGAGGGCGCGGTGGAGCTGGAAACCGGCCAGGCATTCACCCTGGATACGCGCATGGCCTCGGATGCAGGCACGCATGATGCGGTGGCCATTCATTACGAACCGCTGCTGGCCGACGTCAAAGCCGGCAGCCAGCTGTTGATCAACGACGGCGCGATTTCACTGGCGGTGGACGCGGTCGACGATCACCGTATTCAGTGCACCGTCGAGGTCGGCGGCAAGCTCTCCGGGCGCAAGGGCGTGAATCTGCGCGGCGGCGGGCTGTCGGCGGGCGGACTCACGGAGAAGGACTTCGACGATATTCGCGTTGCCGCCGAGCTGGACGTCGACTATCTCGCCGTGTCCTTCGTGCGCAGCGCGGCCGATCTGCACGAGGCGCGCGAACGCCTGGAAGCCGCAGGCGGTAAAGCGCGCCTATGCGCCAAGATCGAGCGCGCGGAAGCGATTGCGGCACTCGACGAGATCATTCAGGCCAGCGACGCGGTGATGGTCGCACGCGGTGATCTGGGGGTAGAGATCGGCGACCCCGAGCTGCCCGGCGTACAAAAGCGCATCATCGCGACCGCGCGGGAAATGAACCGACTGGTCATTACCGCCACCCAGATGATGGAATCGATGATCGAGAACCCGATTCCCACCCGTGCCGAAGTCCTGGATGTGGCCAATGCCACGCTCGACGGCACCGATGCCGTCATGCTGTCGGCAGAAACCGCGGTCGGTCGCTACCCGGTCCAGACGGTGGCCGCGATGGCCAAAATCTGTATCGGCGCAGAGCGCGAAGCCACCGCCGACCGTCCGGCCAGCGGGCTGGCCGCACATTTTCAGCGTACCGACGAGGCCATTGCCATGGCCACGATGTATACCGCGCGGCATATGCATGCCGATGCCATCATCGCGCTCACCGAGTCCGGTACGACCGCCCTGCTGATGTCGCGCCAGGACACGCATATCCCCATTTTTGCGCTGACCCAGTATCCGGCATCGGAGCGCTATCTGGCCCTGTGTCGAAACGTGTTTCCGGTGGCATTTTTGCCCTCCGAGCTCAACGGCGTGGTGCCGGTGGATGAAGCCGTGGCCTGTCTGCGCACGCGCGGCGATCTGGAAAGTGGCGACCGGGTGCTGGTCACCAAGGGGGATTTCACCGGGCCGGGTGGCACCAACGCCATGAAGATCATCACGGTTGATTGACCGCAGGTCGCGCGGTCATCGGCGCACAGCGCCGGTGACCGTTAGAATGCGGCGACCGACCGCCAGACAAGACCGATGGATTTTCACGACGTACTGACCCTGCGTGCCGGGCATGGCGCGCGTGCCGTGCTGGAAACGCAGGGCTTGAACCCGGGCCAGATCGGAGCCATGGCCGGCGCGGCCGGCGGGCCGAAATGGCTCATTCTTTCGGCGCTGGATCAGTATCTGTTTTCCGACTGGCTGCATCGCGACGGTGCCGCGCAGCCGGTGGATCTGGTGGGGTCGTCGATCGGCGCCTGGCGCTTCGCGGCCGCCTGCCACAGTCACGACCCGGCCGCGGCGATCGCACGGCTTGAAAACGCTTATCTGGACCAGTTCTATAGCGCCAAGCCGGATCGCGATGAGATCAGCGCCACCGTGCGCTCGATTCTCGATACGTTTCTCACCGATGAGGTACGCGACGGCATACTCGGCCACCCGCGTTTTCGCCTGCACGTACTGACCGTGCGTTCGCGCGCGCTCACCCGTAGCGAAGCACGGGCAGCATTGATGTTCGGCTCGGGCCTCGGCGCGCTGGGCAACGCAGTCTCCCGCCACAGCCTGCGGTGGTTCTTCGAGCGGGTGGTGTTTTCGCGCACACCGGGCGGATTGCACTGGGCCGATACGCATCTCGGTGTCCACAGCGTCGAACTCAACGCGGCCAACGTGCGCGACGCGGTCTATGCCAGCGGTAACGTGCCGTTGGTGATGCGCGGCGTGGTCGATCCGGCCGGCGCGCCGCCGGGGGTTTATCGCGATGGCGGCATCGTCGACTACCATATCGATCAGCCGCTGCTGGGCGCGGATGCACCGGCCCCGCTCGTGCTCATGCCGCACTATGACGAACGCCTCGTGCCCGGCTGGTTCGACAAGAGCCTGCCCTGGCGGCGCCCGCGCCATGCCGCCAACACGCTGCTCATCGGTCCCGGCCCGGCGCTGCGTGATCGGCTGGTTGATCGCAAGGTGCCCGATCGCAAGGATTTCTACCGCTATGCCGGAAACGACGATGCGCGGCTCGCGGCCTGGCATCAGGCCATCGATGCCGGCCGGCTGATGCGCGATGCTTTCATCGAGTTCGCGGCCAGCGACGAACCGGCCCGCTATGTGAAACCGCTATGACCCGACGATTGATTCTGGCCTCGGCCTCGCCCCAGCGCGCCAAGCTGCTCGACCAGCTCGGCGTCGCGCATACGGCGATCGCCGCCGATATCGACGAAACGCCGCAGCCGGGCGAAAGCGCCGAAGCCCTGGCCGAACGTCTGGCCCGCGGCAAAGCGCAGGCGCTGGCCGAGCGCTATGGCGAAGACGCCGTGCTCGGCTCGGATACCGTCGTTGCCCTCGGCGATCGGCTGTATGGCAAGCCGGCCGACGCCGCCGACGCCGAGTGGATGCTGGCGTCGCTGGCCGGCACCACGCATCGGGTGGTCAGCGGTGTCGCACTCTGCGTTGGTGGGCGCGGTGTTTCGCGTATTTCCACGAGCACCGTCACGATGCGCGAAACCACGGCCGCCGAGCGCGCGGCCTATATCGCCAGCGGCGAACCCATGGGCAAGGCCGGCGGTTATGCGATTCAGGGCCGCGGTGCGATCTTCATCGCCCGGCTCGACGGCAGCTATTCCAGCGTGATGGGCCTGCCCCTGTTTGAGACTGCGGCCCTGCTCGACGAGGCCGGCTTCGATTTGCTTGGAGCCATGGCGTGACGGCCCCGTCGCCTGCCCGTATCGCGGCCGTGTTTCCGCTGGTCGCCGGCGTGCTCGCGGTCATGGCTTACCTGGCGCCCTCGGCGTTCGTGGCCGGCAAACCGGCGATCGTGCCGCTGCTGGTCGTCATCATGTTCGGCATGGGGCTGACCCTGACGCCGGCCGATTTTTCGCGCGCGATCACGCGCTGGCCGGTGGTGTTGCTCGGTGTAGTGCTGCAGTTCGGGCTCATGCCGCTGGCGGCATGGGCCATCGCGAATGTGCTGGGCCTCGATGCGCCTTTAGCGCTGGGCCTGATACTCGTCGGGAGCGTGGCGGGTGGCACCGCCTCGAACGTCATCTGTTTTCTGGCCGGTGGCGACGTGGCGCTGTCGATCACGCTCACCAGTATCGCCACCCTGGTCTCGGTCGTGGCCACGCCCTTGCTCACCTGGCTCTATGCCGACGCGCAGCTGGGGGTGCCGGTGGCCTCGATGCTGATCAGCATCGCCGAAATCGTGATCGTGCCGGTGGTGGCCGGCATGGTGCTCAATCTATGGATCGGCGACCGCTGGCGCTCGCGCGACGGCTGGTGTGCGCTCGGCTCGTCCATCGCGATTGCCGTGGTGATCGCGATCATCGTTGCCCTCAACGCCGACTCCATCGCACGCATGGGGCTGGTGGTGCTGGCTGCGGTGGTATTGCACAACCTCGTTGGTCTGACGGCGGGCTATGGCTGTGCGCGGCTGCTGACCGGCGACCGGCGTATTGCCCGTACGCTGGCCATCGAGGTCGGCATGCAGAATTCGGGGCTGGCGGTCGCGCTCGCCCAGCAGTATTTCTCGGCTGCTGCGGCGTTGCCCGGGGCGGTGTTCTCGGTGTGGCACAACGTCAGCGGTGCGCTGTTCGCGGCTGCCTGTTCGCGTTCCACGCGTCGTGCCGGGCACGACGCGTCAGATGGTATCTAGTCCGAACGCACGGCAAGCCAGTCGGCGGCGATACGCCAGGTATGGGTCGGCGCCTCGCTGCCGGCGAACACCCCGGCGTGGCCGCCCGGCGCCAGCTCGAAGCGGCGGTCTTCGCTGGTGACCAGGGCCATGATGCGGCGCACGCTCGCCACGCCGACCAGCTGGTCGGATTCGCCGGCGATGGCGAGCAGCGGGCAGTCGATGCGCGCCAGATCGGATTCGACCTCGCCCAGGCGTACGGTGCCGCTGGCCAGGGCGTTGTCGATCCAGAGCGTAACCAGAAAATCCTGAACCAGCGTGCCGGGGTAGTCGAGCATATCGCCCATCCAGCGGCCGAAGGTGGCATGGGTGGCCACGAAGTCGCGATCGCCCAGCCCGCGTAGCAGCGACAGATAGGTAGTCAGGCTGCCGATGGGGTTGGTGAGCTTGAACGCCATGCCGTTGAGCCAGCCCGGCACATGCATCAATCGCGGATCGATCTGGTGGACGCGCCAGCGGGTATGGCGACGAATCAGGCGTGCCGGGCCATTGAGCGCGCGCAGCGTACGCGCGGCCAGGGTCGCATCATGCATGTCGATCGGGCTGGCGATGGTCACGATGTTGCGAATACCGTAATCGCGGCCCGTGCCGGCATAAATCAGGGTGAACAGCCCGCCCATGCAGTAGGCAAGCAGCGATACATCGGGGCTGCCGCTATGCGCGCGAACCGCGGTGAGGGCATCGGGCAGCAGGCGCAGGGCATAGTCGCGTACGCCCAGATGGGCATCGTCGCGGCCCGGCTCGCCCCAGTCGATGAGGTAGACGGCAAAGCCGCGCGCGCGCAGATAGCGCACCAGGCTGCGCTGCGGCAACAGATCGAAGATGAGCGTGCTGGCTGCCAGCGGCGGCACGAGCACGACCGGTATGGCGTGCTCGTGCTCGGCAACCGGCTCGACGCCGTCGCCCACCGGGATTTCGTCGTCCTCAAGTGGCGGGTAGTAGCGGACCGCCATCAGTCCCAGGCGATGAATGACGCGATAGGGCGTGCGCTCGGCCTGGTAGAGGTCAGGGTCCTTGCGCAGCCAGTCTCGCCCGTTGGTCAGGGCATCGCGTGCGTTGTCACGCGCCGCTGCGGCGCGACGGCGGATTCGGTCGAGCATGGACGTATTGTCGCACGCCCTGCGCCGCCGGCCGCGGTTAGATGCCCTGTGGGGTCCTAGTTGTGCCCGCCGGCGGCTTCGCCCCAGCGTTTTTCGAGCACCGCATCGCGGCGACAGGAATTGCGATAGAACTTGTAGCGCAGGGAATTCTTCTTGTAATAGTCCTGATGGTATTCCTCGGCCGGATAGAACGTGGTGGCGGCCACGATCTTCGTCACGATCGGCGAGGGCGCGTCGGGGTCGTTCTGTAGCGCTTTTTTGGACTGTTCGGCGGCCGTTTTCTGGGCGTCGTTCACGTAGAAGATCTCGCTGCGATAGGAGTCGCCGCGATCACAGAACTGGCCACGGTCATCGGTGGGGTCGATGTTGTGCCAGAAGGTATCGAGCAGTTGGGCGTAATCCACCTGATCGGTCTTGTAGATCACCTTCACCGCTTCGGCATGGCCGCTGGTTTCGGCGGTCACGTCGCGATAGCTGGGGTCGGGTAGATGCCCGCCGGTATAGCCCGAGGTGGTGGAGACCACGCCCTCGACCTGATCGAAGGCTTCTTCCACGCACCAGAAGCAGCCGCCGGCAAAGATCGCCACGCCTTCGTCGGCGCCCACGTCCGGCTTGAAGGGCGCGTCCGGTGCCGGCGCCTCGGCCGCACCGGCCGATGCGCAGAACAACAGTGTGACGCTGACAAGAACGATAAGACGGCAGGACAGACGACGCATGGACGGCTCGGTAGCGGATTCGATAATGAGTTTACGCCCACGCGCGGGTGGCCGATGCGCTCATTCGATTTCCGGCAGTCCCACCGCGAGTGCCGCGCCCGCGAACGCCGGGATGCTCAATGCCGCCACGGCCCAGGCCGCGCCAAGCAGGCCGATGAGCGCAATCAGGCCGCCGCCGGCGAGCAGGATGACGCCGATGGTGGTGTTGGCCACGGCGGTGAGCTGGGCCCGGTCCTCGCTGTTGCCGAGATCGGTGAGATAGGTCTTGCGGCCCAGGCGCACGCCGGCATGCAGCCCGGCGAGCACGAAATAGCCGGCAGCGAACGGCCATACGCCGAGCGCGCTGCCGCTACCCAGCCAGGCGAAAACGGCCACCAGCAGATTGAGCACGCCGGCGGCGATGCCCGTGATCATCAGCACCTGGCGCGAGGAACGATCCGAGAACCGGCCCCAGAACGGCGCCGATACCAGCGAGGCCAGCCCCGATAGCGCCAACAGAATAGCCAGGTTGCCGATCGCCTCGCCGCCGCTGTCGCGGGCAAGCGTGGCGTAGTAGGGCGCGGCAAGCGCAGTGGCCACCAGCAGCCCGCGTACGCCGATAAAGCGGGCGAAACCCGGTTTGCTGCGAATGAGGCCCAGGCTGTGCCAGGCGGTCTTGAGGGCGTTGCCGCCGCCCTCGGTAGCACCGGCATATTCGCGCAGGCTGGAAAAGACGATGGCGGCGAACAGCCAGGCCGTGCCGGCGATGGCCAGGAGCACGAGCAGCGGCGTAAGCGTGGCGTTGCCGATGGGGGTAAGCCACAACAGCAGCCCGAGCGCCATGGCGACCCCGCCGGCTGCGCTCGCCGCATAGCCCGACAGCGTGCCGCGCCGGGTCTTGGCAATGGTCTTGCCCTGAACATCCTTGTAGGACACCGAGCACACGCCGCGCCCAAGCGAGAACACCGCCAGCAGCAGCAGGATGGCGGTGCCCGCGGGCACGGCTTCGAGCACGAGGGCGACGGCAATCATGGCCACCACGCTGGCGCCCTGAATGGCCGCACCGGCCACCCAGAACCATTTGCGGCGCGGCTTGGCCCGCATCCAGCCGGCTACGGCCAGCTGGGGCAGCAGTGCGAGCGATTCGCGGATCGGCACCAGCAGGCCGGTCATCCACACCGGGGCGCCCAGCGCGCCCATCAGCCAGGGCAGCACCAGCTTGGGGCTGGCGATCAGGTCGCCGATCTTGTTCGCCAGCAGCGCGACAAGATGGATGAAGAAATTGGTGGGCTGCTCACGACAGGCTTCGTCGGAGATATCGCGACATACGCGGGCATTCTCGTCGCCGGTCACCAGGTCGTAGAGATCGCGAATCGCACCGCGGTTCGGTGTCGCATGGGTTCGGGAATCGTTCACGGTTGTTGTCTTGTCGTTCGTCAGTCGTGGTCGGGGCTGCGCTCGCGCAGATGCTTGCACCAGTTGCCGTGCTCGATCACCGGCCAGGCGGGCTCGCGAGCGGCGATCCAGAGATAGACCCAGGCATCGCCGTAGTCGGTGGCCAGCTCGCGGCGGGTGTAATGCACCGGGTAATCCTCGAGTCGGTCGAGGGCGGCGAAGGTATCGTCGTTCACCGAGAACACATCGCCCACCAGCGCGGTGTGGCCTTCGTCGAGAGCGGCCGGATAGGGCCCGGTATCGAGCAGGGTGAAGCGTGCTGGCGTGGTGTACGCGCCTCGATGCGTTGCGGTTGCCATGAAATGATGATTGCGCTCGCCAGGGCGCAGCGTGCCGTAGACGAAAACCTGATGCATCGGTATGCGAAACGGGGAATGATGCAGGTATGCTAGCCCACATGGATTGTCTGACAACTGCCCAGCCTTGAGCCGCGTCGTCACCGTACGCGATGCGGCCACCACCGCCTTGCTGCGCGATGGGGCCAGCAACGGTCTCGAGGTGCTGCTGCTGCGCCGTCATGCCAGCCACGTGTTCGGTGCCAATGCCTATGTGTTTCCCGGTGGCGCGCTCGATCCGGCCGATGACGAGGCCGAGCTGCGCGCACGTTGTCGTGGCGGTGCCGAGATCATCGAAGAGACGGTGGGCGATAACGGCTTTGCCCTGGCCATGGCCGCCATTCGCGAATGCTTTGAGGAAGCCGGCCTGCTGGTTGCCTGCACGGCCCATGCCGAGGTTATGCCGGCGCGCCGCGAAGCCCTGCGCCATGCGCTCAATACACAGACGACGAGCTGGGCGGCCATCGTGACGGAGATGGACTTGCGCTTCGATCTAGACGCTCTGGCGTTCTTTGCCCACTGGACCACGCCCGCCGGGCCGCCCAAACGCTATTCCACCCGGTTCTTTGCCGCCGCCGCGCCGCCGGGTGAGGCACGCTGCGACGGCCTGGAAACGACCCATGTCTGGTGGGCGCAGCCGGCCCGTGCGGTGGCGGCGCACGATCGCGGCGAGATCGAACTGATGACGCCGACCCGGGCCACGCTCGAATCGCTGGCCGGCTATGCCGATGCCGCCGCGGCGCTGGCCGCGCTCATGGACGCTACGACGGTGCGTGTACCGTGACCGGCGCCGCCCAGGCAGAACAGCTGCTCGACGGCGTGCTGCGCGTCGTCGCTCCCAATCCCAGCCCGATGACCGGCCCGGGCACCAACAGCTATATCGTGGGCCACTCGCGCTGCGCGATCATCGACCCCGGCGTGGATGACGCTGCCCATCTCGACGCCCTGGCGGCGGCCGCGCCGGGCGAGGTGGTGGCGATACTGGTCACCCATGCGCACCCGGACCATACCGGCGGCGCACGGCGGCTGGCCGAACGGCTGAATGCCCCGGTTTATGCTTTTCCGCTCGAGCTGCAAGGCATACGCGATGAAGGCTTCGCCCCGCAGCGACCGCTCTATCACGGCGATATCGTCGATCTGGACACGATATGCCTCGAGGCGATCCATACCCCCGGCCATACGGCCGATCACCTGTGTTTCTTCTGGCGCGACGTGGGCCTTCTGTTCGCCGGCGATACGGTGATGGCCGATGTCACGGTGGTGATTCTGCCGCCGGATGGCGACATGAGCGCCTACATGCAAAGCCTTGAACAGCTGCAGGCGCTGCCGATCGAGCGGATCGCCCCCGGGCATGGCCGCCTGCTTGAAGACGCGCCCGCGGTGCTGGCCCAGATCGTGACCCATCGGCGCGAGCGCGAAACCCAGGTATGGGAATCGCTGAGCGCCGACGAGCCGATGACGGCCGAGCAGATCGCGATTCAACTCTACCCGGATCTGGACGTGCGTCTGCAGCCGATGGCCGCCGCGCAGGTGAAAGCCCATCTCATACGTCTGGTGGAGTTGGGTGATGCGCTGGCCGTGACCGATGGCTGGCTGTGCGTTCAGGACGCCGACCCGCTGTTCTATTAGTCGGCACCAAAGCAGCCGACTGCGTCGGCGTTCTTTAGCGCCATCGAACGAAACGCCGGCGCCCGTCGGTTATCTCTGCCGATGGCCACACGGCTGTTGGTCATGGCGAGCGTGCTTTCGCACACGCGGGTTATCAACCCGAACGATTTTTCGTGCTATCCCGGTCTAAGACAGCATAGTCGGCGATAGGGCCTGTCGTCGCCAGATAGGTCACCGCATCGGCGACCAAGTCGCGGCAAGACAAGGCATCGCGCGAGTGGCGCGTGGTTATCCACGTTAGCAAGCCAACCCATGAACCATAACGCCGGATTGCCGTGGCTTGGCCGCCGACCGATCGTTATTCGTTGGGGGTTGCCCGTGCCGGACGTGTCAGGCACGGGCAATGCGATGGTATATGCCGTGACGACAGGCCCTAGTGAGCCGCGCCCTCCGGCATGTCCGTGTTCTTCGAGCTGCCAAGAAAGAACACCAGCGGAACCAGAGCCGCGAGAATCACGCCCAGCAGCCAGAAATCGTCGATGAAGGCGAGCATCTGCGCCTGTTCTCCGACCAGCTGATAGATCGAGGCGAGGGCCTGGCTTCGGGCGGCTTCCATACTCGCGCCCATCTGCTGGAAATGGGCGGTCAGCGACGCCAGCATGTCGCGATACGACTCGTTATAGGGCGTGACGTTTTCCACAAGTACGTTCTGATGATACTGGCTGCGCCGCGCCAGCCAGGTGGTGACCAGCGAAATGCCGACGCTGCCGCCGATGTTGCGGGCCAGATTGATCAGCGCGGAGACCTGGTCGGTCTTGTCGGCCGGCACGCCGATATAGGCCACGTTGGTGATCGGTATGAACAGAAAGGCGATGCCGACGGTCTGGAATATACGGGCGACCACGAGCTGGTTGAAGCTCACGTCGAGGTTGAAACTGGCGAGATGGAACATCGACGCCGACACCACCACCAGGCCGAAGGCGATCAGCCAGCGGGCCTCGAGCTTGTTGGATAGAAAACCCACCACCGGCATCATCAGCACGATGGCAAAACCGCCGGGCGAAATCACGAGGCCGGCCAGCGTCGAGGTATAGCCGAGCGCGGACTGCACGAACTGCGGGATCAACAGCGTCGAGCCGAGCAGTACGAAGCCGAGCATGAACATCAGCACGTTGGCAAAGGCGAAGTTGGAAAAGCGAAACAGGCGCAGGTCCATGATCGGATGCTTCTGGAACGGCTCCCAGCAGATCAGTGCGCCCAGGCACAGGGCCGCGATCACGCCGTTGGCGAGGATGAAATGGGAGTCGAACCAGTCGTTCTGCTGGCCCTTGTCGAGCATGACCTGCAGACAGCCCAGGCCGAGCGCGAGCAGGGCGAAGCCGACATAGTCGATACGAAAACCGTCTGCCAGCTTGGCGCGGCGTGCGGCCTCGTAGGCGGCCGAATCCTTGACCAGAGCCCCTGCCAGAATCAGCAGTACGATACCCACCGGCACGTTGAGCAGAAAGATCCAGTGCCAGCTCGCATGGTCGGTGATATAGCCGCCCAGGGCCGGGCCGATGGCGGGCGCGAACACCACCGCCACGCCATAGATCGCGAACGCCATGCCGCGCTGTCGTGGCGGGAAAGAGTCGGCAAGAATCGCCTGCGAAACCGGCTGCAGGCCGCCGCCGCCCAGGCCCTGAAGTATGCGAAACACGATCAGCCACCCAAGCGACGGGGCCACGCCGCACAGCAGCGAGGCCACCGAAAACAGCACGATCGAAACCACGAAGAAGCGCTTGCGCCCGAGCACCTGCGAAAACCAGCCCGAAACCGGCAGTACGATGGCGTTGGCGACCAGATAAGACGTGAGCACCCAGGTGGCTTCTTCCTGGCTCGCCGACAGGCTGCCGGCGATATGCGACAGCGATACGTTGGCGATGGAGATATCGAGTACCTCCATGAACGCGGCCAGGCCCACCACCGCGGCGATCAGCCAGCGGTTGGCGGGATACCGGGCTTCGCCGGCCGGCGCGACGGCGGTGTCGCTCATTGCGCGGGCGTTGCCGTTGCCGTGGCGGGGCGGTTTTCGTCGATCGATTTCACCGGCGCGCCCACGTTCACGGTGGGCACCGCCGACATCCCCGGGGCAAGCTCCACGTCATCGAGCTGGCCGTTGCGTTCGAACACGATCTTGACCGGCACGCGCTGGACGATTTTCACGAAGTTGCCGGTCGCGTTCTGCGGCGGCAGCAGCGAAAAGGTGGGCCCGGTACCCGACTGAAACGATTCCAGTCGGCCTTCGAACTCGTGGTCCGGAAACGCGTCCACTTCTATGCGGACCGGCTGGCCTACGCGCATACGCGTGAGCTGGGTTTCCTTGAAGTTCGCTACCACCCAAGGGTCGTCGGCCACCACCGCCAGCGCGGCCTGACCGGCGTTGACGTGGCTGCCGGCCAGCACCGATTTCTGTGCGATCTTGCCGGCCTGCGGCGCGCGCACGTCGGTGTACGAAAGGTTCAGCCGCGCCTGTTCGACCTGGGCCTCGGCTTCGGCGATACGTGCTTCGGCGGTCGAGGCCTGGGATTGTTTCAGCGCGATCTGGTCCGGCGCGGTTCTGGCCTGGTCGAGCTGTGCCTTGGCCTCGCGCACACGGGCCGCGGCCGATGTCGCGGTGGTATTGGCCTGGTCGAGCTGCTGACGCGAGACTTCACGTTTGGCATACAGCTTTCGATAACGCTCGGCGTCGGCCGAGGCGCGGCTGGCTTCTGCCCGGGCGGTTTCCAGCGCGGCTTCGGCGCGATCGGTATCGGCGCCGCTGGTTTGGCGGGTCACCGCCAGCTCGCGCTGGCTCGAGGCATGCGCGGCCTTGGCCGCCAGCAGGCTGGCCTCGGCGCTGGCCAGGCGCGCGCGATAGTCCGCCGGGTCGAGGGTGAACAGCGGGTCGCCTTTCTCGACATGCTGGTTGTCGCGCACATAGACCTCGGCCACGGTCCCGGTAACGCGCGGTGCGACCTGCACGATATCGGCCTGGACGAAGGCATCATCCGTGCTGACCAGATCGCGGGTCAGCCACCACCAGATGCCGGCAGCGATCGCGCAGAGCACAACGACGACGACAGCGATCACTGCCACGCGCTTGCCCTTGCCGCTGTTGGCGGCGGGCGTGTGGGTGTGGGCGTTTGCTTCAACGGAATCGGTCATGGCGTGGCGGGCTCATAAAGACGAAAACGGCCGGCACGTCCGAGCGCGGCGGCCAGGTTGATACGGGCACGGGTGTAGTCGGCCAGCGCCGCAACGCGGCCGTTGCGGGCATCGGCCAGCGCGGCCTGGGCATCGATCACTTCCACGTTGTCGCTGATGCCCTCGGCAAAGCGGTCGCGGGACAGATCGAGTTCGCGGTTGGCGAGTTCGAAGGCCGATTCGGCGGCCCGCACCTGTTCGGCGAGCGTCTGCAGCGTGCGCCGAGACACGCGGACGTCCTGTTCGATCTGGGTACGCGTGTCGCGATACCGGATACGCTGCTGATCGAGACGACTCGCGGCACTGTCGATACGGGCATTGATGGCGCCACCGTCGAAGATTGGAACCTCGACCTGTGCGCCGACCGTATAGGTGTCTTCGACGTTCTCGTGATAGGTGTTGCCGGCTTCGCCGTAGGTGGCCGACGCCGATAGCGTGGGCAGACGTGCGCCGCGGGCACCGGCGAGCTGGGCCCGGCGTACGGCGAGTTCGCCCTGGGCCAGCCGCAGCTCGGCACGGCTGGCGTAGGCGGTATCCAGATCGGCGTCGATGGTGCCATTCAGAGCGGCGCGGTAGTGCAGGTCGTCGCTCAATACCAGCGGCGTGTCCAGAGCCAGCCCCACCGTGCGCGCCAGCCGGATATCCGCGCGGGTGCGATCGGTACGGGCCTGGGCCAGTCGCGCCCGGGCTCGGGCCTGGCGAGTCTGGGCCCGGGTGACGTCCACGCCCGTGGCAATACCGACGTTTTCCTGATCCACGGCCAGATCGGCCAGCCGATCGGCCAGCTCGAGATCGGCACGAGCGGCATCCACCGAGGCACGGGCCGCGAGCGCGCCTACATAATCCAGGGCCGCCTGGGACGCGACCTGTTCGCGCGCCAGTGCGAGTTGATCGGCGGCCACGCGCTCGCCGAGCTTCGCGCTCTTGTACTGCTGCCAGGCGCTGTAGTCGAACAGGTTCTGGCGCAGCTCGGCGCGTGCATCGAAGCTGTTGTAGGTGATGACGTCGGGCACGCTGATATCGGCGTTCTGTGCCGCCGGGCCGAGCGAGTCCAGGGTCGACTGGATATCCAGCCCCTGGGCGGCGAGGTTGTTCTGGCGGCGTGCCTGGCTCACGCGCGCCGAAACATGCGGCAGGAAGGCAGAGCGCGCCTCGCGGCTATCGCCGGCCACCTCGTCGCGCCGGGCGTCGGCCAGCAGCGTCTGCACGTTGGCGGCCATGGCCTGGTCGATGGCATCGCGCAGCGACAGGGCCGCGGCGGCGTCGGGCAGGGTGAAGGTCTCGCCCGGCCCGGCGGCCGCGGGCGGCGCGGCGGTGGCGAGGGTCTGACTTAGACCGAGTAGACAAAGAACCAGCGTGAGTTGGCGTAGGGCATTCATGGCAGCAGGCGGGCAAGCAGGGCCCGAAGTTGTGTTTGTTCGTCGGCGCCCAGCGGGGCGGGC
>DJIE01000031.1 GCA_002433465.1 Salinisphaera sp. UBA6602
GCAAAGCACGCCGGCGCGACCGCGACAGGTTGTGCAGAGCTTCCTTAAATCGTCGCGCCGCGCTCTATCTATTTTTTCGCAAGCCAAGGCGCAGTGGTGCTAACAGGCGCTAGTCGCGCGGGCTATCGTCCTCGATGGCCTGGCGTAGTTCCGCACCGTCGAGCACGCCGTCGGAATTGATATCCAGGGCATCGAAATATGGCGTCATCGCGGCCTGATACTCGGCCAGCGAAATACCGCCGTCGTCGTCGCGGTCGAGGATGGCAAACTGGCGCTCGATGGACGCGCGGCGCGCCCGGCGTACGTCGGCGGGCAGCTCTTCGCTGTCGCGCCCGGGCTGACCGGCCGCGAACTCGTCGGTGTCGAGCAGGCCGTCGCCGTTGCCATCGAGCCGCTCGAACGTCTTGCGCTGACCGTCGATCGCCTCCTGACGACTGATCGCACCGTCGTCGTTGGCGTCCAGCGCAGAGAGCGCATTCTGGGCCCAGGCGCCGGCCGGCATGGCGGCGGCCAACACGAACACCGCGCTTAGCGGCAATAGCGATCGACTCATTTGCTGTCGTCCTCGGTCAGGCATGGAGCGGTATTGGGCAACGCGGGCAACCCGAGGTTCAGTCTTCAATCGGGTGCGTCGTCGTCCTGTTCAAACACCACGTCGGAGTCGTCGGCGCACAGCTCACGAATTTCGCTGGGCTGGCCCGCGGCGTTGAAGCGCACATAACCCATGCCGGCGCCGTTGACCAGGCGCTCGCCGTGATCGGCGGGGCTCGGACGACGCGGTTCGATACGCATACGCCGGCGCTTGGTGAACCAGTTCAGCGGCGAGTACGGCGCATACAGCCACCGATTGAGCCGATCGAACCAGTCCAGCAGCCGACGTGGAAATTCGTTCTTCACGCCAGAGCTGGTGATCTGCCAGATCCGCTGGCGCGCGGCCGAAAAGCGCAGGGTGACGTCATAGGCGAACGAGTAATGCACGTCGCCCGACAGAATGGTGAAATTCTTCGGCGTCTTGCCGTGACGAAAGATGTTGAGCAGCGTATGGGCCGCGCCGGGATGGGCCATCCAGTTTTCGGCATCCACCATCAGCGGTTTGCCGAACCAGGTGAAAACACGCTGGATGTTCTCGATGAGTTTGACGCCGAAAATCGGCGCGGCGGAGACCATCACCACGCTTTCGCGGTTCATGAGCTGGCCTTGCATCTCGCTCAGAGCCTCCCAGTCCATCAACCCGGACGGCTTGGACGGTGCCCGCCCGCGTCGCCAGCGCCGGGTGCGGGTATCGAGCACGAGCACGCCCGGGTCCGTCTCGAGCATGAAACCCCAGCCGCGAAATTCGAGCAGATGGTCGATCAGGGCATCGTGGGCGGCGTTGTCGCGCGTATCGATATAGCGCACCACGCACGGCCAGACCGTCTCTTCAAAAGCCTCCGGCCGGTTGCCCCAGCCCTGGCACAGCAGATAGGCGATCAGCGCATTGCCGATGATGCGTCGGGAGAAAGGATGCCCGTAGGCGGTATCCATCCATTCACCCGTGAGGTTCCAGTCGTCGGTAATGTCGTGATCGTCGAAGATCATGGCGGTGACGGTGTTGGCCATCACGCGCCGAACCGCCGGCAGCTCGGCAACGAAGGCGTCGATGGCCCGTGCTTCTTCGTCGTAGCGACGGCTTTCTTCTTCGTCCAGCTCGGGGCGGGTGTACTCGAGCCCTCGCCAGGCGACATCGGACCAGCACAGCAGATACATCGCCAGCACTTCAGCGAGCGTGATCAGGTGATTGCCCGACGAAGCCGACGTGAACACCGGCTTGCGCGTGCCGCCAAAAAAGCGGTCGCGCAGATCCCGGTTGACCTTTTCCTTGGGCAGCAGCTCGTCGCGCCGGTAGTAGCAGGCGCTACAGGCATAGAGTGCATCGCTGTCGTCGAGCAACGCGCCTTCCAGGGTTTCCGGCCACAGGCCGAGCCGCGCGATAAGCGCATGGATGGCCCGTAGCAACGGCCCTGCCACATCATCGGCATAGATCTGATCGCCGGTGAGCAGCATGGCCGCCGGCCAGTCGGCGCTATCCGCGCGCCGTGCCCCAAGCCATCGGTCCGCACGCGCCATGCCGTCGCCAGACGGATGATGCGGGCGCCGACAGGAACCGTGCAGCAGGCTGTCGAGCCGCGTCTTGATCACGAACCGCGGGCGCGATTCGCCTTCGTAGCGCAGCGCCGGCTCGGCTGCGGCCAGCGAGACGCGATCGTCGCCCACAAGCAGGTCATAGCCAATCGCCCTGCCTTCGGGCAGCGGCTCCACCCCGGCCGCGCCGAGATCCACGTCGATGAATATCATCCACGCGTGCTCACCAATACGCAGATCGCGACGATGGCGGCTATCGAGCACGATCGTGTCGTCGGCGACCTGGCGTCGGCCGTCATCGTCGCGATACAGGGCCAGCGTCAGCGGCTGGTTGCTGGCGGCCACCAGCCAGAGCACCAGACGGCCCGGCCGGGCCTGGCGCAGAATCGGGCCGGCGAGGACGCCGTTGGCAACGGGGTCGGCAAATGAAGCGGTGTCTTGCATGCGCCGATTGTACGGCGCGCGCGCCGGCGCGTGCGCCAACGCGTATTGACCGCTCGGATGATGGGCGCTAATTTCAGCCGATGCTAAGTTTTGCAGTCCACCGTTACGCCGGCCCTCGGTTGCGGTTCGATGTCGCCCGCCCGAGCCGTTCATGAGCCGCTCTCAAAGCGACATGCTGCCGGGCGAAAACGCCACCATGCGCGCCGCACAGGCCGCCCTTGATGGCCGGCACCGCGGTCTGCGTGGGCTGTGGCCGTTTCTGGGCCCGGCCTTCATCGCCGCCGTGGCCTATATCGACCCCGGCAATTTCGCGACCAATATCCAGGCCGGCTCGACCTTTGGTTATCTGCTGCTGTGGGTGGTCGTGGTCGCCAACCTGATGGCGATCCTCATACAGAGCATGTCGGCCAAGCTCGGTATCGCCACCGGCAAGAACGTGCCCGAAGTCTGTCGCGAACGGTTTTCCCGACCGGTGACCATCGCTTTATGGATACAGGCCGAGATCATCGCCATTGCCACGGACCTGGCCGAATTCATCGGCGGCGCGCTGGGACTGTACCTGCTGTTCGGGATTCCGCTGTTTCCGGCGGCGGTGATTACCGGGGTGTTCTCCTTTGCCCTGCTCGAGTTGCAGCGGCGCGGTTTTCGTCCGCTCGAAGCGGGTATCACCGCGCTCGTGGGCGTGGTGGTCGTGTCCTTTGCCTACGAAGTGTACGTCGCCGACCCGGACATGGGCGATCTGGCCCTGGGGCTGATACCCGGTTTCCAGGGCAGTCACAGCGTGATGCTGGCCGCGGGTATTCTGGGCGCCACCGTCATGCCGCACGTGATCTATCTGCATTCGGCGCTCACCCAGCGGCGCGTGGTCGGGCGCAGCGCCGACGAGCGCCGACGCATCTTCCGGTTCGAATTCGTCGATATCCTGATCGCCATGGGCGTGGCCGGATTGATCAATGCCGCCATGCTGGTGATGGCGGCCGGCCTGTTCTTTGGCGCGGCCACGCCGATCACCACCCTGGAAGGCGCATTCGCCCAGCTGCGCGACTATGCCGGCCCGCTCGCCGCGACCCTGTTCGGGGTCGGCCTTCTGGCAAGCGGGTTTTCCAGTTCGTCGGTAGGTACGATGAGCGGTCAGGTGGTCATGCAGGGGTTCATCGCCCGGCGTATTCCGCTGTTCGCACGACGCCTGATCACCATGACGCCACCGCTTTTGATTCTGGCCATGGGCGTCGACGCCACCACCGCGCTGGTCATGAGCCAGGTAGTGCTGTCCTTTGGTATCCCGTTTGCCCTGATCCCGCTGCTGCTGTTCTGCTCGAACCGCGAGATCATGGGCGAGCTGGTCAACCGGCGGGCCACCACCGTCGCGGCGTGGGCGATCGCCTGCGTGGTGATCGCGCTCAACGTCTTCCTGCTCTACGAGACGTTTTTCGGCCAGTTCTAGGGAAGCTCTGCATAGACCTCTCATGGATCGCGTTCGAGTCCTCACAGA
>DJIE01000109.1 GCA_002433465.1 Salinisphaera sp. UBA6602
GGCCATCATGTAGCCGCCGCTGGCGGCCAGGCGATCCACGCAGATGGTCAGGCGCACGCCCGCGTCGCGCAGGCGGGCCAGCTGCGACGCGGCCAAACCATAGCTGTGGACCATGCCGCCGGCGGACTCGAGCCGTACCAGCACCTCGTCGCCGGCCTCGGCCACCTGCATGACGGCGGTAATCTCGTCGCGCAGCGACTCCACCGCCGAGGCCCGGATATCGCCGTCGAAGTCGAGCACGAACAGGCGGGCCGGCTCATGCCGCTTGCCCAGCTTCTCCGCCTTGCGCCGCTGTTTGTCTTCTACCTTCTTGCGCTTGGCGCGGGCCTTGCGCTCGCTGTCGTTGAGCAGGGTGGCATTGAGCGTTTCGGCCATACGATCAAGGCGATCGTTGACGTGGGTGATGCTCAGCCGGTCGCCGTCGCGTTCGGCCCGGGCCTGGCCGATCAGGCTCAGTATCCAGCCCACGGCCAGGGCAAGGGCAATGACCACGGTCACGGCCTTGGCCAGGAACAGGCCGTAATTCATGGCAAAGTCGGCGATCAACTCCATGGCGTCGATTATCCTCTGGGGGCAGGGCTCGGCGCCGGCGCGCGCCAGCGCCCGGCGGTCAGATCCAGCCCGAAAGTTCGCGCTTGATCAGGCGGGTGAACATCTCCACGTGATCTTCGCGGTCGTTGAGGGCGGGAATATACCGCAGGGAACCGCCACCGGCTTCTTCGAAATATTCGCGGTTTTCTTCCTTGATCTCTTCCAGCGTCTCCAGGCAGTCGGAAGAAAAGCCCGGGCACATTACGTCCACGCTCTTCATGCCGGCCTTGCCCCAGGCCTTCATGGTCTCGTCCAGATACGGCTGCAGCCAGGGCTCGCGGCCAAAGCGTGACTGAAAGCAGACCTTGTATTCGGTGCGCGACAGCCCGAGTTCGGCAGCCAGCAGCTGGGCGGTGATACCGCAATCGCGCGGATAGGGGTCGCCGTTTTTTACATAGCGCTTGGGGATGCCGTGAAAAGACAGCACCAGCTTTTCCGCGCGCCCGTGCTCGGCCCAGTGTTCACGCACCGATGCGGCCAGCGCTTCGATATAGGCCGGTTCGTCGTGATAGCGGTTGATCTGGCGCAGCGCGGGCGGCTCGGGCCACTCGGCCAGTACTTCGCCGATCTTGTCGAAGGTGGTCGCGACGGTGGTCGCGGAATACTGCGGATAGGCCGGTAGGACCAGGACCTGTTTGCAGCCGGCCGCATCCAGCTCGCGCAGGCCGGCCTCAATCGACGGATTGCCGTAGCGCATGGCAAGCGCCACATGCACCGGGCGCTCGACTTCCTGATCGAGCCGCGCCTGAATACGTTCGGCCTGGCGGCGCGCGTAGACCAGCAACGGCGAGCCTTCGTCGGTCCAGACGGAGCGATAGCCTTCGGCCGAGTTCTTGGGCCGGAATGTGAGGATGATGCCGTACAGAATGGGCAGCCAGAGCGCACGATTGAGATCGACCACGCGGCGGTCGCTCAAAAATTCGGCCAGATAGCGGCGAACGGCAGGAACGGAGGTGTCGTCGGGGGTGCCCAGATTGGTGAAAAGCACACCGATCGGGCGCTGCGCGCGGCGGGAATTCATGATGTCCTCTCGCTATCGTTTCGCGGGCTACGATATTTAGGGGCAATGGTACGGGATGCAACCGAACGGCTGCATCCCGTACCCGATTCTACCGCTTGTGCAGATGCTTATGCTTTATCGAAATACGTGCGGGTCAGCTTGAACACCACCGGCGCGAGCAGAACCAGCGCGATGAGGTTGGGAATGGCCATGAGCGCGTTCATGACGTCGGCAATCAGCCAGACCAGATCCAGCTCGGCCACGGCACCCACGAATACCGCCACCACCCAGATCAGCCGGTAGGGCATGACGATACGCGAGCCGAACAGATACTCGGCGGTGCGTTCGCCGTAGTAGCTCCAGGCCAGCATGGTCGAAAAGGCGAAGACCACCATGCCGAAGCTCACGATAAAGTGGCCGGGGCCGGGCATGCCGGCATTGAACGCTTCCGCGGACAGCTGCGCGCCGGTGGTACCGGACGACCACGCGCCGGTGGCGATGATCACCAGCGCGGTCATGGTGCAGACCACGATCGTGTCGATGAAGGTGCCCAGCATGGCGACCACGCCCTGGCGCACCGGGCTGTCGGTACGCGCGGCGGCATGGGCGATAGGCGCGCTGCCCAGGCCGGCCTCGTTGGAGAAGATGCCGCGGGCCACGCCGAAACGAATCGCCATGAGGATACCGGCGCCGGCGAAGCCGCCGGTTGCTGCGGTGCCGGTAAATGCGTCGGAGAAGATCAGGCCGATCGCGGCGGGAATCTCCCCGGCGTTGAGCAAGAGCACAAGCGCCGCGCCGATGACATAGATCACTGCCATCACCGGAACGAGCTTGTCGGTCACACTGGCCAGGCGCTTGAGCCCGCCGATGATCACCGCGAATACGGCGGTCGCCATCACCAGTCCGGTTATCCAGCGCGGCACCGAAAGGGTTTCGTCGAATACCTGCGATACCGAGTTGGACTGCACGGTGTTGCCGATACCGAAGGCGGCCACGGTGGCAAACAGCGCGAACAGGAAGGCAAGCCATTTCCAGTTGGCGCCCAGGCCGTTGCGAATGTAGTACATGGGCCCGCCCACGTAGGCGCCCTCGGCGTTGGTTTCGCGGTACTTCACGGCCAGCACGGCTTCGCCGTACTTGGTTGCCATGCCGACGATGGCGGTTACCCACATCCAGAAGATCGCGCCC
>DJIE01000275.1 GCA_002433465.1 Salinisphaera sp. UBA6602
CGGCCTGCCCTTCGCCGTGGTCTTAAAGCCGGACGGGACTGTGCACCGACGCCTACCCGATCTGTTTACGGTGAGCACTTTGAAAACAGCCATAGAAACCAGTGGAGAGCAGACGCGTGTCAACCGGTAAAGATCTTGTGCTTCGCTGGCTGTTGCCTGCGACTGCCGCTATTGCGGCGGGTGGCTTTTTCCTGTTTTGGCAGTCGCCCTCATCCGATGTCGCTGGTAAGACGCGAGCGGAAAAAGACGTTTCGGCTAAGGAGACCCGAAGCACTGGGCGGGATGCGACCGATCTTTACGCGGCGTCCGAGTCGTCGATCGCCCCGAACGGCGCACCCGACTCGGGATTGACCCGGCAACGCTTCAGTGCAGCTCATGTAAACCTTGATGCGTTCCGGCAAGGCGACAAGGTTCGAGTCGAACTCGACATCGAACCGGGTTGGCATATCAATGCGAATCCGGCTTCGTTCGATTTTCTTATACCGACCGAGGTGGACGTCCTCGCCGACAACGTTCGATTAGCGGCCGACGTCGCTTACCCGACGGGCAATGAAATGGATGTCGGCCTCGACAGTCCGATCCGTGTTTATTCGGGCACCTTGAACTTGACTATCACTCTTGCCGAACGTGCCGACATCGATCGCGCTACGGTAGAGGCCGACATACAGGCGTGCAACGACTCCGGGCTTTGCTTGCCGCCTTCGACCCTATCGGCCTCGTTGGTCGGTTCAGCCGCTTCGCCTTGACAGCGAGGGCAACCGGGCCCCGAGTCCGTATCCCTGGTGCCACGTTCAAGCCAGGGCGGCGCATCGATTTTTGACACTACCATTGAAACTTATCGCCGCCATGGCCATCTAACATTATGTGATGCGTGTAATAGCCACATTCATACTGTTCTTCGTTGCCATGATGGCCCAAGCTGTCGCACCCGTGGTCACGCACGTCCACGAAGCGTCGTCGAACGCAACCGCTGCAGCCCAACACGTATCACAAGAGAATGCCGCGCAAGCGGATCACGGCGGGCACAATGGGGGTGCCGAATTTGCGCCCCATTGCACGGCTAGCGGCCATTGCCCATCAAGCGCCATCAACGCCGAAAGCATGTTGTACGGCAGGCTGTTTGCCCGCGCTACGAAGATCGCCGGCCGCATTCGTGATGACGCTGCACCCGGCTTCGCCTTCCCGCCCTACCGTCCCCCGTCTCCATTGTCATAGCCAACTGTATCGGTGCACGTCGATGCACCGTTTTGTCGACTAATCAACGGTCACGATCGGCCGACATCTCGGATTGATCTCGACTGTTTGACAAGCGAGTTCGCACGATTCGTTTCGCATCCCGGACATGCGAACTCACTATCACTGACATGGCGAAACGTTTGTTTTGCAACAGACGGACACCCTGTCAATACGATGGAGACAGAGACATGTATCACCCAACGAAAACGTCGGCGTTTATTTCGCTGCTCTCGGCAGGCGCCATCGCGCTCGGCAGCGTCGCGGTTGCGTCCGCGCATATTAGCCGGTTCGAAGACCTATCAACAGCCAACGGTATGTCCGGACAACGCATTAGCGATGCGGCTTTAAATAAGCCCGACGAAAGACGTGCCCTGAATAAGCAGATCCCTGGAAAAACCGAGCGCCGAGCGCCGTGGAATACGTCGATCGATAGCGCATCCCTCGGGCATTCCGGAAGCAATCACGGAATGTCGCCGATACGCGGCCAAGATGCGGGGCCCAGAGGCAGTGACGACTACGACATCTCTGCAGATAGGGCAAATGCCAGTAACGGGTCAATCGATAGTTCAACGTCGGGCGACTCGATCAGCAATCAAGGAATGGAACGCGGGAGGGAACTTCCGAAAGACGATCCGGCTCACACCAGCCCTCGTTCACACATCCACGCTGGCCCGCACAAAGATCAATAACGTGATTGATGAGATTGGGGCGGCATTTGCCGCCCCTCTTCTTGTAGCTTGAGCTGCTGCCCCTAAGCCGTTATCGTAGTCCGTAATGCGTGCATCGATTGCCATACTTCTGCTGTTGCAAATGCTGGTAGCGCAAGCCGGTGTTTACGGCATGTCGTGCATGCATGTCACCAGTCAATCGTCCGTCGGCGGCGTATCGGCAGTCCATACGCACGCGCAAACAGCAAGCCATGCCAGTGCCGAAGAGCAGGCAACGGACGATGGATCCGATAGCCACGAACCCTGCTGTTGCGCGTTCGTAGGGCATTGTTCGTCGAGCGCGGTCAACGATCACTCGTTGGATGGTCCGCAGTACCCTCCCGCTGCGCATTTTGCGAGTCGCGCTGTCGACGCGGTTGCGCGTGGCTTTAACCGCCCGCCCTATCGCCCCCCCCGTCTCTCGTCACATAGCTGAAACCCTACGGCGCATTGCTCGCGCCGATTATTCAGCTCGAACGGCGTTGTAAATCGCACAGCCTATTTTCGTCCGAACCTGATCCGGTTCAGATAGAAAGCGCACTTTATGCCGCTCGGCACAAGTGTTCGACTCGAGTTGCGCGCGCTCGCCGTTCCTTGGAGACGAAACAATGCAAGTCTTTAAAATCGCGCTGACGACGCTGGTCGTCGGCATTCTGGCCCTAGGCGCGGCGGCGGCCGGCGTGGTTTATTCCGGCGCCTACAACGTCGCCGCCACCGACAAGCACTGGCCGATTACCTACTGGGTACTCAATCAGGCAGTCCATCGCTCGGTCGAACGGCAGTCGGCCGATATCGAGGCGCCCGAGTTAGGCGGCGAACAGCAACTGCTCGCCGGAGCCGCCAATTTCGACGCCATGTGTGCCGGGTGCCACGCCCCGCCCGGCGCCAGGCCTTCGGTAGCTGCCCAGGGAATGAACCCGGAGCCGCCCGGCTTGGCCCACGCCGGCGCAGAGATGTCGGCCAGCGAGATCTACTGGATTCTCAAGCACGGCATCAAGGCGTCGGGCATGCCCGCCTGGGGCAGTACCCACAGCGACGCCGACCTTTGGGCCATGACCGCGTTCGTCAAGCAGTGGCCCGAAATGTCCGAGACCGACTATGAGCAGATGCTGGCGTCCGCCGAGACGAGCGGCATCGGCCATCACGCTGGCGGTGGCGGCCACGACGGTGGCGGCCACAGCGATGGGCAAGGCGACGACCAGGGCGGCGGCCATCACAACGGTGGCGGCAAAGGCTCTGATGGCAACAACGCCGATCACAAGTCTGGCGGCCACGGCGATGGCGATCAGGGCGGCGGCCACGACGACGGTGGTAACAAAAGCTCTGTTGGCAACAATTCCGATGACAAAGCGGGTGGCCATGACGATACCGATGGGCGCGATAGCGCTGCCGATTCACATAACGACGACGGACACGCGCATTGATGCGCGCGATAGAGCGAACGGCTCTCAGCTGATTTAACGCAATTCTGGAAGGTACTTTATTATGAGTAATCGAACACACGACAACGATAGACGCCGTCTTTTACGCGCCATGGGTGCAACCGGCCTGCTGGCCGGCTTCAATGCCTTGCTACCCGCTTACGCCCGCCCCGGTATGGGCCCCCAACTGAATACCGCAACGGCTCAGGTACCGGGCGGCACCCCCCGCGATGTGGACATGGACGTGCATATCCGCCGCGAGATCATCGACATTGCAGGCGGGCGGTCCTCGGCGATTACCGTCAACAACACCGTCCCCGGGCCATTGGTAGAACTTTGGGAGGGCAAGACCGCCCGCCTGCGCGTGCACAACCATCTCGACGAGTCCACGTCGATCCATTGGCACGGCATCCTGCTGCCGTTCCAGATGGACGGCGTCCCCGGGGTCGTGTTTCCCGGCATCGATCCCGGCGACACCTTCGAGGTCGAGTTCCCGGTTCGCCAGTACGGCACCTACTGGTACCACAGCCATACCGGTCTACAGGAACAGCTGGGCCAGTACGGGCCGCTGGTCATCCACCCGCAGAGCCGCGAGGACCATATCGACGCCGACCGCGAATACGTCGTGGTTCTGAGCGACTGGACTTTCGAGGATCCGCACCGGCTACTGGCCAAGCTCAAGAAGATGAGCGATTACTACAACTTCAGCGAGCGCACGGTCGCCGACTTTGCCGAGGACGTCTCCAAGGCCGGCTGGGGCGCGACCCTGCGGGACCGCATGGCCTGGGGGAACATGCGTATGAGCCCGCGCGATATCGCAGACGTCACCGGCCACACCTATACCTATTTGATGAACGGCATGCATCCCGATGCCAACTGGACGGCATTGTTCAAGCCCGGTGAACGCATTCGCCTGCGAGTGATCAACGCCTCGGCCATGAGCTATTTCAACGTCCGCATCCCGGGCCTGCCCATGAGTGTGGTGGCTTCCGACGGCCAGAACGTCGAGCCGGTGGAAACCGACGAGTTCCAGATCGGGGTGGCCGAGCGCTTCGACGTCGTGGTCGAGCCGAAAGCGGATCAGGCCTATACCCTAATGGCCGAGTCCATGGACCGCAGCGGCTACGCCCGCGGCACGCTAGCCCCGCGGCCGGGCATGGATGCGTCCGTGCCGGCCCTGCGCGCCCAGCCAACGCGCACCATGGTCGACATGGGCATGGATATGGACATGATGAACATGGACGGCATGAAGATGTCGGGCGGCGACGACATGGCAAAGATGGACATGTCGAAAAAAGGCCAGGGCATGGCCGGCATGTCTCATCAGGGCCACGACATGGGCACGATGAAACACGGCGACAACCCGATGTCGGGCATGGGCGCCGACAACAGCATCGCCATGATGGAACCGGCGGGTCCCGTGATCGCTCGACACGGTCCCGACGGTCATGGGCCCGGCAATATCACCACCGCGACCGTCCAGCGCAACCGCCTGGCCGAGCGCGGCACCGGCCTCAAGGATGTGCCGCACCGGGTGCTGACCTACAGCCAACTGCGCAACACCAAGCCCATGGCCGACAAACGCGAGCCGGCCAAGACCATCGAGCTACACCTGACCGGCAACATGGATCGCTATATGTGGTCGTTTGACGGGGTGAAGTACAGCGATACCGACAGCCCCATCGACTTCCCCTACAACGAGCGCGTGCGGCTGATCATGATCAACGACACCATGATGGAGCACCCCATCCACCTGCACGGCATGTTCATGGAACTGGAAAACGACCAGGGCGATCATCTGCCGTTCCAGGACACCATCAGCGTACTGCCCGGCTCGCGTGTGTCGCTACTGGTCACCGCCAACGAGCCCGGCCGCTGGTTCTTCCATTGTCACCTTCTCTACCACATGGAAATGGGCATGGCCCGAGTTGTGCGGGTGGGCCCCCGCAGCCAAAAGGAGAACACCGATGTTTAATACCCGTCTGCCCCTCCTGTACGTCCTGGTGCTGATCATGCTGGCGCTGCCCGGCTTGGCGCCGGCGGCCGACGAAAGCACATTGCCTGGCCAAAATGCCGATCCCGACGCCATCTATCCCCCCGGCGAGCGCAATGCCAGCAGCGGAGCGCCCGCTGAATGGCCGGATATTCTCAAGGACGAGGCCGTTTACGGTTTCGCACTGATTGATCGCCTGGAGTACGGCGTACCCGAAAGCGGTGAGGACAATTACCTCTGGGACGCGCAGGGCTGGCTCGGTGGCGACACCCACAAATTCTGGTTCAAGACCGAAGGTGAGGGACCGATCGACGGCGGCTCGCCCGAAGACACCGAGTTCCAGGCACTCTACAACCGCACGATCACGCCGTTCTGGGGCGTCCAGGCGGGCCTGCGCTATGACGTCAACCCCAACCCCGATCGCGGCTTTGCCGTGCTCGGCGTTCAGGGGCTTGCGCCCTACTGGTTCGAGTCGGACACAGCTCTGTTCGTGAGCGAGGACGGCGATGTCAGCTTTCGCGGCGAATTCGAGTACGAACTGCTGCTCACCCAGCGTCTGATCCTGCAGCCAAGGCTCGAGGTCAACGCCTCGGCCCAGGACGTGCCCGAGTACGGTCTCGCCAGCGGGCTCAACAATACCGAGGCGGGTGTGCGGCTGCGCTACGAGATCAAGCGC